>CAYNOY010000008.1:0-32961 GCA_964399015.1 Candidatus Woesearchaeota archaeon | reverse complement strand
TTTTCATTGTTATGATGGGCCTAAGCAGGATCGAACTGCTGAATTCTCGGTGTAAGCGAGATGGTTTGCCACTAGCCTATAGGCCCATTCGTATGGGATTATAATAAATTGATAGCTTTTAAAACTTACTACTTGGAAGATTGTTTGAGATTCTTAGAAATTTATTCGTATTTGTTCCTAACGTAATCTTCGATGTTTCTTCTTTGTCTCTCACGTAAATCTCTGTCCATTTTGAGAGGTTTTCCATTTGGCCAATTAATTTTTTCTGGACGAATTAAAGTATCGTAGCTACAGAATAAAAATTTTAATTTAGAATCTTTAACATCTCCTTCAACTTCTCTTACTGGAGTAACTCCGCCATATTGTGCTAATCCTTCTAAAATTTGGTTCATAATTCCTTTTCGATTTCTATCCTCAACAACCACAAAATGATATCTCACGCTATCATTACCATCTTGGTCTCTTGCGTCTGGAGATTCTTGCCAGTTCCATCTTATGTGTCTTGATTTTTTGAATACTCTTGTCATTTTAATTGGTGAATTGTTTGGCTATTTAAATTTTTGGGATTGTTTCTACTTTCTAAAATTCTAGATATTTCCCTCCGCGGAAAGCCGGCTTAGAGAATCTTTGATTCTCTAATTCTCCAACTCTCTTTCGGAGAGTTGGACACTTACGCCTTTCCCTTTCCGCCCCTTGCATAATGTTAGTCTTGTAAACTTTAGAATCTGGATTAATTGTATTTTTATTAATAATAAACCCGTTCTTAATTTATAATAGCCTGTAACTCGTGTATGATTGTGTTTTTCAAAACATCCATAAGATTTAAATAAGAGTCGTTTTTTTAAGTAGTAGCATTTAAATATCATATTTGAGTGTTCATATAAGATGGCGCCTGAAAATAAATCAAATTCAAATCAACCCCATAGTTTAGATGATAAGAGATATCAGAATGCTAATTTGCCGGCGAATGCGCAAATGCCTAATGCACCGAATCCTGAACAAGATGCGGCTATGAAGAAGGTTAGGCAAGAGTTGGATTCGTTGAAAAAATGGATTCGTTCTAAGTATAAATTTATAGAAGCTATTGGAATAATTCCTCCTCAGGCTGCGAGTCTTTTTGATGAAGAAAATGAATTGACTGAGGAAGAGAAAAAAGAAAAGCCAATGCATCTTTTGATTGTTTTGCCTGATGATAAGGAAAAGGAATACAATGCCCTAAGAAAAGAAATTATTGAGAAAATTAAAGAGTCAAAGCAGAAGATTTGGTTGAATTTATTTTTGGATAAGGATTTATGGGAGATTTGTATGGATAGTAAGTTTGAGATTATTGAGGCGATTGGGATGGCTTTCCCGTTGTATGATAAGGGAATTTTGGGGGCGATAAGAGTTGCACAAATTCACAAGTCTTTGGTTTTGAAAAAGTTTGAGAAATATGTTTATAGTTATGTTGTTGGTGGAAGCGTTGTTAGAGGTGAAGCAATTAAGACTTCGGATGTTGATGTTTTTGTGATTATTGATGATACTGATGTTAAGAGAATGCCTAGATTGGAATTGAAGGAAAAGTTGAGAAATATTATTTATTCTTATGTTACTCAGGCAGGTGAGCTTGCTGGTGTGAAAAATAAGTTGTCGCCTCAGATTTATTTATTGACTGAATTTTGGGAAGGTGTGAAAGACGCTAATCCTATTTTTTATACTTTTTTGAGAGATGGTTCTCCATTTTATGATCGGGGGGGATTTTTGCCTTGGAAACTTTTACTTAGGATGGGGAAAATTAAACCTTCTCCAGAGTCTATTGATATGTTTATGTCTATGGGGGATAAAACTAAAGATATGGCTAATAGAAGATTGATGGATATTGTGATGGGTGATATTTATTATGGTGTTTTGACACCTACTCAAGGACTTTTGATGTTGTATGGGGTTCCGCCAACTAATCCTAAGGAGACTGTTGCAGAAGTGAAGAAAGTTTTTGTTGATAAAGAAAAATTATTAGAGAAAAAGTATTGGGATATTTTGGAAGAGATTGTTATTAAATATTTTAAGGGATATGAACATGGAAAGGTTAAGAGTGTTACTGGAAAGGAAGTTGATAAGTTGTTGAAAAATTCAGAGGATTATCTTAAGAGATTGAAAGAGTTGAGAACTGAGTTAGAGACGAGAATGATGGAAAAGACTTTTTCAGATATTTATGAGAATGTTTTCAAGTTGATGAAAGCGACATTTAAGGGAAGTTCTGAATCTGCTTTGATTAAGGAATATGAGAAGGATATTATCAATAAAGGTAAAGCTAATCCCAAGTATATTCATACCTTGAATAAATTGATTGCTGTTAAGAAAGATTATAAAAATAAGAAGGCTCCTGGGAAATATGAGTTTGAGACTTTGAGAAGGGATTCTGTTTATTTGGTTGAGTCTTTGATTGAGTATACTCAGAGAAAGGATTTGGGCCTGATAGAAAAGACAAAAGTTACTCTTTCGTTTAATGATAAGCATGCGGATTTATTTTTGACTAAGCCTGCGTTTTTGATTGAAGGTGAGAAGATTAGAAAAATTGAGGGAGATAAACTTCTTGAGAGTAATGCTAATGAATTTAATCAAACTCTTGCAAATAATAAGGGTGGAAGGGTTTTGTTAAGTAAAGAGTTAATGGCTGTTTTGAGTAAAGAGTTGGGCGAGTTTGATGTTAGTTTATAGTTGAACATCCAAAAAATCTGCTTTTACAGATTTTTAGGCTAATCACGCTAGAAAATTTAATGAATTTTCTGCGCCACAAATCTAAAAGATTTGTCGGAAACTATTCCATTTTAAAAATGGAATCTTATGTTTTGATTATAATAATATTTTTATAGGAAGAGTTTATAGATTTAGGATGGGTCTTTTTGATTACATTATTAAACGTAAAATAGAACAGGAGAAAATGAGGCAGTTGGAGAGTTTGAAACAAACTTCTGGAAGGTTAGTTAATTGTGATGATTTTGATGTTAAGAAAAAAATGGGTGATGAGGATTCATTTTTTGAATGGTACAGTTTGGATGATCCTAAGGAATATATTGAGGGGACCCTTCATTGGATTAAGGGATTTTATTTTGTGAAAGAGAATAGAGTTGAAGAGGCAAGAGAATCTTTTAATAATTCTTCTAAATGTTATCAGCAACTTGAAGAGTTATTTCCTGGAGGGGAAGGAAAGAATTATCGTGAGGCAGTTATTTCTGCTAGAAAAAATGCAAAAATTTGTAATTATGAATTACAATAAAGTTTTTATATGATTAATTTATGGATTTAAGATGGTTACAGATGAGAGATTAGTTGGTGGAGAGAAATCTTATTCAAGTAGGATTGATTTTCTTAAACAATTTTGGGAAGATCAACTAGAATTAGATGAAAAACATTTTAAAAATAGGCCCTTGCAATTAAGAGTAAATAATTTATTAAGAAAAATACATATGCCTTCGAGTTTAAGAAAAAATCTTCCTAAGCGGATTAAAAGAACTAAACTTTTGAAAATATCCCCTCAATGTAAAAAGACTATTGAAAAAGGGGCTCTTTATACTTCACTTGCTTTTTCTATACCTTTAACCCTTCTAAGTTCTTATGGTTCTCTTGAAAAAACTGGGCAAGGATATGTTTCTAGATGAAAAATAACTGTTTAATGGATGGAGTTATTGGTTTATATGAGATTGGATATTTTTTAGATATACAAAGACTTTTAAAGTCATTTTTTCTTTAATTTTTATAACTACAATGGTAAAAGCAAAAGTAATACAATTTAGACGGGGATTAAAAAGAATCCATGAACGGCATTATATCTTAGATGTTTTTGTTAAAACTCGAGAAGAAGCAGAAAAGTTTGTGGGTAAAGAAGTAGTTTGGACTTCACCTGCTGGAAAGAAAATTGTTGGAAAGATAAGTTCAGCTCATGGAAACAAGGGCTTGGTTAGATCAATTTTTGATAAGGGTTTACCTGGACAGGCTCGGAATAGTGAGGTAGATGTGAGAGATTAAAATGGTTGCATATGATAATTTAATAAAAACTGGAGAACTTAAAAAAGAATATTTTAATATGAGTTGTCCTCATGTTAGTTCGTGTCCTGAAGGAACAAATTGTACAAAAAGTCCTGTGAATTGTAGTCGGGCTAGGGAAATGTCTTCATTAAGTGAGCCTGATTCAGGAGAATATGGTTTGAACTTAGGTGGTTTGGAATCTTCGTTACAAGATTATTTTTCTTCGGATACTAATTATAGTGAGGCTGGAATTAATTATACTGAGATGGTTAGTGGTGCTGGATATCAAGGACGATTAGTAGGTGCAGAAGAGGATAATTATTCATTAAGTAAATCTGATACCTCTACGTATCAAACAGTAGCTTAAAAATTTTATTATAAAAAATGGTAGCAAAAAAAATCAAGATTTTTAGAGCAACCATTTTTAACGGAGGACTTAAATAAAAAATGGTAGCAAAAAGAAAAGCAGCAGCCTATTCGAAAAGAAAACCAATTAAGAATAGTCGAAGATCTAAGAAGCAGCAACTTTCTTATGTGAAGACTATTCCTCCTCAAAAAATTGTCAAGTTTAATATGGGAAATATTAAGGATTTTGAAGAGGGTAAGTATAAGATTAAAGTTGTGTTATCTACTGAAGAAAATATTCAAATAAGGGATTTTGCTTTGGAAGCGATAAGACAATCCCTTCATAAGGATATGACTAAGTTGATTACTCAGAAAAATTATTTTTTTAGATGTAATGTTTACCCTCACAATATTTTGAGAAATAATCGAATTTTTTCAGGTGGAAGTAAGGGTGAAAGGGTTCAGACAGGTATGAAGAAATCTTTTGGGAGTTCTGAAGGTAGAGCGGCAACACTAAAACATGGTGCTCCGATATTTACGTTATACTTTAATGGTGAAGAGCATTTGCCAAAGGTAAGAAAATTCTTTAAGAAAGTTACTCCTAAGTTAGCTTGTAAAGCTAAAGTTAAGTTTGAAGTTAGTAAGTAGATTTGGTTATTTTCTTGCATATTTCTATTAAAACCATTTATCCAACTCCCATAAAATTTAAATACAAAGTTAAACTGCTGAATGTATGGATAGTAAAAAAGAGATGAATGGTTTTGTAAAATCAGCGATAGCAAGTATGAATTCTGGTTCGGATCAAAAGCCTGATAATTCTCCTGAGTTGGAAAAAGCGCATTATGATTCTGATAGGTATGTGAAATGGTTTTCGGAGTTGAGTAATAAAGATATTCCGATTGCGGGAGGTAAGGGTGCGAGTCTTGCTGAAATGTTTAATGCTAAGTTTCCGGTTCCGCCAGGGTTTTCTATAACTACTCATGCGTTTGAATCTTTTATGAGTGCTAATGCGCTTTGTGAAAGAATTGCTGATATTGTTCAGTCTGTGGGTATGGAAGAAACTGAGTCTTTGCAAAAAGCTTCGAAGGAAATTAGGGCAATGGTTGAGAAGCAGGAAATGCCTAAGGAAATGGAGAGTGAGATTTTGGAAGCGTATCATATTTTGGGTGCAGAGAAAATTGATGAGAGAGGAATTTCAAAAGATGCTTTGAATATTTTAAAGAATGCTCAAGAGCCTCCATTTGTTTCGGTGCGTTCGTCGGCAACTACAGAGGATTTGGCTACTGCAAGTTTTGCAGGACAGCAGGATACTTTTTTGAATGTTAAAGGAGATAGGGCTTTGCTTGTGAATGTGAAAAAATGTTTTTCTTCACTTTATACTGCTCGGGCAATTTATTATAGAAACAAACAAGGGTTTAAGGAAGGCGAGGCTTTGCTTTCTATTGTTATTCAGAAAATGGTTGATTCTGAAAAATCTGGTGTGATGTTTTCAAAGGATCCTACAAATAAGACAAAAGATATTATTGTCGAGGCTGTTTATGGTTTAGGAGAGGGAATTGTTTCGGGAAGGATTAGTCCAGACCATTATGTGATTGATCATGATTTGAAAATAAAGAGTATACAGACTGCTGAAAAGAAAACTGCAATTGTTAGAAATAGTTCTGGGAAAAATGAGACTGTTCGATTGAGTCCTGAAAGAAGTAAAAGTCAGGTTTTGACTAATGGAGAGGTTTTGGAATCTGCAGATTTTGCAATGAAACTTGAGGCGCATTATAAGAAGCCTCAGGATATTGAATTTGCATATGAAGATAAGAAGTTGTATATTTTGCAATCGCGTCCTGTGACTACCATTAAAGAATCTGAAGAAGGAGAGAAAGGGGAGCAGGGAGAGATTTCTGGAAATGTTTTGTTGACAGGATTGGGTTCTAGTCCTGGAATTGGTGTAGGGACTGTTAGAATTATTGATTCTATGGCGGATTTATCTAAGATAAAGAAGGGTGATATTTTGGTTACTGAGATGACGAATCCTGATATGGTTGTTGCAATGGAGAAGTCTACTGCGATTGTTACTAACGAGGGTGGGATGACAAGTCATGCAGCGATTGTTTCTCGAGAGATTGGTATTCCTTGTATTGTTGGAACTAGCGAGGCTACTTCTGTTTTGAAAGATGGAATGAAAATAACTGTTGATGGCTCTTCTGGAAAAGTGTATGAGGGAGAGGTTGCGAAGACTACTAGTGTTGAGATAAAGCCGGCTTTAGATGTTGAGAGAATAAAGTTGAAGGTGATTGTTGATTTGCCTAATTCTGCTGAAAGGGCTGCAAAGACAGAGATTGATTCTATTGGTTTGACGAGGATTGAGGGAATGATAGCTAGTATGGGGAAGCATCCTTTGCTTTATGAAAAAGAAGATAATTTGGATGCATATACTAAACTTTTGACTGAAGGTATGGAAAAAATTATTGCTCCATTTAAACAAATGTGGATTAGGGCTAGTGATATTCGGACTGATGAATATGCTTCGTTGAAGGGTGCTCCTGAACGAGAGATTAATCCGATGTTGGGATTGCACGGGATTAGATTTAGTTTGAAACATCCTAAGATTTTGGATGCAGAATTTCAGGCGATTAGGAATGTTGCTGATAAAAATCCTGATAAGAAAATTGGAATTATGTTTCCTCAAGTTATTTCAGTAGAAGAAGTTAAACAAGCAAAAGAACATTACAAAAAATTTGAGACTTCTAATATGGAGTTTGGTGTGATGGTTGAGACTCCAGCTGCCGTGCAGATAATTGATGAGATTTGTGAAGTGGGTATTGATTTTATTTCTTTTGGAACAAATGATTTGACTCAATTTACATTGGGTGTTGATAGAGGTGAGGATGAAGTTCAACATCTTTATGATGAAATGCATCCTGCTGTTTTGTCACAGATTAAGAGAGTTATTGGTGCTTGTAAAAGGCATAAGGTTCAGTCGAGTATTTGTGGTCAGGCTGGTTCTAAAAAAGAGATGGTTGAATTTTTGTTTCCTAAGGGTATTACTTCTATTTCTGTAAATGCTGATGCAGCTTATGATGTTTCTAAGACTATTAAAGATTTGGAAGAAGTTTGGAAGAAAGAAGAGGGGGAAAGGTTGAAAGAAGAAGAGAGATTGAAAAAGGAGGAAGAAGAGAAAGCTAGATTGCAGGCTGAAGAAGATGAGAGAGTTAGAAGGTTGAAATGGGAGGAAACTGAGAGAGCTAAGTTAAGGGCAGAAGCTGAGGAAGAAAGGAGATTGAGAGATGAAGAGGAAGCTAAGTTGGAAGCTGAAGAAGCAGAGAGAGCTAGTGATAATGATGTGACTGCGGGTGGAGAATCTAGTGATGAAGGGTCTGGGATAGAACAGATTTCGGGGCAGACTCAAAATCAGGCAATGAATCAGTCTCAAAATGATCAAGAGCAAAATCAATTTAAGAGGAAGAAAAAGAAAAGGAAGAAAAAGAAGAATAGAAAGTTGTGGGAAAATCAGCATGATAATTATAATGCGGAGAGTAGTGATGAGAAATCTCCTTTGCCTGCGATGGGTTCAACAGGTCCTAAGGATTCTGAGTTTCCAACGTATGATCCGAATGAGATGTCTGATGAGTTGCTTGAATCAGATGAACCTTCGGTTAACAAGGAACCTTTTTTGAGTGATGTTAAAATTTCGGCAGAGCCTCATAAAGAAAAAGTTAAGGTAGATTGGAATAATGAAAGAGTTAATGCAGGAAGTGGGGATGGTGGTGGGCGTGAAGGAAGTGGGAGTGATGGTGGGCGTGAAGGTAGGGTTAATGGGGAGGTTCGTGAGAGGAGTGGAGGTGAGTCAGTGAGTCGTCCAGAAATTTCTGAGCCAAGTGAGTTTGATGGAATGGCAAATGAGATAAGGGGAATTGAAAGTCAGGTTGAAAAAGAGGCTGAGAAAGAAATTGAGAAGGTTAGTGTGGAAAAGGAAGAAAGAGAGTATGTTGAGAATTCTGAGTCTGATTTGGATGATTTGGATAATTTAGGTGGTAGGATTAATGATATTCAGGAAAATGTTGATGAAAGTAATGAAGATGATTTGGATCGAGATGAAGAAATAGAAGAAGGTATTGAAGTTAGTGGTGGCAGGGTTGATGACGTTGAGAGGGATTTGGAGCGGGAGGATTCTGATGAGGGTGGTGAGGTTGCAGGAGAGGTTTCTGGTGGTGAAGGTGAGGGTGGAGAGGATGAGGGTGAGGAGGTTTCTGAGGGAGAGGTTTCTAATGATGATGAAGGGGAAGAAGATGAAAATCAACCGAGAGGAGATGAATGGCAGGATTCTGAGGATGATGAGGTTGATGATGATGGGGTTGAGGAAGTGAGTGATGATTCAGAGGAGAGTTTGGATGGAGTGGATGAAAGGGTTTCAGGTGGAGAGGATGAGGGTGAGGAGGTTTCTGGTGGAGAAGATGGGGGGAGTTCAGAGGTGGAGGATAGGCGGGGTTCAGAGGTGGAGGATGATTTAGAAAGTGAAGTGGAGGAAGAGAGTGAGAGAGTTGGGAGTGATGTTGGAAGTGAAGGGGTAGGAGTTTATAATCCTGAGAGTGAAGAGGGAAATGTTTCGAAGAAACAGAAGTTTAATTATAATTTTGATGAGTTTGATGATTATCAGTAGATTGGTTGTAGAGTTGTTACCACTTTGAAATAACATATGACCAAAAGCTTTATAAAGTTTGGAGGGTTAGGAATATTAACAAATGGTAGACGAAAATACACTAGCAGATGACGGAAATGAACCTGAAGATGATGCTCCAGCGCAAGATTCAGCAACACCAGCTCCGGCTCCTGCAACGCAAAGTAATTATCAATTAGCTCAGTCTCGACTTGGAACTTTTTTAGAAGGGAACGCTCTTAGAGGTAAATTTAATGAAGATGCAGGTAACGAGGATCTTGAAGCTATTGCAAAAAAATCCGAGGCTTTGTTATCTAATGCAGAAGGATTAGGTTTAAGAAATGGGCAAAATTACGCTAATGCAATTCATGGAGCATTAGAACAAAAAAATCAAAGTGCTTTAGGTGGCGCATTTAATCAACTTCATAAATTTCAATATGGAAGATCTATGGAAGAGTTTAATAAACTTTTTACAGAAAATAAAGCTATAGCTACAATAAATTCTGCCCCTGCAGAATTTCAAGAAGGTCTTGCATTTACATTATATAACCCTGCATATTCTGGAAGCCATACTGAAGCTCATAAAAATCTTACTGAAGTAATATTAAGACAAGAAATTATGGGTTTAGCACTTAAAGGTAAAAAACCAAGACATAATGAAGATTTAGATGAAAAGAAAATAAAAGAAATTGTTAATGGAGAATATGAGAAAAATAGAACTCCTTATGACGACAATGAAGACTTAGATGGGTTAGCTAGAAATTTGGATTTGATTTTTGGGATGCCTCTTAGAGAATATTTAGAAAATGCAGAGGTATTAACTAAAAAATTCCTTGAAGAAGAATTACCTCAAAGTTCAGTATATCTAGCAGATATGGTCTCAGAAGAAAACCTTAGAGGATATTTTATAGCATATGAGCAAAAGAAAGCAGAAGCTCCTAGAGAACCTGAAGCTTAAATTTTTTAATTCACTAATTATTTTCTGGATCAACAATCTCGCCAATTAACTTAATAACTACTTTAAAAAAATCATTCGCATTTTTTTGGTGTGTGTCGATGACTCGGCCATCTAGGTTTTT
Source organism: Candidatus Woesearchaeota archaeon (assembly GCA_964399015.1). Lineage (GTDB taxonomy): Archaea > Nanobdellota > Nanobdellia > Pacearchaeales > GW2011-AR1 > ARS1285. The sequence goes on along the minus strand of CAYNOY010000008.1, from coordinate 22,881 downwards.
TATTTTTCCATGGATTATATCTTTATGTGTTTCGTAAACATCTTTTATGTTTGATACGTGTTTTGATTTCATTAATTTTTTATCTACGAAGTTTTCTTTGATTAGTGATGCGACGTGTTCTGGGCTTGGAGGTGATACGTTGATTGACATTAGTAGTGCTTGAGCTGATTCAATCATTGCCCAATAGCATCCTTCGACTGCTCCGAGTTCTGCGAGTTGGCTGTTTACTATGTGGCCCGGAACTCTGTTAAGTGTGGTGTATATTGCTTCACGTGTTGTTCTGATTCTTCCATCTTGTAATAGGATTTTGAATGGTAAGAAAAATCCTGCGAAGTCTATTAGAGGTTCTCCATATCTTATGATGTTGATTACAACTGGGTCGCCTCTTTGAAGATCTTCCCACCATGTTGTTAGTTTGACTGTGTTGATATGAAGGTCTTTGTTGTATCTGTTTGCTTGGATTATTTTTCCTAATTCTTCTCTGTACCAGCTGATTAGAATGTCGTCGAATTTGACCATTGCGTCGTCAACGATTATGATGATGTCGATGTCTGAGCCGACTACTTGGTTGTTTTTTGCTGTTGAACCAAAGAGAACTACTGATTTGATTAATTTGTCAAATTTTTCGTAGACTTTTTCTGCGAAGTCCATTGCTATGCTTTGTTCGGTTTTTAATCTTAGAGTGGGGGTGTATTTCTTTTCAAGATCTTTACGAATAACAGTTTTTATTTTTTTAATAGAATCCTTATTACTCATCACTTCTTTTTTTACCATTATTAATTAAGGCAGTTGTTATTTTTAAACTTGTTGATTGTGTGTGAGTGGTGAAATTTATTTAATCGAATAAAACTATTTTTCAAAATCTATAATCTATCTCGGATATGTTTAAATAGAAATTAATTGATTATCTTATTATGTAAAAATAGGTATCGGAAATGGACAAAAAAGGGAGTAATGAGGATTTGATAATTGAGGCTAAGGCTTTTTTTAATACGTATAAGAAAGAGGTAGGTGAAAGTATACGAAAAGGTAAGAAAGTTGTTCATGTTAATTTTGATGATGTGGCTTCGAATTCGCCTGTTTTGGCTGAAGCGATTATGGGGAATCCTGAAGAGGTCTTGCAGATTCTTGAGACTGCGCTTGAAGAAACTGGATTGATTAAAGGGCCTCGTGTTAGATTTAATGATTTGCCTGATACTCAGAGGGTTTTGATTCGGACAATTAGGGCAGAGCATTTGAATCAGTTTATATTTTTTGATGGAATTGTTAGGCAGGCTTCGGAGGTTAGGCCTCAGGTTGTTAATGCGAAGTTTGAGTGCCCTTCTTGTGGGACTGTTATTTCTGTTTTGCAGATTGAAAAGAAATTTAGAGAACCTGTTAGATGTTCTTGTGGTAGAAAGGGGCAGTTTAGGTTGTTGAGCAAGGCAATGGTTGATGCGCAGAGATTAGTTATTGAGGAGCCTCCTGAGGCGCTTGTTGGTGGTGAGCAGCCTAGAAGAATGGCTGTTTTTTTGAAGGAAGATTTGGTTGAGCCAATGATGGAAGAGAAGACTACTCCTGGAAGTAAAGTTAAGATTTTGGGGATTTTGAAAGAGGTTCCTGTTCCGTTGCCTTCTGGTGCGATGTCTACTCGTTTTGATTTGGCTGTTGAGGCGAACCAGTTGATTCCTTTGGAATCTACTTATGAAGATTTGGATATTAATGAAGAGGATGAAAAGCAAATTGAAGAGTTGGCTCAAGATCCAGAATTATTTCTTAAATTAAGGGAAAGTATTGCTCCGAGTATCTGGGGTTATGAGGAGATAAAAGAATCATTGGTTTTGCAGATGTTTGGGGGTGTGCGTAAAACTAGTCCTGATGGGACTGTTTCTAGGGGGGATATTCACTTATTTTTGATGGGTGATCCGGGTGTTGCGAAGTCGGTTACTCTGAAGTTTATTTCTAATATTGCTCCGAAAGGTCGATACATTGTGGGTATGGCTTCTTCGGGTGCGGGAATTACTGCGACGGTTGTTAAGGATGAGTTTTTGAAGGGATGGTCTTTGGAGGCGGGTGCGATGGTTTTGGCTAATAAGGGAGTTATTTGTATTGATGAAATTGAGAAGATGGGTGCGGAGGATAGGAGTGCGATGCACGAGGCTCTTGAGCAGCAGACGGTTACGATTTCTAAAGCTAATGTTCAGGCAACCTTGAGTGCTCAGACTTCTGTGTTGGCGGCAGGGAATCCAAAGTTTGGGCGTTTTGAACCGACTCAACCTGTTGCTCAGCAAATTGATTTGCCTCCTGCTTTGATTAACAGGTTTGATTTGATTTTTATTTTGAGAGACTTGCCTAATGAAAAGCAGGATGATGCTATTGCAAGCCATGTTTTGAGAATGCATCAGAAGAAGGATCTGAAGTCTGCGATTGATAGGGAGTTATTTAGAAAATATGTTGCGTATGCTAAACAGAAATGTGTGCCTGATTTGACTGATGAGGCTTTTGATGAGATAAAAGATTTTTATGTGAAGTTGAGAAATGCTAGTACTCAGGCAGAGGGTGGTTCGATATCTATTTCAGCTAGGCAGTTGCAGGGATTGGTTAGATTGTCAGAGGCTCATGCTAAATCTCGTTTGTCACCTACGGTTGATAGGGAAGATGCACAGGTTGCGATTAGATTGACTCGATATTATATGTTACAGGTGGGTTATGATCCTGAGACTAAGACGTTTGATATTGATAGGGCGACTACGAAGATTTCTTCGAGTGAGAGGAGTAAGCTTATTCAAATTAAGGAGAAGGTTAAGGAGTTGGAGGGGCGTTATGGTAAGCAGATTAGTTTGGATATTTTGAGGCAAGAGTTTGCGGATACGATTAGTGACCATGATTTTGAAGAAACTGTTGAGAAGTTGAAGAAGTCAGGGGATTTGTTTCAGCCTAAGAGTGGGTTTGTTCAAGGGATATAGTTGTTGTTTTTTCCCAGTGGAAAGCCGGCTTAAGCCTTTTCCTTTCTACCCCTTGCTTATTGAAATGTTATAAAATTTAATTAGCTATGGGGAATTAATTTTTGTTTTTGCCTATATTAAAAGATTATCAATAATAAATCAGGGATTATGTTATGTTAGGTTCAATTAATTTAAAATAAGTAAAAATTATAAAGTATCAAAAATATCAAAATTGTATGGAGTTTCAAAATAAAGAATTTGAATTGAAAACTTTTAAGAATGAAAATTTTACAGATAAATCTTTTGAAAATTCTAATTTTATTGATTGTGTGTTTGAAGATTGTAATTTATCAAATGTTAATTTAGTAAATACTAAAATTCAAGATTGTAATTTTAAAAATTGTAAAATCTTAGGATTGAATTTTTCAACTTGTACTCCATTTCTATTTAGTTTTACTTTTGAAAATTGTTTAATTTCTATGTCTGATTTTTCTGATCTAGATTTGAAAAATACTAGTTTTAAAAGTTGTCAGATATTTGATTGTCATTTTCTTAACACAAATTTAATAGGGGTGGAATTTATAAATTCAAATCTTAAAGGGAGTCGTTTTGAAAATGCTAATTTAAGTTTTGCATCATTCAAAACTGCTAAAAATTATAGTATAGATCCAAATCAGAATATTCTTAAAAAAACAAAGTTTTCAATTCCAGAAGTTATTGGTTTACTAGATTATTTGGATATAGAATTAGAGTAAGCTTATTTTAAAGTAACTCTTCGAAATTTTTTACTTCGTAAAAAACCGTCTTGCAGACTATTTCTTGTTCTCCATTTCATTCCGAATAAACTAACAGCGATTATCTGGGATTTTTTCCCATTCCTTTTAATTCACTTACTTTTTGTTTTAAAGCTTTTCCTACTCTGTAAGGTAATTGATTTTTTGCAGATTGGATTATTTCTTTAATATTATAATTTGGTACTTGGTTTGTTTTTAGAAAATATGAGAGAACTTGGTTTGCGAATTCTGCTATTGGATGATGTGTGTAGTGGTCTTTCCATGTTTTGGGTTTTGTTGTTAATTGAGTTATTATGCTTTTGGTAATTGTTTCTAAACTCCCCTGAGTGTTGATTAGTTGAGGTGTTCTTATTGCTTTAACTTGTTGGATTTGTTGGTTGTAGGTTTCAAAGTATTGTTGAAGGATTTGTGTATTGGGTTGCATTTATTTTTGATGTTGATTTGTTTTATAATTGTTGTTAAGGTTTAATCTATTTCATTACATATATCTTTAAAAATTGAAATTGAGTTTTAAAGGGATGGTGTTAAGATGGCAGAACCTGTAAGAAAAAGAGAAGTTGCGTACAAGATGAAGATTGGAGATTTACTTAGGGGTCAACAGATTTTTCAGGATAATGATGGAGAGAATAAGTGGTTGAAGTGTGTTGAGTTGGGAGATAAGAATATTGTGCGTGTGAATATTCTTGCGAATGTTGTTGATAAATTTGAGAGTGATGGGCAGACCAAGTTTGGTACTATTACTGTTGATGATGGGAGTGGGCAGATAAGGGGGCGATTATTTGGAGAAGATATTGTGAAGTTTAATGAGTTTTCTCAAGGAGATACTTTGATTATTATTGGGATGCTTAGGTCTTATAATGGAGAATTGTATATTATGCCCGAGATTCTTAAGAAACAGAATCCTAAGTATTTATTGGTTCGAAAGTTGGAGCTTGAGAAAATGTTTAAGCCTTTGCCGAGTACTGAAGAAAAGAAGGGGGTTAAGGCTTTGAGAGATGAATTGATTGACATGATTAAGGCTTCTGAAGAAAGTGAAGGGATTGATAAGGAAGAGATGATTTTGAAAATTAAGTCTGAACCAGAGTTGATTACGCAGGAGATTCATAAGTTGTTGGAAGAGGGAATTATTTATGAGCCGAAGCCTGGAAGAGTTAGATATCTGGGGTAATATTTGGAAATAGTTAGATTTTTAAGTGGATATTTGTAAGTTTTATGACTATGTCTAATGGAAATTTTGGAAAAGTTAAGTCTTTATTAAAGATAGCTGGGCTTTTGAATCATTCTCATTTGGGTTCTCGGAATGATACTGGGGCGAGTAATTGTTTTGGGACTACGCTTTATGTTTTGAATGTTTATGATTCTGAAAGACCTAGATTTGTTGATTCTTGTGATATGGATAAAATGCTTTGGAATTGCGATGAAGGCAAGGAAGAATTAAGTGTTATAGGATTTTTTGCTCCTGATGGTGTGATTGAACATACTGGAGTTTATTTGGGTTTGAAAGGGGGAAAGGATAGGATGTTTCATCAACCTGATGTTGGACATAATTTCGAAGAGATTTCTGTTAGAGATTATGTTGAAGATAATAAAGATTTGAATCCTCCGGTGTTTTATAAGTTGGGCGGGGAATTTGGTGGTTATGGGGGGATTGGAGATATTTTATCACAATAATTCTTTTAAGTTATTTATTTTTTAAAATAGTATGGATGCTAGGAAGTTTACTAATGAAATGAAGATTTGTCATCATGACTGGGCTGCGAGAGTTTTGTGGATGGGGGTTAATCCTGAAATTGGGCCTGATTTGATTGATAACGAGAAATTTGTTGAACTTAAGTTTGCGTTGACTGGACCATTTAAGCCTAAAAAAAATGGGCGGCCTCAAAATTATCCTTTGGCATGGACTGTTCTTGAAAATCAGATGAGTTATCCTGAATCATCTGGGAAGGTTGGATACTGGGGATTAGCGTTATATGGATTGAGTAAACCTGTTAAAAGTATTGATGCTATTGATATGTGTAAGGGTTTGGAAGATTTGGTTGTGAATAGGGATGTTTATATTGTTAATTTTGATTGGATGAAACAGTATGCTCCTTCTGAAACAAGTGGTAGAACTGAAATTTCTGAATGGGAGAATGTTTTTAGATATCCGAAATTTGCAGATGTTCCTTTAGTTGTTGATGTTGAAGAAGTTGATAGGGGAAATGTTTATTTTACTGAAGGTGTTTCGAAAGATGTTTTTTATACGATCCCTTTTTGAGATATTCGGAAGTCTTAAAAAGGTGGTAATTCTTTAGAAAATATGACTGATGATTATGAAAAATTACTTGAAGAAACTTATAAAAAGGTAAAGCCTATTGAGCATAGTGGCGAGAGGTTTGAGGTTCCGAAGGTTGAGGGGCATCTTGAGGGGACTAAGACGATTTTGACTAATTTGCCTGCTATTGCTTCTTATTTGAGGAGAGATATTAATCATTTGTTGAGATTTTTATTGAAGGAATTGGCGAGTTCTGGAGCGATAAAACAAAATAGGGTTATTTTGCAGAGAAAGATTAATTCTGCTAAGATTAATGATAAGGTTGATGAGTATGTTAAAGAGTTTGTTCTTTGTAATGAATGTAAGAAACCTGATACTGAGTTGATTCGTGAGAAGGGGTTTAGTTTTTTGCATTGTTTGGCTTGTGGTGCGAAGCATTCGGTTAGAGGAAAATTCTGAGCGAAGTGAAAGATTTTGAGATGGAATGCGAAGCATAGTGTGTGTGGGAAATTTTAGTTGAGCTTTGTTTTGTGGATATTAGGTTTTGACGCTTTCGTGGCTGACCTAATCAAGACACTTCGCTAATTTGTATTGTTATGTTGTAATTTTTAGGATTTATGGAGATGAGTTTTTCTTAAGATTTATTATAGTGAATTTATTTTTTGATTATTTGTTTGATTTTATCCAAAATACTTGAAAATCTAAACATCTAAACCTTTAAATAAGGAATTTCCCTGAGGTAATTAGCTATATTATAGCTGAGAGCTGAAAATAGCAAAATAAATACTTAGGAGGTTTAATAAAATGGTTGAAGCGTATTGTGTAAAATGTAAGAAGAAAGGGCAGAAAATGAAAGATCCTGCGATAAACAAGACTGCTAAAGGCGGGTTTATGGCTAAAGGTCAGTGCCCTGATTGCGGAACTACAATGTGTGCGATGATGTCAAAGGATAATGCAGAGAAAGCTGTTACGTCTGGAGATGCAAAGAAAGCATACTAAATTTTATTTTTATTTTTTTAATACTTTTTTTAATTACTATCACTATGTTTATATCCAGATAGTGTTTTTTGTAATTTCTTTTTGTGCTATCATCATATTTATATAATGATAGTGTTTTTTGTGTGTATGGATGTTAAAATACATGAGGCTTATAGGACGATTGTTGCTGTTGCAGATAGTGATTTGATTGGTCAGGTTTTTGAGGAAGGTTTGAAACAGATTGATGTTCGTGAGAATTTTTTTAAAGGAGAGGAAATGGGGCGTGAGAAATTAATTGGGTTGTTGAAAGATTTTGATAGAGATGATGCTACGTTTAATATTGTTGGGCGTGAGAGTGTGGAGTGTGGGATTGAGGCAGGTGTGATTAGTAAGGAAGGAATTATTGAGATTGATGATATTCCGATTGGATTAGGTTTGTTCTAAGATGGTTAGAGTTGTTCTAGACTAATCCAAACTCTTATAAATAGATTTTAGCTTAGATTTGTATAAAATGCCACCAAAATTTAAGAATAAAGCGAAGAAGAATAAGGCACCTGTTGCTAGCACTCCTCAGATTGTAACTAGAGTTAGGACTCCGAGAAATGGCGAGGTTATTGGAATTGTTGATCAGAGGGTTGGTGGAAATAGGACTGTGATAAAATGTTTAGATGATAAAGAAAGAAATTGCAGGATTCCGGGTGCTTTGAGGAGAAGGTTGTGGATTAGACCTGGAGATACTGTGATTGTTAGACCTTGGGAGTTTGAAGGAGATAAGAAAGGAGATATTTTGTTTAAGTATACTCCTGCACAAGTTGAGTTTTTGAAGAGAAGAGGATTGATAAAAGAAGTTAAGAGTGAGTTTTAGTTATTAAAATTGAAACTTAATTATTACCAATAGTTTTAAATATTAATCCAACATGTAAATTGATTATGGATGAAGATTTAGAGCCTCCAGATAGTGTAAGGATTTTTGTTAGTTCTAATGGGGAAAGTGATTACGTGGATGTTAAGGGGAGAGTTATGAATCCTGGAGTGTTGTTTGATGAGATAATGAAGTATGATGAGAAAAAGAGACTGAATGGTTCTGCTCCTTCTGATGGGTTGTTGAGAAGATTATTTGGTGGTGAGAAGATTATTTCTGATGATGAATATGTTTTGTATAGGGGTGCTTTGGAGGAGTTGGAGGCTGAGAGATTTCAGAAGGGTGGAAAAGTTGTTGGTAGATATGTGAGTCATGATGGTTAGTGGGTTGTTGTTATGGTGTTGTGCCTCCCTGTGGAAAATAATTTGTGTGTTTTAAATCCCTCCCTGTGGAAAGTCGCTCATGAAATCGCTTTCCATTTCCGTCCCTTGCATATTGATAGTGTTGAAATTTCTATTAGATGATTTTGATTAATGATTTATATACAAAAATTTATAAATTTCATTGACTTGAATTTAAAATGCAATATAACAAACTGGTAAGAGATAAAATACCTGAAATTATTAAACAAGATAATAAAACTCCAATGATCCATATAGCAGAAAATTCTGAGTATTGGGAAAAACTTAAACAAAAATTACTTGAGGAAGTTAATGAGTTTATAGTAGAACCAACAAATGAAGAACTTGCAGATATTTTAGAAGTTGTTGATGCTATTTGTGATTTTAAACATTTTAATAAACAAGAATTGATACACTTAAAACAACAAAAAGTCAATAAGAGGGGAGGATTTAAAAAAAGAATTATATTGGAGAAAGTAGATTAATATGCAAGAAATATATGTTGAAAATGTTAGGGAAGTTATTCGGGCTAAGAGGCGTCTTGAGCGGGAGCTGGGCGTGAAGGTTACGCATAAGGGAAAGAATGTTTTTGTTGATGGAGATGCGGATGATGAGTTTTTGACTATGCAGATTTTGGAGGCAGTTAATGCGGGTTTTTCTATTGATGCTGCTTTGAAGTTGAATGAAGAGGGGATGATTTTGCAGAGAGTTCATATTAAGGATATTACTAAGCGGGGTGATTTAGATAGGGTTCGTGGGAGGATAATTGGTACTGGGGGTAGGACATTATCTACCTTGAGAAAGATTACGGGTTGTTCTATTTCTTTGAATAATAATGAGATTGGATTGATTGGAAATGCTGAAATTATGGATGATGCTATTCAGTCTGTTACGTCTTTGATTTTGGGGAGTAAGCAAGGAAATGTTTATACTAGGTTAGAGAGGGAGAGTAAGAAGAAGCGAATGGAGCATGGGCTTGAGATAAAGAATGAATTAGCTGAATAGTCTTTATGGATAAGTTTAAATATAGATTTTTTTTATGGATTGTATAGATTCAGAGAATTAAATTCTCTGACTCATAAAAACAAATGTTTTGACATATTGTTTTTCTGAAGTCCCCGTAGCTCAGTTGGTAGAGCATACGACTGTTAATCGTAGGGTCGTTGGTTCGAGTCCAGCCGGGGACGTTTTATTTTTGGATTAGGAAATGTTTTTAAAATGTAAATCCTTAGGGAAATTATGGTGATTTATAAAAAATGGTGGTTTTGGGTTATATTGATTATGGTTGTCATTCCAGTATCTCCAAAAGCTTGTGGATATAAATATGAGTGTAAGGGAATTCAATTCTATGAAAAAAATTTAGAAACTTTTAATGAAGTTAAACTGTGTTCAGGTTTTTGTTTTATGGAAAAGTTAGATGAGCCTGAGAAGTCTTTAGGGGGAAATGATTCGGTTAATGGGGCTGTGGAAATCAATCCTGCCACCTTTGCATTGGGAGACCTTCAAGAAAAGATGCCATTAATCTTTGGAATAATTGTCTTGGTTGGGGCTCTTGTGATTCTTCAGAGTTTTATGAAGCAATTTAAGGGGGGGTAATTTGATTGTTGTGAAGAATAATTTATTCATAAACATTTTTTCTATGTTCAAACTTTAATAAAATTAGTTCATCATTTTTTATTGCATAAATTAATCTAAATGGTTTGATATACAAGGTTCTTTCTCCTCTTTTGTATCTTAATGGTTTTCCTATTTGAGGATTTTCGATTATTTTTTGAATTTGTTTTTTAAGTTTTTGTAATGTAAAATTATCTAGTTGTTTTGTTTGTTTGAGAAAAGTTGGAGATCTTGTTGTATTATTAATCTTCCAATCCATTTTTATCACCAAGAATCCATTTCCTTAAGAAAGTCTTCAGTAGATAAAGATACTCCCTTGCCTTGGTCTATCTCTTCCCAGATTTTATCAAGTTCTTTCATTTCTTCAAGTTCTTGTTCAGTCATTTCTTTAACTTTTTTTAGAATGATTAAATCATTTTGTTTGATAACTGTGAATGAAGTTCCTACGTCTATATCTCTTCGGATTATTTCAGGAATTACAATTTGTCCTTTTGTGCTGAGTTTTGTTATTTCCATGTTAAATGTAAGATTATCTTACTTATAAATTTTTGGGTTGTTTTTGAGTTATGAGTGTGAGCGAGTTTTTTCCCCCTGCAAAAATTAAGAGTTGTTTCTCCTTCCCGCGAAAAGCCGGTTTCACCTTTTCCTTTTCGCCCTGGCATATTATTAGTTTTTCAGGAATTTAATCTGGTTGTGAGTTTTCTTGAATTAAGTTTAAATTTTCTTATAGGGTGTAAAGTTTTTTCTTTATTCTATTTGAACTAAACCTTTTTATATCTGTTATTCTTATTTAATTTGAAAATGGATTTGAAAAAAGTTTTGGAAAAGAGGGCATCTGTTAAGAATTTTTCTGATAAGAAAGTTAAAGGTGAAGATATTGTTGCGGCTGTTGAGGCAGCGAATGTTGCACCTTCGCCTGGAAATGTTCAGATTTTGAAATATATTGTTGTTGGAGATGCTGAAACTAAGGAAAAGATTGCAGAGTATTGTCGGCAGGATTTTATTAAGGATGCTCCGGTAGTTGTTGTTGTTTGTTCGGAGGATAGGGATGTGAAGAGATTTTATGATTCGAGGGCTGGAGCTTATGTGAAGCATCATGTTGGAGCAGCTGTTGAAAATTTTTTATTGAAGATTGTTGATTTAGGTTTGTCTGCATGTTGGGTTGGTGCTTTTTCTAGAGGGGTTAGAAGTCTTTTGAAAGTTCCAGATAATGTTACTATTGAAGTTATTTTGCCTGTAGGTTATCAGGCAGTTAAAGATAAAACTGTTCAGAAAAGAAAGTATTCTTTGAATGGTAGGTTGTTTTTTGAGGGTTGGGGAAATAAGTATGCGAATGGTTTGGAGAAGGTTCGGCGGGGGGATATGTGATTAGGAGTTTACTCTTAAATATACTGTTAGTCTTTCTGCAGGGAATCTATCTAGGTCTTGTTGTTCTGATATTTCTTTGAATTCTTTTTGTGCTTTTGTTTTTGGGGGTTTGGTAAATTTCCAGGAGGTTTCAAACCCATAAAAATTTGGACGATGATAAGCTCTACATTGTTCTGCATTCATTGAACCATTATCGCAAGAATAACAATCAGTTATTTCCGAAGGTTGTCCATTGGCGATATTTCTTCCTTGAGGGATATATTTTTCTATTTTTCCACTCCCACTACAGTCTGGGCATTTTCCAGTATTTCTTTTTACCCATTCTTCTATAGGTGTATCTTCCCATCCTAGTATTTTTTCTTCATAATCAAATTTTAATGGAGATTGAGGATTATCTAATTCTCTAGGATACTTTTCTCCTAATTGTTTTTTTAATTCTAGTCTTTGCCTTATTTTGGGTTTATAATCTGGATTTTCTATTTGCCCTATTTCAATGTAATCTATGTCTGATCTTTGTTCTGATGAAACTGTTTGTAATGTGTAGAGTTTGTTTTGTCTTTTTAATTGCATTATTTTTGGGATTGTTGTTAGAAGATTGATTCTTGCTATTCTTTTTATGTGTCCTCTTGTGATAGTTAAGTCTACTTCTTGTGCTTTAACTATTATTTCATCTAAGGATTCATTTGCTAATCTTTTAGCTTCTTGATGTTTTTTTATTTGGTCAAAGGGCCATACCATGATTTTTTGGGGTTAGGGGATTATTTAAGGGTTTTGGTGGGGGTATGTGTGGATCTGAGATTTTTTATTTAGAAAGTTTTATAAGCATGTGATGTGTGATAATATTAATAACTGTCCTAGTATGTTTTCATGCTAGGACTTCTTTAAGATAATGCTTTTTTTAAATTGTTCATATAAAATCTTAAATATATTTGTCTTAGTTTTGTAAGAGTTCACGCTTTCGTGCCTGACTTTGTCAAGGCACTTCGCTAATTTTTTGAAATTATGTTGTAAATCTTAAAGTTTTGTTAGGAGTTTTTAAAAGATTACTTTTTTATGCCCTAAAATTCTATTATTATTATCGTGATTCCTACCTGATTAATATGTACAATGATTATCTTTAAAAATATAAAAAACCCTCTGAAAAATAAAAGAGGGTTCAGAGAAAAAGCAACACTTTTTCTCTGACTCGGAAAAACGAGGGCCTATTTAAAACCTGCACTTAATAGTGCAGGAGGCCCGTCCTTTTTCCGATAATAAAAAAAATTAATTAAATTCTAATCAGCTGATTATTCTCGTACCATGTCAATACCTAGTTCTGCAAAATCCGTATTTGATTTTGGTTGCATATCGTATTCAGCTATTCGCTGTTTACCTAATATGTAAGGGCTTGATACACCTGTCATTATTGTGATAACTCTGACTCTGCCTTCAAAGTCTTTGTTAATTCTTGCACCGATAATGACCTGAGCTTCTGGCGAAATATTCTCGGTTACTAATTTACCGATTTGGCTGAACTCTTCTAGTTTCATGTCTGGACCGCAGGTGATATGTATTAAAGCTCCGTTAGCGCCTCTGTAATCCACGTCTAACAATGGATGTGTTAGTGCTTGTCTAACGGCTTCGTTTACTCTATCGCTTGAGTCTGATTCACCAATTCCAATTACTGCAACTTCTCCTTTCTTCATGATTGAAGAAACATCTGCATAGTCCAGGTTGATTAAACTTGGTAGGGTGATTGTTTCCACGATACCTTTAATCATTGTACTGATTAGCTCGTTTGCTACTGCAAATGCTTGCTGGATTGGTAGTTGTCCTGCAATGTCTACTAGTCTGTTGTTGTCGATAACAATAGCTGTGTCAACGTGATCCCTTAACTCTTGTAATCCGAACTCTGCTTTATCTATTCGCGCTCTTTCACATTCGAAAGGCATTGTTGCTACACCGATTACTACTGCACTTGTTTCTTTTGCAAGTTGTGCGATAACTGGCATTGCTCCGGTAGCGGTTCCGCCACCTTCTCCTCCGATTATGAAAATCATGTCTGCTCCAGACACAGCTTTCTTAAGTTCAGAAATAGATTCTTTTGCAGCTTCTCTTCCGACTTCTGATTTTCCTCCAGCACCAAGACCACGAGTTAATTCTTTTCCGATAAGAATCTTGTCGTCTGCTTTTGTAATACTAAGATGCAGTGCATCTGTATTTGCAGCGTAAACTGTTGCGCCATTGATACCTTTGTTGAAAAGCCAAGTTACTGCATTTCCTCCTGCTCCACCAACACCAAACACTTTGATGTTAGCTTTACCTGCTTTAAGGTCGTCGAAATTGATACTATGAGTATCCACGTTTCCTATTGCTTCTTTTGCAAGGTCTAAAACCATTTTTCTTTTTTTATTATACCTCCTTTCATTACTATTAGATGAAACTACCAACTTAAATAGTAAGATTTCATCTATTTTTGATAAGTTAGCGCTTATAAAAAGAGACACCTCTACTATTCATAATTAAAAATATTAGAGGTTGTATCTTTAAAAATATTTATGTGGTTTAGAGCTAATTTGGGAGCTTCCGAGATATGTTTGAGTTAGAGGTTTGTAAGTGTTTTCTATTGCATCGATCGTCTTTTCTCTAAAATACCAAATATCTTGACGTCCATCTTTAGATATTATTTTAATAGAATGTTGTATTTCTGGTTCATCTGGAAATTTTCCTTTCTTGAAGAAGTTTCTTACTATTTTTGCTATTTGGGGCTCACATGATATTAAAAATTCATTTAATCCCATTGATTATACGAGATTTTGAGATATTTAAGGGTTGTGGTGGTGGTGAAAAGGGGGATTTTACAAAGAATTCTTTAATCGAATAATTTTATTCCAAGTTCTTTCTAGCTTTTTGTTAGCTTGTTCAATTGCGATTTTTAGGAATTCGTCTGAGACTAGAACCTTGTTATTTACTTTGATTGGGAAGCTTAGGTTTTCTGTTGAGTGAAGTTCTACGATGTTTCGTTTGTGGCTTATGACTCCTGAACGTTTCCAACCTGAGAGATTTGCTTGGGTTACTAGTTGAAATGCTTTTTCTGGTGAAGAGCATGCTACGTGAAGTATGCAACAAGTTTGTTGGAAGTCTATGTCTGGGTGAGTGGTTTGGTTTAATGCTTGGTTGATTTCATTTAGAGTTGTTTTTTTGTGAGTTTTGAAAAGGAATGCATCAGGTTGTTTTTTGTCTGTTTGTTTTATTAGAATGATTCTACCTGCACATGATGATGTTGTGTAGTAATCTTTGGATTTGTTTATTTTGTTGCAAAGGGGTTTTATTTTGAGGTCCCAACCGCCTTCGTTTGATTTATCTGATTTAGAGAGTTGGTGGAGTTTTTGTTGGTTAAAGGTGTTCATTTTTCAATTATCCCTTCACATTTATTAACAAAATCGTAAGCATCTTTCTTGATTTTTTCTGCTATTGTTTTGGTGGTTTGTTTTGTTATACTATATTGAGCTATTTCTCTTTTGTGTCTTGCATCAGAGAGTTTTTCAATTTCTTCTTTGTGAAATGTTGCAGATTTAAGAAGTGTTAGAGTGTTCTTGTCTAGAATCTTTTTTTTAACAAAAAATTCTTCTAAAATACAAATTGTTGCAGTATGATTTTTACTTCTATAACCTATTTTTGCTAATAATGAAATTGCTGCAGTGTACATCGCATAATATCCAATTATTACAACCCATTCATTTGGATTGTAATCTTTTGGAATGTTTAGTTTTTTTCTAATGTCATTATTATTTTCAATTTCTGATAATATTTTTAAGGTTCTAAGATTATTTTTTGCTTTATTTAAATAATCTTTAGTCAATTCATTAATACTTTCATCTTTAACTAAAAGTCCTTTTTTTATATAAAATTTTATGTTTCTTTTCATTTTAAGTAAGCATAATAATAAAATAGTTCGTAGCCTTTAAAGATTATTCCATAGGTTACTAAATCTTTCCAAAATTGTTTATTTTCTTTTTTAATTTTTGAAAATTCTCTTTTTGGGATTATGACTGGAGTAAATTCAAGATTTGTTTCATATCTTAGACCCCTAAGTTTTCTTTCTAGTTTTTCTTTATTAGAGCTAATACCAAGAATATCAATATCACTATGTTCTGTAGGACTGCTTTTTGCATAACTTCCGAATACTGCTAAAAAATCAGTATCTTCTTCGTTAATTTTTGATAAGGCTCTATAAATTCTTCCATAGTTTTCTGCAAATTTTTCTTTTTTTTCGTTTGCATAAAAAATAAATGCAATTTTTGTTTTTTCTTTAGAAAAATCTAAGGAATAGACTAATGTTTTTCCGAATTTCTTAATGAAGATGAGTTGTTTGTGGACTAGCTGTTTTACTAGCCTATGAACTGGCTCATAAGAAAGTTTGCTTCTTTCTTGAATTATTTTTAAGGTTATCTCCTCTCCTTCTGGGAAGAAACTTCCTAATATTCTTAATTCATTTTCTGATAATTTTATTGTACTTTTCATTTTTATTATTGGATAACCAATAATATTATTGGTATTACAACATTTATAAATATTTCTGTTGGAGAGGTAAGACTTTTAAATTGATTAATTTTAATAAATTCTTTGTCGTTTATTTATATCTGCTATGATTAAAGTGTTAGTTTCTTTAATTATTAAATAAATAATTCTATAATCTCCGACTCTAATTCGGAATGTTTTATCAGTTCTACCTTCTATTCTTTTTGAATCTTGAGGAAAAGGATTTGTTTGTAATTCATTTATTTTTTTAATTATCCTGTGATAAATTTGATTATCACAGTTTTTCAAAAATTTTGCAGAAGTTTTACTAAACCTCAAGATTAGCATTTTCTCTTTCTCTTTTTATTTCTTCAAGAGAAACTGTTTCTCCAATCTCATATTCTTCCATGGCATTATCTAATCTTTCTTCTTCCCCCGGAGTTAGAGATATGGCTGGGTCTTGCATATTTTTTTTAATGAAGTTTATGTCTATTTGTAGTTTATCTAATTTGTTTAGAATTTCTTGGTTTTGTATTTCCATTGTATTTAGTATAATAATTTTGGGATTAAAAGGTTTTTGGTTTTGAGCCTTGATTATTTTAATGCCTTTTCTAATTCACTTATAGAAATATATTTTATATCTAATTCTTCTTCAAGGACTTTTGGTAATTTTTCTGAATCTATATCTGTTATTATGTAAACAGGTTTTGGTTTGAACCATTTAGTGTAGCAAATTTCTATTAGGCCTCCAACTGAAGATCCTATTGAAACTAGGAGGTCTGTTTCTTGATTTAATTGTTCTGGTTGATTTCTCCAAGTTTGACAATTGATTTGTTCTCCTAGTTCTGTGTTTACCCAACTATAACCAAATTCTTTGTCGTCTAATGGTAAAACTGAATAAACTTTTTTACCCTTATTTTTTAAATATTCCTGTGCAAAAAATTCAGAACTGCTTCCCTTGTCAGGTGTTACAAAGATTGGATTTTTTGAATCTGCTATTATCTTTGCTATTCTTGATATTTTTTCTTTTTCTTTTATTTTACTTGGGCCGATTATTCCTATTTTCATTTTAATGTTTGGTGAATGGAATTTTTAAAGTGTTGTGTTTGTTGTGTTGAGGAGTTGTTTTTTGGGAGTTTGTTGTTCCACCGCGGAAAATTTTGAAGGTTGTTCCGCCAACGCGGAAAGCCGGTTTCACCTTTCCCTTTCCTCCCCTTGCATATTATTAGTGTTGAAATTTATTTAGGAGGTTGGGAAGAGTTTTTGATTATTTTTCAAATTCAATTTTTAGTTTTAACTAGGTATTTTAAAACAAAGTTTAAATCAGTTGGATTCATATTAGATTGATAGATTTTTTTACTCATAATTTCTTCAGGCAATTCCTCTTCAAATCCTTTTTCATTAAGTTTCCCTTTATTAAAATCTCTCCCAATAACTATCCCATAATAAATAACTTGAAATCTCTTGATCCTATGAGGTTTGCTATCTTCAATTTCATCAAACAAATTTTGTTCATAAAATCTATAAGCATTTGGAATGAGCATTGCTAAAGAAATCTTATTTTCTTCAAAATATTTTTTTATTCTTTCAGTTGTAAAAAATTCTGTTTTAAATTCCTGAAAATTTGTTTCTCCTATTTTTATTATTTTCATTTTTCAAACTCCTTTGCTACTTGTAATAAAAAATTATCGTCGCCTTTTTTTGCCATAAGTTGGATTCCTACTGGGATGTTTTCTATTGTTCCTGCGGGAATTGATATTGCTGGAATTTCTGCGAGATTTGCTAAGACTGTTAAAGCGTCGTAGTTATACATATCTTCTAGAGATATTTTTTCTTTGAGTTTGTGTGGGAGCCTTGGGACTGTTGGAGATATGATTATATCGAATTTTTTGAAGGCATCTTGGAATTCTTGTTCGATTATTTTTTTTGCCCTTAGTGCTCTTCGATAATATTTTCCCTTGTATTCTGCCTTACTTATTTCTTGTCCACCTAATATTCTTCTTAGAACTTCTTCTCCGCAAGAGTCTTCTATTTTCTTTCCGTATTTTCTTCCGTCAAATTTTCTGGTTCCTGAGAAAAATTCTGTGTAGTTTATTGGATAGTAAGTTTGGATTCCTAGGTTTGTGTAGGTTAAAGTTATATCTTGAGTTTTGTAGTTGTTTTTTTGGGAGATTGTTTTTATTTTTTCTTGGATTAGTTTTTGTATTTCAGGGTCTGCATTTGTGTTTAGGATTCCTATTTTGATGTTTGTTGTGGGTTTTTGTGGATTGATTATGTTTATTGACGAAGCATCTTTTTTGTCTTTGCCTTTTATTATGTTGTAGACTAATTCTGCGTCTTCTGTATTTTTAGTTAATGGGCCGATTTGATCTAGGCTCATTGATAGATCTATTAATCCATATCTTGAGACTGTTCCGTAGGTTGGTTTGAATCCAACTACTCCACAATGTGATGCCGGATTTCGTATTGAGCCTCCGGTGTCTGAACCTAATGCAAAGTCGCAGAAGTCTGCTGAAACTGAGGCTGCTGAGCCTGAACTTGAACCTCCTGGAATTCGGTCTAGAGCTTTTGGATTTTTGGTTGGTTTAAATGCTGAAGTTTCTCCTGAAGAGCCTGATGCAAATTCGTCCATGTTTGCCATTCCTAAAATTATTGCATCTTCTGCTAGAAGTTTTTCGATTACTGTTGCGTTGTAGGTTGCTTTATAATCTTTTAATGTATTTGATGCGCAGTTTGTTATTAGGTCTTTTACATTTATGTTGGATTTTATTATTACTCCTAAACCTGCTAGTTTTCCTTTTTTTGGTTTCTTGTCTATTTCTTTTGCTTGTTGTAATGCGTTTGGGTTCAGATGTAGGACTGCGTTTATTTCCTTATCTTGTGTTTTTATTTGATTTAAGAAATTAGAGATGTTTTGCTCTGCAGTTAATTTTCCTTGCTTGATTTGGGTTAGTTTTTGTGATATCATTTTATTGTTAGGGGGCGTATTCGTTAGTGGGTATAGCAGATATTCCCGGGATAAATACTGGTTGACGTTCATAAATATTGCCATTATTATTTTTATGGTGACTTTTTTTTGATAGAGGAGTTTCTCCATTTTCAAGATTTTTTCTTTTTGCACACCATTCAAAAAATTTTCTTCCAATTATTGTTTTTTGATTTGGTTCAATTTCTGAATTATTAAATAATTTTTCGTGTTGATGAGAATAATCTTCTAATAATTCTTCATCGGTATTCATTTTTTTTAATGTTTCTATTCCCTCTATATATTTTTCTTCAGGCCCCCAAATGTTGCCATTAAGGTCTCCATTATTTTGTCTTAGAATTGTTTTAAGTTCGTTTAATCCTCTTTCAAGAAATGTTTTTGGACTTATTCTTCCTTTTTTTAAATCTTGTATTATATGGTCTGTGGGTCTTTTTAGCATTGTTACCATTTTATTTTCTTTGTAGGTTTAGGAGTTTAGTTAGTTCGTGAGAAGTTTTTTGTTTCGGGTCTCTTAGTTCTGTTGATTCGTGGAGAGGTTTGATTGGTTTAATATTTCTTGGATCTTCTGGTTCTAGAGTTTCTTCAGGGTCTTTTTGTTGGTATGCTGGACCTAATTGATATAATTGTGGATGTATTTTTTTCATTTTAATAAAAACCTCCCCCTTGAGGCATCATTTCTGGAGGTGTAACAACTTCGCATGGAATGTATCGGTTAGTTAATGGTTCTTTTGATGAATGTTTTTTTGAAATTTCAGTAGTTTCTTTTGGGGTTTTTGGATTAAGTAATTTTGGATATTCTCTTAAAAATGATTGATATGTAGTTCTTTGAGGAGTTATGTCTAGGCTTTTGTTTTCTGCATGTTCTAATAAACTTTCTAATTTTTCTTGAAATAGTTTTGTTCTTTTTACGGAGGATTCTTTTCTTGCTAAATAGTCATAAAAATCGCAAAGGCAATCGGTTAGGTATCTTGTTCCTTTTTTATCAATTCCGTTTTTTAAATCCTCTAAGGGTTGTAAGAGTGGAGAGGATTTATCGTATTTCTTTTGAGTTTTTTTATTTTTTATCATTTCCAGTTACCTCTTTCTGTTAATATGAAATCTTCATTTGATTGTGGTGCGTTTTCTAGAATTCTTTTTTTGAAATCTGGGTCTTTTGTTTCTGGTTGAGGAGATTCTTCTCTTTCAGATTCTTCTCTGTCTACAAAGGGGATTTCATCATTGGTGGAATGTTTTTCTATTTTTTCTAAAGATTTTGCAAATTTGTCTAATAGTTGTTTTGCTTGTTCTTGAATTTCTTTGTTGTTCATTTTATTTTAAATCATTTGTTTTATTTAATATTTTGTATAGCTTATCTTTTATTTCAAGATAAAACTCTTTTATATCTTTCGCTTCTTCCATGGAAATATCTTCTCCATAATACTTAGAACCATTTCTTTTATATCTAAGTTTATCTAAGGCATTAACCTCATAAACATCAAAACCATGACCTAATAGGTAGGCTATGGGTGCCTCATGGGACTTTGTTTTATATCCTTCCCTTAATAGAATTGCAAAAAGAAAATCTCTTAAGGCGTCATAAACATTTTCAAAAACAAATTTAGGAACCTTATTGATATCAATAAGTTCTACATCGCTTAATCTTTTCTCTCCATCTTTAATAAGCTTCTTAGCCCTTTCTAAGTCTTTAAAACCCTTTTGAATAATTCCTTTTTTTAAATAACTCTCAAAAGATTCCATTATTTTTTTTTCATATAACCTTCCAATATGATTCCATTTATTAGATTTGTATAAAATTCATTAGACATTTTATTATAGTGCACAATGAGGGGGTGAATTTTCTTTTCTAATTTTTTTTCAAATGGTTCTAAATTTAAATCATCGTAATCCATTTTAGAAATAATTACAATATCAATATCGCTTTCTTTTATATCTTCTCCCCGAGAATAACTCCCAATTAATACAATTGCTTCTGGTTCTAATTTTTTGTTTAGGAATTCTATAATTTCGCTTTCATAAATTTTAGATATATTTCTAACTTTTTTAAAGGTTCTAAATTTTTTATCGTCAAAATTTGCTTTAAATTCAACAATATGTTTTTTCTTTTCTTTTTTGATTAAATTTTCTTTTACTAATTGGTTTGTTATGTTTAGAACTGTGTTAGGATTTAAATTTGTTAAACGTGCTATTTCCCTTAAATGGAATTTTTCTAAAGGGTCGTTTAAGAAAATGTCTAAAACTTTTTCTGAGTTGGTTAGGGTTTTCATTTTGGATTGGAGTGGTTGGAAGGGGTTGATGTTGGGGAAGTTGTATTATTTATTATATGGTTGTATTTTTAATTATACAGTTGTATAATGTTTTAGGTTTTTAAAGTTGTTGGTTTATGCTGAGAGATTTTAGATAAAATTAGGATATGATGTATTTAAGATTTGTTGAATTTTTCTATGGGGCAGTTAAATTCCGCCCCCTCAAAAATCCGTTCCTTACGTCACTTTCCCATTTTTGCCCTAAAAATCTTGGTATGTTGGTAAGAATTAAGATTTAATAATGGAGATTTATTTTAAGAATTTATAATGTGACAAAGGGATTTTTATGGATGGCATCCTTAGATGAGAAGTTTTTAGTTTGAGAGTTATTCAAATTCAAAAACACTATATCCTGCACAACCAAGATTGACTACTTCTGTTTCTCCAATCTTTGTTCTTCCCTTCCCTTCATGGATATGTCCACATAAAACTAATTTAGGAGAATATTTTTTAATATAATCTAGAATGACTTTACTTCCTGCATGTTTTCCTTGCCAGTTTTTAGGAGCAGAAGGAAAATCTACTTTATCTAAAAAACCATAAGGTGGTTGATGACATAGTAGAATATCTGTATAACCAAAATTATCTAAAACTCTTTTAGCTTTTTCGGTTTCTTCTTCATAACCCCTTTTACGAAACATTTCTATACTTTTGGGCATAAATCTTTTAACCCAAAAAGGTTCTGTGAAGTATTCTAAACCTCCAATTCTAAGGTTCTCGGTATTAGCTAATTTATTATTAATAACCTTGGTCCCTTGAATAGAATTAATGTTGCTCGTAAGTCTCATAGTTTTATGCGCCTTGGTTTTTGTATAAGTGATATGGGGTGTAGATTCTATATTTCCAAAAATAGTATAAACCGGACTAAATTGAGAAAGGTGTTTTAAAATTTCAAGACTAGAATCATAGGTTTCATTGAATGCTTCATTAACTACTTCTCTTGAAAATCTTTTTAGAGGCAGACCTTGTTTTTCTCTTTCTACCATTTCAAAAGCAAGTCTTCTCGAAATATCTGATTTTCCTAAATCTCCTGGAATTAGAATTAAATCTGGATTTATCTCTCTGAATGGGATTTGTCTTATCTTATCTAATGCTCCATGAGGATCTCCAATCGCTAATATTTTTGTCATAATAAACTGATTAGAAAATGATTTTTAAAACTATCTACTTGCAGAATCAAGGACTCAATCTATCTCTATCTCTTGGAAATAAAACAACTTCCCTTATATTCTTCATTTCTAGTATCATCATCATCAACCTTTCTAATCCCATTCCCCAACCTGCATGAGGTGGTGCTCCGTATCTGAATGAGTCGATGTAACCTTTGAAATTTTTTGGGTTTAGTGAGTTTGCCTTTAGTCTTTCGATTAATAGGTCTGGTAGATGGATTCTTTGTCCGCCTGATGCTAATTCTATTCCTTTGTATATTGCATCAAAACCTGCTGATAGTTGGTTATTGCTTTTATCTTTTGTGTCCTTAGGCATTATGTAGAAAGGTTTTTTTGCTAAAGGCCAGTCGTGGACAAATACGATTGTGTTTGGGAAAAGTTCGTTTAACTTTTTTTCTGCTTCGTGAGTTAGGTCGTATTTTTCCATTGGTGTTTTGTTTTTTTTCATTAAGTCAGTTACTTCTTCAAATGTCATGTATTTTGTTTTTGGGACTTCTAGTTTTATTTCTAGTAGTTCTAATTCTTGTTTTCTTTCTTCAATTATTTTTTCAACCATGTATTTTACTGAATCTTCTAGGACATTCATTACTTTGAATTCATCTGCAAATCCTTCTTCGTAATCAAATTGTCTTGATTCGTTTAAGTGTTGTACTGTGTTATGTTTTTCTGCTCTCCATACTGGGAATATTGCGAATACTTTTTCCATTGAGCATGCTAACATTTGTTTG
>CAYNOY010000007.1:0-33823 GCA_964399015.1 Candidatus Woesearchaeota archaeon | reverse complement strand
CTTCCTCCAGTTTTATCTTCTAATAATTTTTCAATAGAACTTTTAAATTCTTGTGCTAGATATTCTATTGAGTGATAAGATTTTTGAGTCATAGTTATTTAAGGTGATTTGGTTTAAAAATGATTGTTGTGATGGAGCATATGTATTAGTAAAAGTAAGTTTTAAATAATCTCTGGACATTTAGTTAATATGGCAAAGAAGGTGATTGTGATTAGTCTTGGGGGAAGTTTGATTGTTCCTGGAAAAATTGATGTTAAATTTTTGGAGGGTTTTAAAAAATTTATTTTGAAGAATTCTAAGAAGTATAAATTTGTTGTTGTTTGTGGGGGAGGTAATGTTGCTCGGACTTATATTAATGGATTGGATGGAGTTGGTAAAAATGAGGAGGAATTAAAATCTTTTTTGGGGATTTCAGTTACTCGGATGAATGCTAGATTTATGACTTATTTTTTTGGGAAGGATGCTAATGAAGGGATTCCTCAGGATATGAAGATGGTTAAAAATTTGTTAGGGCGTAATCAAGTTGTTTTTTGTGGAGCTTTGAGATATGCTAGGAATCAAACTTCAGATAGTACTGCTGCAAAACTTGCTAATTATTTTAAATGTGATTTTGTTAATTTGACAAATGTTAAGGGGCTTTATGATAAAAATCCTAAGAGGTTTCGAAGTGCTAGATTTATTTCTGAGATTGGTTATAATGATTTTTTGAAAATGGTTAGAATGGTTAAGTTTAAGCCAGGGCAACATTTTGTTTTAGATCAGATTGCTGCGCGAGTGATTAAGAAGTATAGTGTTAGGACGGTTATATTGGGGAGTGTTGGTGAGTTTGATAAAATGTTGAGTGGGAAACATTTTGTAGGAACGGTTATTAGTTAGAAAATTGGAATGGTGGGCGCAAGGGGAATTTAACCCCTATCTCGAGCTCTGGAGGCTCATATTCTAACATTGAACTATGCACCCATAAGATTATCAGAATATTTGATTTTAAAAATGTTTATGTTGGGTGATATGAGTTGTTGTTTTGAAAATATAGGTTCGCTTCGCGAACGATTTATTTTATGAAAAATTGGGTGGCTTTGCCAAACCCAATTTTTTAATTTTATTGATAGTGTGTTTGTTTTATTTTTGGGATTGGTGGTTAAATTGATGTAGATAATTTAGGGTATATTTATTTAAATAGTTTAATTTAGTTACTGATTTATGTATGATCAAGAAAGGGCAGGAAAATTAGGTTGGTGTAGTAGAATAGAAATTATTTATACACAACCTCATCCAGAAAAAAAGATTTCTGAATTATTTTTTTTGAGAGGTTATTCTGGAACTGATCTTTCAGTATTTAGAACTAGGTTGGATAGAGATGTTTCAAGTGTTTCTCATAAACGTAGTGAAATAAAATCTGTGCCTTATGATGAGATAGATGATGTAATTTTATTATCTGGGGCGAATCAAGAAACCGGTGAGTTAGTTCGAAAAATTCTGTCTGAAGGCAAATGATTTTTTTAGATATTTTTCACCCAACAACGTCTCTTATCTCTTTATCACTAACAGAACATCCTTTGAACTTTACTCCCTGGAGTACGGCCTCTAGGAGGTTGGGGTCTTTTATTCTGAATAATCCTTTTTTGTGGGCGATGTAGACTAGTTCTGTTGAACGGATAATTTTGTAATCTTTGAAATTATCGTAGTTTTTTGTGTTTGCTTTAATTGAGGTGTGTAATTTTTTTTCAAATAATTTGTGGAGGTTTTTTGGATTTTCGCAGAGTACTCTTGTGGTTCTTTCATCGATTACTATTGGGGGATGGTCTGGTAATATTGTTGATAATGCTAATGCTGCAGCTTCTCCTTTGTCAATTAAATGGACGAATCTTTTTTTTGTTTTGAAAGTGTTGTTTGCAATTTGTGTTAATTTTTCTCTGACTTCTCTTAGTTGGTTTATTTGTTTGGGAGTTATGTTTGCGTATTTTATTATGCCTCTGTTGAATAAATCTTTTATTTGCATTGCTTGGAATTCGAATCTTTTTATTGTTAGGGGTTTTTCAATTATTTCTTGATAGACTTCTTTTGTTATTAGGAAATTTCCGTTGAATTCTTTTTGTAGTTTTTCAAATACTGGGAGAATTCCATTCATTGCGAAATTTATTATTGGACCTGAATCTAAGATGAGATTTTTTTGTGGAGTCATTTACTTGAAGATTTCTTCTGCAAATTTAATTCTTTTTTTGATGGGTATTGTAACTGCTAGATTGACGTTATGTATTCCGGTTTTTCCAGTGTATTCGGATAATTCCCATAGACTGACTCCAAGAATTTTGGCTGTTTTTTCCATTGAAATTCCGTGTTCATAAATTCTGGATGCTTTGTTTATTTTAGCGTCTTTAAAGACATCTTGGATATATGTTTTTAAATTTCCCGAAAGTCTTTGGATTAGTTGTCTGTTTTCTTTAATTTCTTGATGGAATCTTTTTAAATTATCTTTTTTTAATGAACGAATCATGTCATCGATATTTTTTGTATATCCTTTGTAGAAAATATTCCAGTTTTCTTCTTCTTGGTAATTTTGTCTTTCAATTATTTTACTGAGTGCATAAATTATGACTGCTAGTGAGATGACATCAGGGTCTTGATGAATAGATGCAGTATGAACTATTTGATTGCTGAGATTTTTTATTTTTGTGTGGTCTTTGTTTTTTAATGCACTTTTTGTGTTTTGCAGAATTTTTAAAATGTGTTTTCTTTCTTCCATCTTTTTTTTATTAGGGGAGATAATTATATAAATCTTTGTTGTGATTGATGATTGATTAAAATGAAAATAATATTGGATACGAATTTTTTGATTTATTGTGCGAAGGAGAAGTTGGATTATGTTGAGGCAATCGGAGATTTGATTAATGAGGGTTATGATTTGGTTGTGCCTTTGCAAGTTGTTGAAGAATTGGAAAGGTTGAAGGTGAAGACGAAGAAGGGAAAGGATAAGGTTGCTTGTGATTTGGCTTTGCAGTTGTTGGAGAAGAATAAGATTAAGAAAGTTAGGGTTGAAGGTAAAACTGTTGATGATGGGATAATTAATTTGTCTAAGGAAGATAAGAAAAATATTACTGCTACGCTGGATAGGGAAATGAGGGGAATTCTTGGGAGAGTTATTTTGATTAATCGTGGAAAAAAGTTGATGTTAACAAGGTAATTGTAATGAAGGGTTTATTACCATATTTTTTAAAAAGACTTTTTGCGGAGGTATATTATGAAAATTGCAATTGATTCGTTGGAGACTCCCTATAATTTTTTAAGGAGTATTGAAACTAAGTCTATTTCTTCGGGGGGAGATTTTGAGGAAGGATTAGTTGATGAAGATAGGAAAACAAATATGATTTTGTTTAGATATAGTCCGGTAATCTTACCAGAACCTTTGGATGATATAAATATTATTTTTAAACGTTTTGGGGATAATTATTCTGCAGTAGTTCCAATAGATTCATTAGATTCATCTATTTTTGGAAATGTAGGGAAAAGGTTATCTAAAAAATTTATGGAGACGGGATATGAATTTGTAATTGCTCGACAAGAGCCAGAGTTGGTTGGAGCATTATATGGTTCTGAGGGGAAATGTGATTTTGATATAGCGGCCTCACCCAATGGTTCTATGAGGATTATTGGAATGGGGACACATGGGTCTTATACAAAAAAATTAGAAAACTTTGAAGTATTTATTGAAGATATTGAAAATTTAGAAGGGATTGTTAATTTATTTTTAGGATGTTTATTGGATCCTTTAAGGGAAGGTAGGGATGACCTTAAATTTTTAAATGGAAAGATCCGATATCTTAATCCTTAATGGCTACTTCTGTTAAATCAAAAAAATCTGTTTTTTGTAGATTTTTAGGCTCATTAAAATGACTTTATTATTTTTATTTTAATGGAGTCTTTATATTTTGATGATAATAAAATAATTGAATCAATAGAAAACCTTTTAAACCTTCAATTTTTGTTAATTTTAACATGTTCTATATAGTTGAAGTCGAAGATTACGTGAGAGTAGAGCCGAAGTTGTTTGGGCTTAAAACTAGCGATGCAGTTGCAAAACAGTTGCAGGCTACGTATACTAGTTATCACGATAAAGAGATTGGTGAAGTGATTGGAATTATTTCGGTTTTGGAAGTTGGCGACGGTGTGATAATCCCTGGAGATGGAGCAGCATATTATAATTCTAAGTTTAAATTACTTGTTTGGAAACCTGAATTACAAGAATTAGTATATGGAATTGTTGAAGAGATAACTAATTTTGGAGCTTTTATGAATTTGGGAGTGATGAAGGGAATGATCCACATTAGTCAAACAATGGATGATTATGTGAGTTTTTCAACAACTAATACTTTATTGGGTAAAGATTCAAAGAAAATATTGAAAAAGAAAGATGCTTGTTTAGCAAGAATTGTTGCCTTGTCTTACAAGGGAGATCATTTGAAGATTGGATTAACCATGAGACAACCTGGATTAGGAAAATTAGATTGGATTGCTGAAGAGAAAAAGAAAAATAAATCTGTAGTTGGAAATGTAGTGAAGGAGAGTAAGGAATAAAATGGGTAAGGATCATTATCATTTATATGTTGAAAGAGAAGGTCATGGTTTTTTTATAGGTGCAGTTCATAGAGATAATGTTGAGGAAAGGGTTGAGGCATTACAAAAGATTTATGCAGGTCATAAAATAAAAAAGATTCTTACCTCTAGATTTCATAATGTGGTAAAGGAATGGGGGATAGTATAATAAAATGGCAAAAGAAAAAGCTTGTAAAAATTGCAAGAGAATTTATGAGGGTGACGAATGCCCGGTTTGTGCGAGAAAAGATATTTCAGAAAATATTAAGGGAAAAGTTGAAATAATTAATCCTGAGAAATCTACATTGGCAAAGGAACTTAAAGTAAATAAGGAAGGCATTTATGCTATTAAGATATAGATATTCTTTTAAAGGTTGATTGGAGATTATTAAAATGGAAATTAAACAAGATATTAAAAACGATTTGTTCAAAAGACAAGAAATAACGGGGGAACTTGAAAGTGAGAAGAATCCTAGTTTTGAAGAAGTGCAGAGATTTATTGCAGAGAAACTTGGAAAGCCTGAAGAGAATGTTGAGGTTTTGAATATTCATGGGGGATTTGGGAAAGATATTTTTCATATTGATGCTTATGTTTATGATTCTAAAGAAGATTTAGAAACTATGAGGGCTTTGAGAAAAACTAAGAAGCAAAGAAAAGAAGAAGCTAAAGCTGAAGAAGAAGCTAAGGTTGCAGTTAAGGAAGAAGCTGAGAAACCTGCTGAAGTTGTTGAAGAAAATGTTGAGGGTGAAGCAGAGGTTGTTGAAGAAAAACCTGTGACTGCAGATACAGATGTTCCTGTTGAAGAAGAAGCTCAGGGAGATGTTGATGGTGGGTCTGCTGAGGATAAACCTGATGAAGAAGCTAAGGCAGTGAAAGAAGAGGTTCAGGGCAAGGAAGAAGCTAAAGAATAGTTTTTTAGAGGGGGAACTTTTATACGGTGGATTGTTTACTTTCAATTCCCAGACCTCTTAAAAACGAGGGGATCGTTTTTCGGATTACTAAAATTTATAAATGTTAATAACTTAATATGGCTATGAAAACTAAAAAAACTTTTAAGAAAAAATTATCTGTTAAGAAAACTCCTGTTGTTAGTGGTAAGACTGTTAAGAAAGTTTCTAGGAAAAAATCTGTGGTTAAGAAATCTTTAGTTCAAAAAGAGATTCAGGAAATTGAAAAGTGGGTGGTTGAACGTAGGAAATTTTTTGTTAAGCTTTTATGGGTTGCGGGGTTGGTTCTTGTATTAATACTTGTTTCTAATTTATATTTGAAAGTAAGTGGTGTTGGGATTTAGAAATTTTTTTAATTTTTGAAGATATTAGTTATATTTTACAATAACAACTTCTGCCTTCGTTCACACATTCTCCTAGGTAACATGTTCCTGCGCAAATTCCGTAGGTTTCAAAATAATGACCACATCTTTCTGTAGTGAAGTCTGGTAGAGTTTTTTCTTCAGTTGGAGTTTCTTGAGTAGTTTCAGTGTTTTCAGAGTTTTCTGAATTTGTGTTTGAATTTGGTAAGTTTTTTTGTGATGTGTCTGAATCGTTTGGTATTTTATTTAGGGGTTGAGGATTTTGGTGGTTTAATCGTGAATTTTTTTTATCATTTAGGTAATAGATTGTAAATCCCATTGTTATTAGGAGGATTATTAGGATTAAAATTATTATATTTTCTTTTTTCATTTTATTATTAATTTGTTAGTTTATAAAAAGTTTATCTTTAGGCGCATGCAACTCCATAAATTGTTCTATGCGTGGCATCTAATCTTATCCAGGATGATTCTCCTGAGATTGGACAAGAGCTAGGGTTATTTGCGTCATTAAAATAAATGTAATCTGCAATTGATTTTATTTTTAATGGAATTCCTTGAGCAGATAATTGAGGGAGATTGACTAATGATGTGATTCCGTTTTCGTTAGGGTCTAATTTTCCTTCGAATCTATCCAGGAAACTTGGTGCAGAGCTTGAGTTGATATATTGTGAGTTTGTTAGACTTTCTTGAATTGTTCCTGGAGTGTCTGTTTTATTAATTTTTGTTGTAACTAAATTGTCTGTACTGACGATATATAGAGGGTCTTCAAAACTTTCTATGGGCATGTATCCCGAAATATTGAATGTTCTATTCCATAATGCTAAGCCGCTTAAATCGTTTACTAGTAAATTTCCGGTTAGTGTGATTTTTATATTCCAAGGATTATCTTGACTAATGGAGATATTTGGATTAGAGAGTGTAACATTTGCATTAATTTTATTTGCTTTTGTTGCAAGAGATTCTTGTATTCCCTCAAATGTTGATTGGGACATTAATTGTTGTATTTCAAAATTTGTTTGTCCATTGATGGTTCCATTGAAAAATGCTTCTTCAAAGCTTTGATTAAAATTTGATAGATAATTTTCTGTGTTGATTATTTCTTTTTCTAACAACCATATAATTCTAAATCCTGAAATGTATAATTTTCTTGGCAAGTCTTCTTCAAGGGAGAAAACAAAGCTGTTCATTGTTTCAATTCTTTTGTTTACTGAGTCTCTATTTTTTACAACGGAAATTGTGCTGAATGAAACTAAAAATAAACTGAGTATTGAGATTATCATTATTGTAAAAATCATTGCGTTTTTGTTCATTGGTTTTAATCCCATCTTCTGATTTGTACCTCTGTTGACCAATCATATGGAATTCCTGTGACGTCGAAAGAACCTACATCAAAGTCTTGTTCTGTGAATTTGACATCTACTTTTTGGTTGTCATTAATATCTAAGATTTCAAATAAATTATACACTGCAATTTGTATTGCGTCTGCGTTTGGATCTGATTCATCTTCGCAGTCTCTTCCTCCGCAACTTTGAACTGTTGAATTATAATAACAATTATCGGTTCCTGTGTAGTATTTTGGGACTTGAAAATTTTCTATAGAATTATCTTCAAATTCTATATGCCAATTGCATCCTTCTGCTTTGGCCGCAATTCCAGTATATGCAGAAGCATTTTGTTTTAGTTTGTAAATAATTTTATTGCTTTGGGAACCTTCGCTTGAATTTCCCGGAGCTAATCCTGTAGTTAATCCAATGATGTTATTGATGGAAGGATTAACTAAATCTTTGTTGATATAAATGATGTAGGGGTCTCCTAGGGTGATATAATTAGAACCGTAGGAACTTAAATTATACATTATATTTTCGTTTATTAGGACATTTTCAGTCCATCTTGGGCCTGAGTAGGAGAGGACTTTTGCTTCGATGATTTCTGAATTTTCTGGAATAGAAAAACTTCCTGTTGAACTTGTGTCAAATAATTTTTCGTTGGTTGTTATTAATCCTGCGGAGGTTTCTGGTGCTGTAAAATTGAATTCAATATAGGAGTCTCCGTAAAGTTTTGTGTAGATGTTTCCGGTAATTTCTGCAGTTTGTTCTGCATACGTTATGTTTGTTATTGCTCCTGCGATCTCTATTATTATGTCTTCTACTCCTTGAGTTTCTGTGTAAGAATAATATCCTCCGCCAGTTAGGTTAGTTAGGTTGTCTATCATTATTCTATTTCCGCAAATGTAAGTTTCTTTGGTGATATAAAAAACAGAAATATCTTCTTCGATTAAATCGTTTGTAACGTTTATGGCATATTTTGGTCCGGTGTTACAGGTTTCATCTGTGTTAGTATTAGAGCATCCTGACCACCAGGTACACCAAGTACTACAACAAGAATTTACGCTTATTGTACAATCTTTTGCGTGAGGAGGAGCATCAGTTAATAGTATGTTAAATTTTTTTACTCCGGCTCTCCAGTCCATTGCCAATGAATCATTTAATGCAGTTAGGTGAGATTCTGGGCCATCATTTCCCCAACCTAATGAAATGCTGTTGACAGTGTTTCTGAAATTGGTTGTGTTTGTTGTAAATTGTTTTCCATCGAATAGATATATCTTAGAAGGGAAATCACTAGAGCCTCCGCAAGGAGATACTGGATAATCTTGAAATTCAATTAATCCTAATTGATAATCAATCGAGCTGTTGTCGAGTACTTCTGTAAAACTTTCAATGATATTTTTTACATCATTTATTTCTGCACCCATGCTTCCAGTAGAATCAATAATAAATACAATATCTACTGAAGCTCCTCCTCCTGTGGCTCCGCTTATTTCTTCTAATCCTAATCTTAGAGGGATTGTTTTATTGCTTAATGAATTGTAGTTTAGCATCGCATCGAGTTGGGCATTGTTTATGACTTCAGTTATTTCTCCATTATTGCTATCATTGAAGATTGTTGTGTTTCCAATATTTAAGAACATTGTATAATTAGAATCATAATGTAGAGAAACTTCCATTGAATTTAAATTTCCAGGGATATAAAATCCATCATATATGTTTACGATTCCTTCTATTTCTGGGAAGTAATATTTTGTGGGCATTTCATATAGGTCGGGGTTTTCATAGGTAATTTTTAGGTAACCTCCTGCGATGTATAGGTTTCCATCGACTCCGGCAAATTTTATGGTATTTTCTCCTTCATTAAAATTATCTATATAAGCACTTAAATCATATTCTGTAGGAGTAAATACTGAGGAGGAGTTTTCATATTGTCCTGAGAAAATGTTGTTTATATAAATTTTAAAATCTCTATTTGTTACTATTTCTATATCTATGCCTGTGAGTTCTCCTGAATAGTCTAGGGTTGTTGTGATGTTTCCATCTCCGACATAACCCCCGAAATAATAATATTTTTTTTGAGTGTTACTTGAAAGAAATGCTCTGGCAGAAAAACCTGTTGCTCCAGCACCTTCTTTTATTCCACTGATGATTTGTCTTTCTACTTCTATATTTTTGGCAGTTTCAAAAGGAGTTGAATTACTTGAAGCAAGTAATGTGTTTCCGTACCAGATTCCTATATTATCGCTTGTGTTTAATGTACTGAAAATAATTTCTGCTAAATTTTTTGCAAGTAGTGTTTCATTATTGGCATAGAATTCTCCTATTTGTTCTAAGATTGTTTTATTTGGGTCGGTTATATTTCCTTTAATATTTGCAGGAAGTAGTGTTTGGTCAATTTCTCCGATTTGCAGATTTGAGATAACGCTTAAGATATCTTCTTCAATTCCAGTTTCATAATTTGAATATTTTACTACAGGGTATATTACCATGATACTGAAGAAGATTATGATTAATGCTATTAATGCGTCAGTACTAAAAAACACTCCTTTTTTATTTTTCATTGTTATTCCCAAATATAGAGATAAGCTGTGACGGGTTTATCTTTGTATACAGTAAATCTTGTTATTTTAATAAGGTTTGTGGCTAGGATGTTGTCTTTATTTGTTCCAGGTTTGCCTAACCCTTCTTTAGTTACTCCATTCATATGAAGATTTAAATTTTGATCTAAGAAAAAATAATAATCAAATTTGGTATTCAGTAGAATTTTGGTTTTACCATAATCTCCGTTGGTTATAAGATTATCGAGTTCATCTAATTTTTCATCATCGAGTTTTCCGTTTGTTGAAAGTCCTAGGGTGATAGTGGGCCCTGCGAGATGCCAATTTTCAGGAGCACCTTCAGATAGTATGTTATTCATTACTAAGTCTCCCTCATAGCTTAAATCTTCAAAATTTGCTCTTGCTTCTCCGGAGTAGTTTGTAGTATAAACAAAGAAAACTAAGATTCCTACTGAAAATATTGTAACTGCGACCATTAGGTCTATGCTCCAGGCTTGTGCTTTTTTGTTCATTTTTTTAGAGGTTGAGATAAATTAATTTATTCATTTTTTTAATGATGTTGTTTCCGGGGATTGCTTGCCCATTAACTGGGGGGATTGGTAATGCTATTGCATGTTTTTCGTCTTTGGTTTTTACATAAACTAGTTCTTCGATTATGCTAATATTATAATCTTTGCCATTAATTTTTTCTGGAATTTTAAATTCTCGATAGTATCCTTCTCTTGCCTCTTGTGCTAAGTTAATTTCATCTTGAATTGCAAATGCAATTTCTTGGACATAAATAGTTTGTTTTTGTTTTATTTCATCGGATTGACTTTCATTTATTGCAATAAAAAAAAGAGTAAAGAAAAAAATTGCAACTCCTATTAAAATTATAAATTCGATAGCATTTTGAGATTTTTTAGTAATCATTTTATAGAGAATTTATAGCAACATTGTTTGAATTTGCTATAAGTTCAATTTTTTTAATTCCTGGATTAATTGTGAGTGTTCCTGTAATTGGAACTTCGCTTGAGAAGCCTCTTTTTTCTAATCCCATTGAAGTTTGAGTGCTTATGAAAATAGTGTTTTCACTTATGCTTATTTCTTGAACTCCTTCTGGAAGATATGTAGAGATAGTTGCTTTAGAGGGTTCTCCAAAATAGAAAACTGATTCGGCACTTGAAGTTATTTTATTTGCGAAGTTACTAATTTGTATTCCTTTAATTCGATCTTGTATTGTTCCACTATAAATAAATGCTATTCCTAAAATTGTGATTAAGACAAAAGTTACAAATCCGATAAGGATAATATATTCTAGACTTATTTGTGCTTTGGTTTTAGTTAGGGATAGTTTAGAATAGTTTTTCATGTTCACCTCATTATATTTAGTTGAGGGCGCTTAATAAAGATTTTCTTTGAGGGGCAATCAATACCTTTATAAAATTGTGCTGATATATATTTTATAATCTAATAATATTAAAATGGAAAAAGAGGAGAAACCAATTTTTTTAAGAGCACTTCTAATTGTATTTGTGTTTTTATTTGTTAATTTGGGAGTTTATGTTTATCAACATCCTTTGATTCGTCAATCTGGAGGATTAACAGGTTTTTCTGTAAGTAGTTTGAAGACTACTATTTCTAATTCGCCTCCAATGCAAACTCTTCCTAAGATATTTTTGATTGTTCAATGGAGTTTGTTATCTTTGATGTTATTTTATTCTTTTTTTAAGGATTTAACTTCTTTGAAAAAACAGAGGGAGGTTAAGAGTGTGCATCCTCTTAAGGTTTCTGGGAAAAATAAAACTGATTTAGATGTATTATACGATTTGTTGAAAC
The DNA here is from genome assembly GCA_964399015.1 of Candidatus Woesearchaeota archaeon. Taxonomy (GTDB): domain Archaea; phylum Nanobdellota; class Nanobdellia; order Pacearchaeales; family GW2011-AR1; genus ARS1285. The sequence continues at coordinate 22,219 of CAYNOY010000007.1, read as the reverse complement.
CGAAAAATAAGTTGAGGGTTTCTACAATTGCTAAGACTTTTAAAATAGAAAATGATGTTGCAATGGAATGGTGTAGGATTTTGGAGTCTGGAGATTTGGCTACGATAAATTATCCTGGATTTGGAGAGCCGGTGATACAACTTAAGGTTGAGAAGCCTAAGGTTGAAGAGGATAAACTTGGAGATAAAAATAGATTGCAGGAGAAGGGGAAAATAAAAGGGGGCAAGGAAAAAGTTAATGAGAATGTTTCTGGAGAAGAACCTAAAAAAGAAATTGAGACTATTAAGAATGAATTAAATAAAAAATCGGTTAAGAAGGTTAGGTCTAATTTGAAAGTTGCTAATGTTAAATCTGTTAAAAAATCTAAGATTGAAAAAAATAAATCTTTGAAGGGATTGAAAGATAAGGTTTTTTTGAAGAAAAAATAATTGAAATATGGTGATAGATAAAAATAAAGTTTTGGGAAAGAAGAAACCTTTTAGGGGTAAAATTTTGCCTAAGGGAAATGTTTCTTTGAAGAAACATTTGATGAATTCTAATGATAAGAATTTTAGGAAACCTGAGGGGAAAAAAGTTCCTGATAAAATTGTTATGGGAACTTTGGAAACTTATGAGATTGATGTGGATAAGGCTAAGGTAAATGTGAGTATAAAGCGAGAGGAGACTGGTTTGATTTATGAGCTTTCAGTTCCGGAGATTTCTATTGCAACAGCTTCTTTGTTGAATGAAGTTAGGAATGAATTGGTTAGTGCTACGACTATTGGAATGAAGGAGATTGTGGACCCTAATGCTTTTCAGAAGATTAAGAAGAGATTTATGCAGGAGGCTGGAGGTCTTTTGAATGCAAAGATTCCTACTATTTATCCTTCGACAAGAGAATTTTTGATAGGTAAATTAATTCAAGATATGTTGGGATTGGGAGAGATTGAATTTTTGGTTAATGATCCTCAATTGGAGGAAGTAGTTATTCCTTCGGCAAAAGAACTGGTTAGAGTTTTTCATAAAAAGTATGGTTGGTTGATAACTAATTTGACAATCGCTAGGGAGGAAGAGATTTCAAATTATTCTAATATTATTGCAAGAAGAGTTGGGCGACAGATAACTGTTTTGACTCCATTGTTGGATGCTCATTTGGTTTCTGGGGATAGGGTTAATTCTATTCTTTATCCAATAAGTACAAAAGGGAATACGATTACTATAAGAAAGTTTGCGAGAGACCCATATACAATTACTGATTTGATTAATAATAAGACTTGTGATTTGGATAGTGCTGCGTTGATTTGGTTGGCTATTGAATATGAAATGAATGTTTTGATTTCAGGTGGAACTGCATCGGGGAAGACATCTTTTTTGAATGCGTGTATGCCATTTATTCCTCCGAATCATAGAATTATTAGTGTAGAGGATACAAGAGAATTGATGCTTCCAGAGTTTTTGTATTGGACTCCTTTGGTGATTCGAACTCCAAATCCTGAGGGTAAGGGTGCAGTGACTATGCTTGATCTTTTGATTAATAGTCTTAGGATGAGGCCGGATAGAATTGTGTTGGGTGAAATGAGAAGACAACAAGAGGCAGAGGTTTTGTTTGAGGCAATGCATACGGGACATAGTGTGTATGCTACGGTGCACGCAAATTCTGCTGCAGAAACTATTTCTAGATTGACTAATCCTCCTTTGAATGTTCCTCATAATTTGTTGAAGGCGGTTAATTTAAATGTGGTTATGTTTAGGGATAGAAGAAAAGGGATTAGAAGGGTTTTTCAGATTGCTGAATTTGAAAGTAATGATGAATCTACTCATGCAAATATAATTTATAGGTGGGTTCCTGAAGATGATACTATAATTCAGCATAGTGAGAGTTCTAGATTTTTTGAAGATATTTCTAGAAATACTGGGATGTCTGAAGAAGAGTTAAGGGTGAATTTGGAAAACAAAAGAAATATTTTGACTTGGTTGATAAAAAATAATATTCGGAATTTGGAGGATTTTGGTAAGACAATGAATTTGTATTATACAAATAAGGAAGAGTTGCTTAAGGATATTTCGCAGAATAATATTAAAAAATTATTTGGTAATGAACCTCATTTGAAAAGAGATGAGTGAGCACTGATACTATGAAATTTCATATCCCCTTTACTTTTTCAAATATAGATAAGCTAAAGAAAAAATCGCGGTTTTTTTCTTCTAGATTAAAATATAAAAAAGATTCTAAATTAGGTGAGACTTTAAAGGATGCAGATATTGATATAACTCGAGAAGAATATCTTGGAATTTCTATGAAGATTTTTTTTAATACGTTTGTATTTTTGTTTGTAGTTTCAACTTCTATTTTTGCGGTTTTGAGAGTTCAAAGATTTTATTTGGCTGGTTTTGGGTTGGCTCTTGCATTTGCAATTTTTGCATTTTTTAGTCAGAGAGTTTATCCAAAAATTTATGTTAGTCGGAAGCAGAGAGATATAGAGAAGAATTTGGTTTCAGCCTTGGAGGATATTCTTATACAGCTTAATTCTGGAATTCCATTATTTAATATTTTGGTGAATATTTCTGATGCAGATTATGGTACTTTGAGTTCAGAGTTTAAGAAGGCTGTTCAGAAGATTAATGCTGGTGAACCTGAGGCAATGGTTTTGGATGAGTTGGGTAAGCGAAATCCTTCTGTTTTTTTTAGGAGGACTTTGTGGCAGTTAAGTAATAGTATGAGGGCGGGAAGTGATATGGCTATTGTTATTAGGGATAGTATTAAGGCTTTGAATGAAGAACAGCTTATTCAGATACAGGAGTATGGAAGTCGGTTGAATCCGTTGGTTGTTCTTTATATGCTTATTTCAGTGATTATTCCTTCGTTGTCTATAACTTTTTTGACGATTATTGCTTCTATGATAAATCTTCCAGGGGATATGATAATTTTAATGTTTGTGAGTTTGTTTGTATTTGATGTTTTGGTTCAGGTAATGTTTTTAGGGTTAATTAAATCAAAGAGGCCTAGTTTATTATGAAATCTAGAAGAGAATTAAATCCTCAGCAAGAGAAGGCTAGTAAGAAGAAGGTAATTTTTATTGCGATAATTCTTGGTTTGATTGTAGATGTTGGAGTATATTTTCGGACTAGGAGTCCTTTGTTTTCTATTATTTCTTTTGTTATGACTTTTGTGGTTATAGTGGGATATTTTTATGTTAAGAGAAGTTTGGATAAGTCTGCTAGGATAAAAAAGATTGAGGGTGTTTATCCTGATTTTTTGCAGTTGATGTCCAGTAATTTGAGGGCGGGAATGACAATTGATAAGGCGATGTTGTTGAGTTCTCGACCTGAGTTTGATCCTCTTGATGCGGAGATTTTTAAGGCAGGTAAAGATATAACTACTGGAAAAAATATGGAGATTTCGCTTTTAGAGATGTCTAAGAGGATTGGTTCTGAGAAGATTCATAAAATTATGTTGTTGATTATTTCAGGGATAAGGGCAGGAGGGAATCTTGCTATTTTGTTGGAACAGACTTCTTCAAGTATGAGGGAAAGAGATCTTTTGGATAAGAAGGCTTCGTCAAATGTTTTGATGTATGTTATTTTTATCTTTTTAGCTGTTGCAATTTTTGCTCCGTTTTTGTTTTCACTTTCGACAATTTTGGTGGAAGTTTTGACAAGTATTTTTTCAGGTCTTCCTGAGTTAGATGCAGGTGGGGCGAATATGCCATTTAGTTTGTCGCAAATAAATGTTTCTATAACTTTTATTAAAACTTTTGCAATCTTTTTTATGTTGACTATAGATTTTTTAGCTTCGTTGGTTTTGGGACTTGTTAGCAAGGGTGAGGAGAAACAAGGTCTTCGATATTTTCCAATAATTGCAGGATTGAGTTTGACTGTATTTTTTGTATCAAGGATTTTTATTTCTAGATTTATGAGTGGGATATTTTGATTGGGTTTGGTGGGAGATGAGCGGAAGCGAATTGTAGGGGTTGAGGGTTGTAGAAAGTTATTTAAAATCTATTGGATTGTAAGTTTTATGAAAGATAAAATTAAAGTATTTATGAAAAAGTTGAAGGCGATGCCTGATTTTGATAGAGTGAAATTTGTTATTTTGTATGGGAGTTATGCTGAGGGGAATCAGAATAAAATGTCAGATATAGATTTTGCTGTTTATTATGGGGGTGAGCATGGGGATAGATTTAAGTTTAGAAAGAAGATTCTTGGAGAGTTATCTGATGATTTTGATGTTCAGAGTTTTCAGGATTTGCCTTTGTATGTAAGGATTAATGTTTTGAAGGGGAAAGTTATTTATGAAAATGATTTGCAATTTGTTTATGATGTTGCTTATGAAACTATTCAAAGTTTTGAGGATTTTAAGTATGGATATTATGATTATATAGATAGGAGGCCATATGTTAAAACACAAAAAACCACGTAAAAAAGAAATAGAGTCTAAAATATTGGATATATTGAATTTGGTTGAGTCTATTTCAGAAATATTTCCTAAGGATTTTGAATCGTTTAAATATGATTTAGTTATCCGGGATGCTAGTTATAAACGTGTTGAATCTGCGATACAAAATCTTATCGATATATGTTATATGATTAATTCGGATTTTAGATTTGGGATTCCAGATGAAGAAGAAGATGTTATGGATAATATGGAAACAAATAAGGTGTTATCTAAAAAAGCTATTTTAATTCTTAAAGAAATGAAATCTTTTAGAAATATTTTAGTTCATAAATATGGGAAGATTGATGATTTGAGAGCTTTTGAAAGTATTGAAGAGGGATTGAATGATTTTGAGTTAGTTATTGAAGAGATTGAAAGATTTTTGAAAATTCAGAAGTGAGATTGATGAGTTGATAGAATTGGGGTTTTGATGATGATGATTTTGTTATAATGTTTTTGTGTTTGAATTAGAGAATTTTTGATTTTCTAATTTTCTAATTTTTTTTTGGAGAGTTGAATACTTTGTCAAGGTACTTTGTTTAGAAGTTTTGAAATTTTATCAAAATTTTAATTGGTGGAGATGAGGTGGGGTTATTTTTGAGTTTAGAAATTTAACCGAGGAGAGATTTGGGGAAATGTTTATAAAGAGGTTTGTCCTTGAAAGTTTAATAAATGAAAGTTAAAAAAAGAAGTGTGAAAGGAGGTTATATAAATAATGTTAAATAAAAAAGCTCAAGCGCAGATAATTACAACTGTGTTAATTATTCTATTGGTTCTTGCTGCTGTCGTAATTGTATGGCAGGTAATTAGTGGGACTATAACTGAAGGTGGTGAACAGATTACTGCTCAGTCAAGTTGTATTGGTGTGAGTATGGATGTAACTGATGCTACTGTGGGGGCACTAGGTGTTGGAGATACAACGGTTAGAAGAGGCCAGGGAAGTACTGATACTGTAGTTACAGGTTATAAGTTATTTATTGGAGGTAAATTAGATGCTACTACTACGATTAATTTAGATCCTTTAAGTACGGATACTCAGGTTACTACTCTATATGCTATTGATTCTGGTGATAAAATTTCTGCTGCGGCTATTGTAGGTACTACAGTTTGTGCAGCTTCTGCAGAATACGAAGTGGGTTAGTTTTTCTTTTTTTTCTATATTTTTTTTATATTTTATGTTCTGGTGGGAACTTTATTTTTTAGAATTTAAGTTTTTTAGGTTGCTTTGTGTGAATGTTGGAAGAGTTTTGAATCAGAGGGTTATTGTTAAAAAGTTGGGAGTTTCGGCTACTGCAGCTTCTAAGGCTTTGGTTGAAATGGAGAAAGAAGGATTTGTTTTGATAAAGGGGGATGAGGTTATGAAGTTAAGTTTGGTGGAGTTGAATTAGGGGGGGGTGGTGTGGATGGATTTAATGATAATGCGGTTATTGATTTAAAGAGGGTTGAGAATTTGAAGATGATTTATGAATCTGGAATTGTTGAGGAGTTGAGTGAGAGGTTTTTAGGGGGAGTGATTATTTTGTTTGTTAGTTATTCTTATGGTGAAGATATTGTAAGATCTGATATTGATATTGCTGTTATTGGATGAAAGGAGAATGATGTTGATTCGAAGAAGTTTGAGGGTTTGTTGGAGAGAGATTAGAATTAATTTTTATGATAATTTTAAGGATGTGCATAAGAATTTGAGAGAGAATTTATTTAATGGGATTGTTTTGAGTAGGGGGATTAGGTTATGAAAATATTTGACGAATTTTTAAGAACTGGAGTGGTTAGAAAAAAATATCCTGATGAATCTAGGGCAAATAATTTAGTTAAGGAATCTGAGGGGAGGCTTAGGAATTTGAAGAGAATAATAGAAAAAATCGGTGTTGATGAAGATAATGTGAGCGATGTCGTTGAATCCTGTTACGATATTATTTTAAGTATTATTCGGGCGAAGATGTTATTAAGAGGATTTAGTGCTTCAGGAAAAGGAGTGCATGAGGCTGAGATTTCTTTTTTAAGTGAATTAGATTTTGATGAATGGGAAGTAGAATTTGTTGATAAATTTCAGTATTTTAGAAATGGAATAATTTATTATGGAAAGGGGAAGGATAGGGAATATGCTGAAAAGGCAATTGAGTTTACTTATAAAATTGTTTTGAAACTTGAGTCTTTATGATTTAATAAGTTTTATAAATTAACGTATTATCCTAAAAGTTTATAAAGTTTGTTTTTTGTTAATATATTAATCTTGAGGTTAGATATAAATATGGAAGAACTTTTGGAAAATGCTAATGAGTTTCTGGAATCGGGTGAAGATAATTTGAATAAGAAGAGGTATAATGTTGCTGTTTCTGATTTTTTTAAGGCTATTGTAATTTTGTCTGATTATTTGATTTATCAAGAGATAAAACGGATGCCTAAAAATCATAATGATAGATTTTCTCTTTTGGAAATGTATTTTAAGGAGATTTATGTTAGGGTTTCTGAATTGTTTAAGGTTTATATTAAATCTTATAATTTAAGATTGGGATTGGATGAAGTAAATGTTGTGAGGGGATATGCGAATGAACTCAAAGATTTTGTTGATAAAAAATAAGTTGAAGAAATATTTGAAGAAGAAAGAGATTTTAGATATAATTGTGTTTGGATCTGTGGTTAAGGGGAAGGCATTGCCTAATGATATTGATATTGTTGTGATTAGTGAGTTGGGTGTTGATGAGTTGGTTAATGGAGGGATTGAGGTTGATGTTGTAGGGTTTCATGTTAGTTTTTTGAAACCTATTGATTTTATTGTGAATCCTCCTTCAATTGTGCATACTTTGTTTAGGGAAGGTTATAGTTTGAAAAGGGATAAGGCTTTTTCAGAAATTTATAAATTTTCTAATCGAGTTTTATTTAGGTATGAGCTTGTTGGTTTGAGTGCTTCTTTAAAGGTTAAGATTGTTAATTTATTAAGGGGCAAATCGGGGGGAAATGGAATGATTGAGGAAAATAATGGTGAATGGATTTCTAATCAAGTTTTTACTGTACCGGTTGGAAATGAACATTTGTTTGAGAGATTTTTTGTTAATTTTAAAATTAAATATAAAAAGTTTTATGTTTTAATGCATTAATTTTATGTGATAAAAATGGTTAAAAAAGATAATGCGTTAATTAAAAGAAAGAATTTGATTTTAAAGTTGAGGGGAGGAGGGATTCAGAGAGTAAGTCCTGATGCGATTTTAGTTTTGGAGAAATATTTTGATGATAAGTTAAGGGAAATGATTGAAGGTCTGAAGGAAGAGGTTTTTGTTAAGGGGAGAAAAACCTTGAAGAAAGAAGATGTTGAAAGTGTTTTGAAGAATGTTGATTTGAAAGAAGAAATTTTTGAGATTTAATAAGTTTTATATAATCTTGGAGATTGATTTTATTATGCAACATAAAATTTGGAATAAAATTATTCTTATTATTACTTCGATAGTTTTGATAGGTTTGGAGATTTATTCTTTGAGTACGGATAGTCATTATAAATGGGATTTTATTTTTTTGATGTTGTTGTTGGTTGGGGTTTATGTTTTGGGTGAGAGGATTAAGTTGCATCCGTTTCATTATTTGCTTTGGGGGATGTTTTTGATTTCTCATAATTTGGGAACTTTTGGAACTTATTCAAATACTTATTTTGGGATTGAGTATGATTTTTATACGCATATGTTTTTTGGGATTGTTTGTATGCTTATAATGTATAGGGCTGATAAATTGGTGGGATCTTATCGAGGGGGATTTAAGTATTTGTTAATGATTGCGATTATTTTGGGGTTTAGCGGGTTTCATGAATTATTTGAATATGTTGGAGCAATTCTTGTTGGTGAGGGAGAGGGAGTTTTATTTATTGGTGCAGGAGATATAGATGAATGGGATACTCAGAAAGATATGATGTATAATTTATTTGGGGCTTTGTTTGCTTTGGGGATTTATAAGATTATTAATTGGAAACGGGGTTAAGAGATTTTAGGTTGGATGAAAATTTAGGTTCGCTTTGCTCACGCTTATTTTATGGAAATTTGGGAGCTTTGCTAACTCAAATTTCTAATTTAATTGATAGTGTTATAATTTTTAGGATTTATGAAGATGAATTTTTCTTTTTATTGATGAGAGATTTTAGAATAAGATAAGCTTTGGAGCATAATAGTAATTGGGGAAAGAAAAGGGAAAAGCGATAGTTGGCTTTTGTGATAGTGGAGAATAATTAATTTTAATCTTGTAACCTTTGAAAACTTTTTTAATTTTTTAGAAAGATTTAAAAGTATTTTTTGTTTAGTATTAAAATAAACGAGGAATTAAGTTTAATTATTTAATTTTAAATGAATAAAAAAAATTATAACCAGAATCATAAAAAAATAGATTTGATTAAAAATTCGTTGCCTGCGGTTATGATTTTTTTAATTTTGATTTTTGGAGGTAGTGTTGCTTATTCGAAGCTTGAAGGTTGGAGATATTTGGATGCTTTGTATTTTACTGTCGTTACTGTGACTACTATTGGTTATGGTGATGTTGTACCTCAGACAGATATTGGAAAGATATTCACGATGGTTTTTCCGTTTGTTGGAATAGCTATGGTGTTTTATTTATTTTCAATAATTGGGAAACATGTTTTTAGAAGGGCTTTTGAAATTAAGATCATGGAACATTTGCATCATGTTAAACCTAATAAGAATGGGTTAGTTAATAGGGATGGCAAAAAATAAGGGTAATGGAAAGATTAATTAATTATTGTCTGATTTAATTTTTTGATTCCAATATTGTTTATTGAATTTGTAATTGGGTTGCTTTCTAAGGCAAAACCTAAATTGTCTCCGGCTAGTTTGAAATTGTTTATTCCGATAACTTCTCCGTCTGTATTGATTAAAGGACCTCCTGAATTTCCTGGATTTAGGGCAGCGTCTGTTTGAAGGTATATTGGGAGTTGGTTGTCTCCTTTTCTATCTATTGCAGATATAATTCCTTCTGAAACTGAAAATGATAATCCTAATGGGTTTCCTATTGCAATGACTTTTTCACCTACAATTATTTCTTCTGAGTTTCCGAAGTTTAGGTATTCGTAATTTCCTTTTAATTTTAGTAAGGCTAAGTCTAATAGATAGTCATATCCAATTAAATCTATTGGGAGAGTTTCTTGTTCTGCAGTTATTGCCCTAGTGATTTTTGCTCCACTTAAAACATGGGCATTGGTTATAACAAATCCATCTTCGGAAATGATGAATCCTGTTCCTTGAGCAACGTCTGTTCTGATGGTTACAATAGAATTAATTGCATTAGAAATTATGCCTGAAAAATCTGCGCTTGTTTCTGCTTTGATTGAACTTATTTCTTTTCCTAAATCTGTTTCGATGTTTAGGAGATTTGAAGAAAGGTCTGTTATTTTTCCTTGGACATCTGTATCGATATTATTAATTTTTTGATTTAGTTGCGAGTTTAATAAATTTAAGTTGTTTGAAATAGTGTCTGTTTCGGTGTTTAAATTTTTTAATGAATTATTTGTGGAAAGGGATAGAATAATTTGAAAGATTATTATTATGCTAAGAATTAGGGATAACCAAATGAATTCTGAATTTTTTTTGTTATTAGGTTTTCTTTTTGTGGGCATTTTAATATTAGGGATTTGGTTTATTTAAATGTTATTTTTAGGATGATTTCCGAAAAGATTTAAATACCCCGATTACTAAATAAAAATATGAAAAGAGGATTTGATTTAAAGAGGGCTCAGGTTACCACCTTTATTATAATTGGGATAGTTATTGTGGCAGCTGTTGGGGGCGTGGTTTATCTTGGAAAACAGAAAATAGATTCTGATTTGGCTCGAGAGTATTTTTCTCAATCAGGGGTTAAACCTCAGTTAGATAATATTCAGGAATCTATTTTGAATTGTATGGATTTGATAACTGGAGAGTCTTTAGAGATTATTGGTATTCAAGGTGGATATTATAATGAACCTCCACAGGCTTTTGATTTGGGGTGGGCATTTATTCCGTATTATTATAATCAAGGGACTTTTGCTATGCCAGATAGGAGTGTGATTCGTTCGGAATTGGGTGAATATGTTGATGAAAATTTAGAGTCTTGTTTGAATGAGATAAGTTTGGGAGATTTTACTTTGGATTATAAAACTGCTGGGACTGAGGTAACAATTCAACAGGCAAGAGTTTTGTTTGAGATTGATTTGCCTATTACAATTGAGAGAGAAGATAATAAAATAAAGTTTGATACTGAAGATTATCCTGTGAGTCAAGAGTCAAAGCTTTTCCAGATTTTGGAAATTGCAGATTTTGTTACTGATTCACATAAGGAAGATCCTGATATGATTTGTATAAATTGTGTTGCTGAGATGGCTAAGGAAAGAGAAGTTTATGTTGATATGTTGGACTTTGATGAGACAAGCACTTTGATTGTGATTTCAGAGAATGTTACTTCTGAAGAACCTTATATCTTTGAGTTTTTGAATAAGTATTCTGTTGAGTGATTTTTTGGGAAGGGTTATTTTAGATAATTAAGGGGGTTTAATGCTTTTATAATGCCCATTCCTTGATTCCATTCTTCGTTGAATTGATGGAGTTCGTAACCTGCCCAAAGTGCTCCTGCAAATCCTGCTAAACTTAATGTCAACCCTAAATATGGTTTATATTTTTGGAATGAGTTTTCTTTAGGATTCTCTTGTGTTAGGTTTTCTAAATTTTCCATGATTTGGTGATGATATTAGTATATTTAAGTTTTATTATCTTGTGATATTTTGTTAATTTTGGTTTTATTGAGATAACTTTAAAAACCTGATTGCTCCTAGGGAGATATGAAAAGAGGGCAGGTTAGTGTATTTGTGATTATAGCTTTGGTAGTGGTAGGTTTAGTTGGAGGTTTTTTTGTGATTAGGGGTTTGGATTATGGTGGGGGAAGTTTTGATTCTCAAGTTGATGATGTTTATGAGGGGATGATGGAGTGTTTTGAGGAGGTACATAAGGGAGTGATAAGTAAGGTTGCAATTCAGGGGGGTTATTATTCTACACCTTATTCTAGTTTTATAGATTATGGACCAATTAGTGTTCCTTACTATTATTTTGATGGAGGTATTAACTATATTCCTTCTGTTGAGATTATGGAGGAGGAATTATATATAGGTTCAACAGTAGAACTTTTAGAATGTTTTAATATCTTAGAAAATTATGAACTTGAGTTTGATTTTGATTATGTGGTTTCTAATGTTTCTATTGGTGAGGAGGATATTGTTTTTGTTAATGATGTTAGGCTTACACTTTCAAAAGAAGATCAATCTGAATCTATTGATTTTAATGATTATCCAATTTCGATTAATTCTAATTTGCTTGAAATGAATCGTTATGCAACATATGTTGCTCTCTCTCATGATTTTAATGAGGGTAAATTATGTCTTAGTTGTTTTTTGGATATTTCTTTAAATGATGAATTTATTTTAGATATTTCAACTAAAGAAGATTATTTACTTATGGAAGTGATTGATAATCGAACAGAGTATTATCCTCAAAGTTATAGGTTTTTGCTTTCAAGTAGGGGGCTGAATAAATTTCAGAGTAATTTAATGGTATTTGATGGAGAGTTTGTTAGTAGTGATGAATATTTGAATTTAAATGTTAGTGAGTTTGGAGTTGAAAATGAATAAGTGTTTTGTTTTTTTGATTGTTTTGTTTTTTGTTTCTTGTCAGTTTGTTTTAGCTCAGGATGTTATTTATGAAGATGAACTTCAAGGATTTAGGAATACCGGAGTTATTTCTGAAGAGTTGTTAGGGCGGGGAGGAGATTTAACTGAGTTGCAAAGATCTTTAATTATGGGCGAGATTTCTAATTTTGATGCTTCTAAAAAAGAAGCTTTTTGGAATCAGTGGGGTGAGATGGATGCAAAAAATCGGAGGGTTTGGTGGAATGATCTTGATGATTCTGGACGAAGGGTTTTTTTGAAATCTTTTGAAGAAAATTATGGGGTTAAGATGACTGGTTTTGATGAAACTTTTTATTGGGGTAGTGGGCAGGAGTCTTCGGGTTTTTCAACAATGGGAAATTTAGATTTACGAATTCCTGGAGCAGAGGTACTTGCAAAACATAATGGAAATTCTAATGATAAAATTGTTGAGTTTGTTTATGCTAATAAAAATGGTGTGACTGAGATGACGATGAAAAGAGAAAGTGGAATATCAAGAAATTTTAAGATTTCTGAAGATTCGGATGAAAGTGTTTTTTATGATTTTAAAAATGATCGGATTATGAGACGGGTAAAACCTAAGGAAGGGGAATTGGCTATTTTGGGTATGGGTGAAGGAATGTTTTCAGGAACACTGAATGGTAAGGGAAATGTTGAAATTGATTTGAGTGGGGACAAGGCAAGAATTAGTTTGGATAATAAGGCTATGTTTATGCATGATTTAAATAATGGGGAGATTTATGGTCAGCTTGAAGTAGTTGAAAGTGAGGATGAAAATGGGAATTCTGTGTTGACTCAAGAAAAGGCTGAGCTTATTTTTAATGAGGGGGGGTTGCCTGAAGAGTTGTCTAATATTAGAATTCATAGTGGGGAGTTTTTGGGTGGAGAGTTTGAGGGGAATACTCGAGTTTTTTATAGTGAAGATGAATACAATTTATTGAGTGCTGAGGAGAAGACAGAACTTGGAGGACATTTAGTTGTAGATATTGAAGGGAAGCGGTTGATAGGAGATGTTAAGAGGTATGAGGGTGGATTTGGAAAAGATTTTGTTGATGAATATGCTGATTCTTTGAGTAAGGGGATTGAAGGTTTAAGTGATGGGGTGGCAGAGATACAGAAGAATTTAGGGTATGGTGATAAGGCTGAGGCTGGGGCTGAGGTTTTGGGGGCGAAGGTTCCGCTTATTGGGGGTTGGTTGAAGGGAGGATTGTTGGGAATTAAAGAATCACAGACAAAAACTTCTTTGACAAAATCTCTTTTTGGAAAAGATTCTAGTTATAAAAAATTGGGGTCTTGGCAGAAAGTTATTGTGGATAAGATGTCTTCCCCGGAGGGAATGAAAATGATTGAAAGGGGTATTTCTTTTGCAGATAAATCTCTTCAAGTGGCTGAGGATTGGACTCTTGGACTTCAAAAAGGAATTGTTGATTCAGAACTTTTTGCAGATAATCCGATACTTAGGGCAAGTGTTCCTGATTCTGAGAATAGTATGGATATTGTTTTGGGTTCAAGACTTTTGGAAGATTTAAATGGCGGGACTGTGGATTTGCGAGCTGGAACTTTGAGTGTGTATGGGGAGGATTTTTTGGGTAATTCTCTTCCGGTCAAATTATTTGAGGGGACTAATTCGAATTATATTTTTGACCCCTATGTTGGTCAGTCTGTTTTTGAAGATTTTGAGCTTACTCTTGAAAATAGTAATCAACCTGAACAAGAAATTCGTTTGGATATTGGGGATGATGGGCATCTTCAGATTAAGGGGGTCGGGGTTGGTTCGTTAAAAGAATATGGGCAAGAAAATATTGGATTAGTTGCAGATGTGGTTTTTTATGGGATTGTTCCAAATATTTATGAGTCTCAGGATCTTGTTTCTGCGAGTTTGAGTGGAAGTGAAGAGGTTGTTTCTAGGACTCAACGGTTTATTGGTGATTCTGAAAGGAAGTATTATAAAATGGATAGTGAGTTTAGGAAGAATGATGGGGCGATTGATAAGGCTGAATTGGAAGAATTGGAGAGTCATGCAACTGCTTCCACCATACAAGCATACTTGATGATGGGTGAAGGAGATACTTCATTTAGGCTTGAGGCTACTAGTGAGAAATCTGAAATGGAGTTTAATTTAAAAATTGAAGATATAGGGCTAATGATTAAATCCATTTCAGGTCAAGAGAAAAAATCTGGAAACGAAAAACCAGATATTTCTATATCTCCCATACTTAAAGCTAAATTGCTTGATAGTGCTTATAATGATAAGGATTTTCAGAATGAGATATCTCAAAGAGGTATAGGAAGTGCAGATGATTTGGGTGAAGTGTTAGATGAACAGACCGACGCTATTGCTAATTTTTTGATTAGAAGTGATGGGGCTTTGGTGGAATTTAATGAGGATTCTAAAAATAAATTATATACTTTGAAGAGAGGTTCTAGTTTGCTTCAAATTGACCCCCTTGTTGGACCGATTGTTTCAGATTTTTTGCCTATGGTTGTAGGTTCTGTTCGTAATGATGTGAATGGAAATATTGTTATTGATAATAAAATTTGGGATAATAGGTTTCAGAAAGGGGCAAATAATGTAGTTATTCCAACGGAATATAGGGCTAGAGGTCTTAATGTGCTTGTATATGGTGTGGAGAAAATGGATGAGATTGTTAGGAAAGATGTTGAGAAACAGTTGATAGAGGGGCTTGAGGAAGAATATGAGGTATATTTAAAAATTCAATAATTTAGTTGTTTGGAAATTTGTGTTATTCTAAAATTTAATTTTTTTAATCCGGAAGACAATCTGGAAGGGTTTTAGACATAGCGTCTTCAACGATTCTTTCAACACATCCTCCAAAAAAATCTCCAATAATGTTGTTATTATTTGAATTAGGTTCGTTAGGATCATTTTTAATCTTTTCAGAAGAAACTAAATTGCCTTCTTCATCATATTCTTCTCGGAGAGAATAGTCTCGTACATTTGAACTTGATATCACTGTTGCGTTTTTGTATTCTCTAGGTTTGGGTTGATTAGATTTATGTATTTGATATCCACCTAAAAGAATTCCCGTTGTGACTGCCATTGTAGCAGCACATTTGGTTAGTTGTGATACTAGTCCTTTACGATGGTTTCTTTGAGTTTCTTCATCGTGTTTTATTCTTCTTTCATCTAATGATCTTGCCATAGTTTATTCATGTTTTTGAAGTATTTAAGTGTTTTGTTTTTGTTGTTACTGGTAAATGAATTATTAGATTTTATTTAGTCACAGATTTTTAGAAGTCCTTCATGATGATTAAATCCATTTCTTTTTTGGTTAATATTTGGAATAGGTGTTGGTGGGAGGTATCTATTATTTGCATCACAAAGGTATGCTAGTTTTTTTGCAGTTTCTTGTGCAGCTAATTTAGTGAGTGCTGCTTCTGTGCGTGATTCTAATATTATGGTGCCTCCGATTATTCCCCCCATTGTTTTGAATACCGATTCTGTAGTGTTTTCAGCTTTTGGAAATAGGGCTTGCATTAGTATATGGAAATCGCTGTATTCTTTTTGAGGTTTAGGGGGAGGAATATTTTTAATGATGGGTTTTTCATAGGAGTGTTTTTTAGGTGAAAAAAGTAAAGAAATAATTTTTCCTAGGGAAGAACCTGATGAATCTTGTGAGTTAGTTTCAATTTGTTCATTTTTTCTTGTTATAGCGCGGTTTTCATATTCTTGGAGGTTAGTATTTCGAGCATCGTATACGTACCATCCTCCGAGAGTCAATCCTGTTGCAACAATAACTGCAATAATTTTTTGGTCGGATGTTTTTAATAGGTTAGTTAATCCCATGATTTAATTAAGATATGGAGATATTTAAATATTTTTATCTTGAATTATTTTTAATTATTTTTGTGTATAAACCTTTAAATAATCTGGTTGATAATTTAAATAATGGAAAAGAGAGGAGTAAAATTAGTTGTAGTATCGATGCTAATTGTTGCATTATTTTTGTTGGTTTTGAGTGCGGGAATTGTTTTTGCAGAGGAAGAAGTTGAGAGAACTGAAGAAGAATCTGCTTATCAGGTGGGGAGGAATTTGGAAAGTTTTGCTGAATTGTCTGCTGAGAAAAAAATAAGGATAATAAAACATTTGGATGCTTTTTTGGAAGGGGTTGAGGAATCTGGAGGCGAGGATAAGTTTGCAGAGCTTTGGTTTGAACAGGATGATGATAAGAAATTTATTTTTGATGATGAGTTAAAAAATGAAATATGGAATAATTTTAAACAAGAGGATCGGGAGAAGTATCTTCGGAAGTTTATTGAGAAGAAGTTTAAGGAGTCTGGTAATGTGGAGTTAAAGGAAATTGGTTTTGAAGATAAGATTAAAATTTTGGATGATGAGAATAAGTTGGTTTGGGTAGGGAATAAGATGGGAGTTCTTAATGAGAGGGGGAGGTTGAATTCGTGGATTGATTTGGATGATTTGCCTAGGTGGGTTAGGGGAGTGACTTTTGAAAATGGTGAATTTGATTTGGAGTTTGATACTGGAAATGGAAATATTCATACTAAGTTTAATGGGGGGACAATTGGAAGTACTTTTGGAGAATTGATTGGACCTGATGGAAAAAGGATTGGGACTCGAATGGATAATGGGTTAAAAAGTATTAAGTATGATAATGAGAATAAACAATTTGTAGTGACTTTTAATTTAGATGGGGGTGAGGATAGAGTTCTTCATTTGGCTGAGACAGATGTTCCTCTGGATTATAGAGAATATGTTAAGAAGGCATTGAGTAATGGAAAGGCGAAAGATGTTTTGGAAAATTTGGATGATTATGGGATTGATTTTTTGGCAGGAACTGAGGGAGACCTTAAGACGCAGAACATGATTAGTGTTTTGTATGGTGGGAGTTATGATAATGAAGGGGTTGTTGAAATAAATTATGATGAAAAGGGAAGGCCGGTGATAAAAACTACGGGGGGTGCTGATTTAGTTTCAATTGATTCGCGAGGGATGATTGAGAGATATTATAAGCAATGGTATTCTAAGGATTCTTTGACTAATTCTGATGCAGATAGTTCTGAGTTTGTTAAGAAGTATAATCGAGGTAAGGGAAAGGATTCTCAGATTAGTGATGAAGCGGCTGTTTTTTCTTTTGGTTCAAATGGGGAGATTGAGTCTGCGCAAAATGCTCAGGTTAGTGTTCCGGGTTTTGCAACTGCTTATACTGCTAGAAATGAAATGACTGGTGTGCATATTGTTAGGAATACTTTTGCAGATGCGATAATTAGAGGGGATAATAAGAGAATTGTTGAAGCTGTTTTGGCAAAGGGTTCTGGGATTTTGGAGGAGTTTGGTATTTCTAGTTTTAGTATTAAGGATGGATTAAGGGTTGCGCGAGAGACTAATATTCGAGATGTTGAACAAAAATTAATGAAGATTCTTCAAGATGAACTTAATAATCCTGATTTGGCAATTGAAGTGAAGGCTCAGATTAATGAGGCAATAAATACTATTTCTTATCATTTGGAATCTAAGACTTCTAATGTGATTGATTCTTTTATGATTAGTGATGGTCAAGGGCAATTATCTGAGAGTCAGAGGAATTTTAGAAATAGTTTGATGGATGGAATGGAGAGAGAGATTGAGGGTGCAGTGAGTCATTTGTTACAGGATCCGGATGCTTTGAAAGAATTAGCGAAATATGCGTATGGTGGGGCAGAGTTTGGAAATCCAGATAAGGCAAATGAGGTTATACAATCATTATTGAAAGAAAAACTTAATCGAGAGACTATGGATAAATTTGTTGATGGTATTAATTTTGGGACTGGATTTGATAATTATCTTAAAAATAAATTAAAGGATCAATTTCCTACTTCTGCGGAGATAACTGGTTTTATAGATGGTTTGAAAATTTCAGAGGTTATTGGTCAGGGTTTAAAATCTGATTCAAGTAGTGCTTCAATTCAGGATATGATTTTTGAGAATGTTCCTAGTATAAAGAAAGAAGATGCTGGATTTCTTGCAGGATTTATTAATATTATGCAGAAAAAAATAGATGTGGAGGGGAGGAAAGCTTTGGATGAAATTAAGGCAGATTTGAAGCCTGCGGAATATAAGAATAATATTATTATGGATACTTATTTGAATGAGATTTATGTTGAGGGTGATGAGGAGATGGTTGTTAATGTTGATAATCCTTTGGAGAAGTTTAGTGCTAAGAGTTTGAGTGCGGAGGGTTCTATTGCTTTGTTTAGTAGGGGGCAGAGGGTTGCTTCTTTTAGTGGAGAGAATATAAATGTTCCGACTCGGGGTTTTAGGAGCGGGACAAGTATTAATAGGATTATTAATGAGAATAGTGGGAATACTTTGAAATTTGCTCAGACTTTTCCGGGTTCTTATGAGCTTTATGATCCTTCAAGGCAGGTTGTAAAATCAAGTAGTGTGTTGAGTGTTGGATGGTTGAGGGCTCATGCTTTGTTTAGTACGGAGGTTAATGGACCTTTGGAAGGAGATATTGCAGATAGTGCTGAATCTAATGTTGTGATGACTATTGGAGGTAGAAGGCCTGGTCTTTTGATGAGATTGGGAGTATGGTTGATGGGTGGAGTTCCGATATCTCCTGGGGGAGATGCTATGAGAAATGTTTTAAATGAAGTAACTTCAAGGATAAAAAATGGAGTATATGCTGAGGGATATAATCAGGGTCTTGAAGGGAGTGGTAGTTTTATAAATTGGGCAAAAGATTCTGGGGCAGAAATTCCTAGTGTGATTACTGATACGCATTATGTTGCGGGACATGTTGATGAATTATATCAGTTTTCGGATTTTATTGGAAGTGCAAGTAATTTGCAGTTGGGAGATAAGTTAGTTTTTACAAATTCTTATATTGAGATGAGTGGTAGAAGATTGCAAATGAGTCCTGAAATGCATAGAACTATTTTAAGAGCTGTTGCAGATAATCCCATAAATAAACGTTTAGGATTTATTCAAGCATATAAGTTGTATAAGAATAAAAATTTTGAGAGTTTATTATGAGATTGAAGATTGTTTTTTTGGTTTTTTTGTTGGTAGTTTTGAATGCTTCGGTTTTGATTGCTGAAGAGGTTGGGAGTTTGGAAGGGTATGTGCAAGATAGTGAATCTATTGATAAATTTATTGGATTGGAGGGAAAAGGTAGAAATGAAGTTTGGAATTCTGGGGAGGCAATAGATAGAGCGGTTTTGGTTGATCAGATTATTGAGGAGAGAGTTAATAAGAAGCAGGCGAGTTTTGAGACTTCAAGAGATTTGTTTAAATCTTCTATGTATCATTATTTAGAGAATGGTGGGACGATTCCAGAGGTTTATGGGGTTCAGGTGGATATAGATAGTTATGATGGATTGAAAAAATTTGCTAAGGATAATTTTGGGATGGATTTGGATAGTCAGGTGAGTAATATAAAAGATACTAAGGGGTTGAGTAGTGAGGATTTATCTTGGTCTGAGGAAGGCGAGAATATTATTGGTAAGACAGGTTTGTGGTTGGATTTGGATAATCCTCCTTTTGGGACTGAGTCTATTGAGTATGATGGTGAGAATTTTGTTTTGGGTATGAAGAATGGTGGGAAGATTGTGGTTACTCCAGGTTCTATGAATGAGAAGGGTGAGTTGGCTTTTTTGAGTAAGGGTTCGGATGCGCGGAGTGTTGAGGCTTTTGTTAAAATGTTTGAAGATGGAAGTAAGACTCCAGTGATTGATGCTTTGAAGGCTGTTGGAAAAGATTTGACTACTCCAAATATTAGGGAGATTGTTACTAAGGATTTTCTTACTCCTAATTTTGGATTAGGTAATTTGGAAGTTCTTGATGAAGGTGGAGAAGTTACTTTGAATTCTGAGGGGTTTAATATTGATTCTGCTGATACGACTGTTAAGTATGGTGAGATGACTTTTGGTTCTGGAGTTGGGGATGGTGCTGAAGGGGGTATTGGTGAAGGTGAGGATGGAAGTGGGTTGGGGGTTGAGGATGCTGGTGCAGGGATTGGTGAAGGTGAAGATGGTGCGGGGATGAGTGCTGAAGGTGGGGAAGTGGGTAAAAAAAGTTCTGTTAAGTTTCAGGGAGATAGGATTGTTTTGGAGAATATTGATTTTCAGAGAAATGGTTATGTTAAGGTTAAGGCTCAGGATGAAATGATTGTGAAGTTTGGGGATGCGGATTTGCCTAAGGGAAAGAATGTTGTTAATATGAATGGGGAGAATGTTGTTGTTCAGGGTGAAGGAGAAGTGGAGTTGTTGAGAAATATTAATAGTTTAGCTGGAGTTGATTGTGGTGAGGGGGGGTTTGTTGTTCGGGCAGGAGATATGGAAGTTGAGTTTAAAGGAGATGAGATGAAGGTACCTCGTTTATCTGCTAAGAAGGCTTTTTTGATTGATGATATTAGATTGGTTAATGATGGTGAGTTGGTTGGTAAGCCCTATAAGATGACTTATGAGGGTGAGAGAGATGAATTTGTTTTAAGGGATAATGATCGGACTGTTGTTGGAAGGAATACTCTTCAAGGTCTTTATGGGATATCTGTTGATATGAGTGTTGCTTTGGGAGTTGAGGGGTGGGGGGAGATTGGTGAAAGGATGGAGGGATTGGAGGTAGGTTCAGATAGGGAGGAAGCGTTTGTAAGTGCTATGATGGATTCTGATTTTGCTTTTAGGATTGATACCCATGTTCCGATTAGTGGGGTTCAGGTTGCGGGAGATAAGATTATTGATTTGAAAAATAAATATGTTTCGCCTCGTTTAGCTATTTTATGGGGTGCGAGTTATTTACCAAGTTCTATGGTGCAACCTAAAACTGTTAAAAGTGTTGGAGATATTATTTCAAATTCGATTGAGGGTCTTAAGGGTAGGAAATTGAATCCTAGTGAGCCTGCAATTTTGTTGCAGAATCATCCTGTTTCAGAGAGTAATCCTGAGGGGAATCCTTCGATTGATTTGTTGTTTGAGGATGGTACTCGGGAAAGTGTTCCTTTGACTGGGAATGATGCGAAGTTAGTTAGAGATAGTTTGGAAGGAGTTGTGAGATTTAGGACTCTTGCTGAGCAAACTTTGGATTCAGGAGTTATAAAACAGAAGATGGAAGTAGATCGGTTGCAAGCAGAGTTAGATAAATTAGAAATGAGGGATGTAAGTCAGTTAAGTGAAGTAGATATAAAAAGAAAGAGTGAATTGAGTGGTAGAGTTCTTGTTGAGGGGGCTAAGATTTTGGGTAGAGTCTCTGAAAATAAATTACCTGTAGGTTATAAAAAATCTTTGTGGTATCAAAATATTGGTCAGTCTACAATCTTTGATGTTGCAGCTGCTCAATTAATGAAAAAATCGTTTACTACCCCTTTTATTGAAGAATTTAAAAGAGATCATTTGAATATTGATGATGTTGTTGTTAAAACTTCTGTGACTTTAGGGTCTGGGGAGGATAAGAGCGTAGAGGTTACTGAGAATGTTAAGCCTAAAACTGCTGAATCTGCTTCTAAAATGGTTTTAGGATTTTTGGGATTGGGTGGTGAGAAAGATGTTTCTAAAGAAGAATCTTCTCAATCGACAATTTCTATTGATTCAGATTTAACAAATTCTCAAGCGTTATCAACAAATGTGGGTGTAACTTCTGATAATGATATTTCTACTTGGATAAGTGATTTGAATAGTTTAAGGGGATTAGATTTTGGGGATAAAAATTCTGATTGGAATAATGCTGATTTAGAATTAAGGAAGGAGATAGTAAATAAAATAGCTAATTCATTTAGGGCTAATTCCGAGATAAAATTAATTGGATTTGAAAATGGTTTGAAGTGGGGAGATGGGTTGGTTATTGGTAATGGGAATGCTTGGATAGATTTGGAAAAAATTCATTTAGGAATAATTGAGATTGAATATTTAGAGAATGATGATGGAAAGTATTTTGTTTTTAGACTTAAGGATGGTAGGGAGATTTTAGTTGGGAAAGGTAGTCTTGATGAGAAAGGTAATTATATCAATGAAGATTTGATGTCAGGAGTGGGCGAGAGGGATAGGAGTGTGAATTTTAAATTAGAAGGGGGAGAGTTGAAGGTGGGTGTGGATGGAAAGTTTATATTTGGTGGAGGGGCGAAAGTGATTATTGATGGAAGAGAATTTGTGAGCGGTTTGGAAGG
>CAYNOY010000006.1:0-35267 GCA_964399015.1 Candidatus Woesearchaeota archaeon | reverse complement strand
TATGAAAATTTTATTAATTGTTCCAAAATACAATTTTACCAACAAGGCTAATTATGAATATTCTTTTCCCTTAGGATTGAGTTATATCGCCACAGTTATAAAAAAAGGAGGTTATGAATTAGATTGTCTAAATTTAAATCATTTAAATGGAACTTCTAATGATCTTGTAAATGAGACCTTAGATCAAAATAATTATGATTTGGTATGTTCAGGGCATATTGGTATTGGTTATTCAGCAATAGAAAAGATTACAAATGCTGTAAAAAATCACCCCACTCATCCAAAAATTATCCTGGGGGGGACCCTTATCACAAGCGAACCACAACTAATTCTAAAATCTCTAAAACCGAATTTTATTGTTGTAGGGGAAGGAGAGATAACAATAATCGACCTTATTGAATCTATCGAAAATAAATCAGATCCCTCTAGGGTGGATGGAATCGGATTTATCAATGCCCAAGGAGAGACAATTCTTACAAAACCTCGTGAATTAATCAAAGATATAGACTCAATTATTTTTCCAGACTTTGAATTATTAGGGTTTAAGGAATTTTTGGATAAGCAATCTAATGGGGCAAATTATTGTGAATTAGACTTTCCAAGAAGCTACCCCTTATTGTGTAGTAGAGGGTGCCCATATCAATGCACATTTTGCTATCATTCAATCGGTATTAAATATCGGGAAAGATCCTTGGACGACATTTTTAAAGAAATAAATTTGGCAATAAAAAAATATCAAATTAATTCACTAACAATACACGATGACTTATTATCTCTCAATAAGGATAGGTTGTATGAATTTTGCAAAAGAATTAAAGAGATTTCAAAAAATTTAAAAGGAAAAATAGTATGGTCCTGTCAAGTTCTTGTTAATACTTTGGACAGAGAACTTCTTTTCACTTTAAAAGATTCTGGATGCAATTTAATAAGTTTAGGTTTTGAGAGTTATAGCTCAATCGTTCTAAAAAGTATGAAAAAGCCAATAACCCCTCAAGAAATAGACAATGCCGTTAAACTAGCTCAGGAAGTTCAAATAGGGTTACAAGCAAATTTTATTTTTGGAGATATTGCAGAAACAAAAGAAACTGCAAGAGAGACTTTAAAATATTGGAAAACTAGTTGTAACGGGCAGGTTCAGTTAGGATTTATCCAACCTTATCCCGGAAGTGAAATATATGATAAATGCATAAAAAAAGGAATTATTAAAGATAAATTGGAGTTTATTAAAAATAATATGGCTCATACTAATTGGTTCAACATGACAGATAATATGTCAGATAATGAAATCAAAGACCTAAAGAAAGAAATTGTAGGGCAAAGATGGAAACATTGCAAATATATAGTTCCCATTAAAAAAATAAAAAGAAATTCTAAAAGGTATAATCTAATCGTTAAATGCCCTTTTTGCAATGAAACAATAAACTACAATAATGCCTCTATAAGGAACTCATTACATTATGTAATCTGGATGTCATGTAAGAAATGCCATATGCGATTCTATGTATCTAGCAGAATTTATCGTTTTGAAATGAAACATTATGAAAAACTGGATTTCCTTAGAAGGAATTATCTCCGTATAACTGATAACCTATTGAGGGAAGAAATATGATCCAGATTATAAAAGTTAAATATGTCTCACATTTTTAACACTATGGAAATGAAGAATCATGAAGAAAACCTACATTTTTCTTTAAAATCTATATTTAATTCTGCAATAATAGTCTTGATTAGCATTATTATTTCAAAAATATTGACATTAGCATATCGAATAATCATAGCAAGAATTCCCACTACTGAGACTATTTCCGGAATTGAAATATATGGTACTTTTACTCTTGCAGTAATGGTAGTTAGTTTTCTGACCTCTTTTTTTTCATTAGGCTTTCACGAAGGGATGTTAAGATACATTTCTTATTATCGGGGGAAAGGAGAAATAAGTAA
The DNA here is from genome assembly GCA_964399015.1 of Candidatus Woesearchaeota archaeon. Lineage (GTDB taxonomy): Archaea > Nanobdellota > Nanobdellia > Pacearchaeales > GW2011-AR1 > ARS1285. Next base: position 33,326 of record CAYNOY010000006.1, on the reverse strand, counting down.
GGCTCAGTTTTTATTTAGGTTTGTAGCATTATTTACATTTTTAACAAGCATGGTATGTGCTATTTTGCTATATATTTTTTCAGGAACGATCTCTATCCACCTATTTCATAATCCTGAATTATCAATTTATTTAAAATGGTTTTCATTTTTTATCCCTTTAGTTACACTTTCAGGTGCATTTTTAACTGTCACAAGAGCTTACGAAAAAATAGGTTGGAATAGTTTTATTGGAAATATCCTTACACAATCTGTAAAAATAATACTTTTAATTAGTATGTTATTTATAGGTTTAACAAACAACGCAATTATTTTTTCATATAACCTCAGTTATATTTTTGTTCTGATAGCTTCTTTTTTAGTTTGTAGATATGTAATTAAAGAAGTATTAATAAAACCAGAGATTAACAAAGAAACCAAAAAATTAGTAATAATGGAGGTATTTTATTATTCCTGGCCCTTGGCATTGGTGAATTTATTATCTTTTTTATTTTTTGGAATGGATACATTGATGATAGGTATTCTTATGGATGCTAAATCTGTGGGCCTTTATAATGCTGCAACCCCCCTCGCAGGATTAATGATTATTTCATCGAATCTATTCATGCAATTATTTTCCCCATTAATCTCAAAAGAATTCGGTAAAAATAACATCTCCTTGATAAGAGATATAAGTAAACAAGTAGCAAAATGGGTTTATTTAATTAATCTCCCTTTCTTGATTCTAATTCTATTTTTTCCAGGCACAATCATAAATCTTCTTTTTGGAGTCAATTATCTTCCAGCAGAATTTCCCCTAAGATTTCTTGCAATAGGAATATTTTTATATTCAATATTTAATATCTCTCAGAACCTTGTTTCTATGGCTGGAAGATCAAAGGCAGTTCTTTTTAATATGTTTATTTCAGGGTTAGTAAATTTAATTCTAAATTATTTTCTAATATTAAAATGGGGCATTTTGGGTGCAGCAATAGCTACGATGACTACATATAGCCTTTGGAGCATGATATCTACCATTCAATCAAAATATTATACCTCAATAATCCCTCTGAAAATGAAGATGATAAGAATAACATTAGTTGCATTAGTTTCTGGAATTATTTTATTTTATGTTAAACGATTTTTGCCAGAGAGTCTTTTTATAGTAGTTATGGAATGCACCCTATTTTTATTAACATATATTCTTCTAATTCTGGTTACTAAATGCCTAGATAACAAGGATATAATCGTCATTGAATCTATAAAAAACAAATTTTTCAAAAACAAAGGATCAAATACCCCTAAGACCCTGGAATTTAAAACAGGCCCTTAATCAGAGATAAACTTTTTGATGCAATCAAATTTAGTGGCATTAATATTTTTAATACCTAGGTTTTAAATAATACTTTTTTATATTGAAGATATGAACAAAAAACAAGAATCTTTAGATAACTCCTTAAAAACTATGGCAAAGTTTTCGATAATAGTATTTGTTGGATTAATTTTCTCAAAATTTTTGAGTTACCTATTCAGAATGATTATCGCTAGATTCATGCATTCAGAAATTTATGGTTTATTCACATTAGCTTCAATAATAACTGAATGTTGGGTTGCAATTTTTACCTTGGGATTATGTGTAGGAGTGGTAAGATATATCGCTATTTATCGTGCAAAAAATGACATTAAAAAAATAAGGTATATTGTAAAACTAGCAGTAAACTCAGTAATTTTTTCAGGAATAATTGGATGCATACTATTACTCATTCTTTCCAAATATATATCTACAAATATTTTCCATGACCCTAATCTTAATCTATTTTTGATAATTTTTAGTTTGGTAATCCCTATCTCAGGTATCGGATCCATATACATTTCGATTATACAAGCGTATGAAAAAATGCAATGGGTCACTTTTATAAGAAACATCTTGTTTAATTTTGTTGAACTGATTACATTGACATCTGGAGTTATTATAGCAATTTTTCTATTAAATGGGGACGAGAGATTTCTTTTATATGCAGTTATAGTTGCATATGTTCTAGGGGCATTTACATTGTTAATTCCCTCATACCTTTATTGCAAATATAAGCTAAAAGAGGTCTTCAAAGAATCTTATTTAGATAAAAAAACAAAAGCAAAAATTAGAAAAGAATTATTCAGCTATTCATGGCCCTTGATTTTTGTAGGATTAGTATCATTTATTTTTGGTTGGACAGATTCTTTATTAATCGGTTATTTTAAAAATTCTACTGCGGTAGGAATATATAATGCTGCAGTTCCAATAGCCCTCCTATTAGTTATAGCTCCCCAATTATTTATTTATTTATTTTTGCCCATGATAACAAGGGGGTACATAAGGGATGAAATTCATATGATTAAGGGATTAAGCAAGCAGGTAGGAAAATGGATCTTTATGTTAAACCTCCCAATACTTGTAATCATAATTTTATTTCCAGAAATACTGATAAATATATTATTTGGCTCAGAGTATATTCGCGCAGCATGGCCTCTAAGATTTTTAGCAATAGGTATATTTTTTAGCTCAATTTTTTTAATTTCAGAAAATTTATTATCAATGAGGGGGAAATCCAAATTAGTTCTTTCAAATCTAGCCATAATTTCGATAATAAATATTCTGCTTAATATAATTTTGATTCCGATACCTAAAATATTTGGTTTAGATAATTCCTTAGGGACTATAGGTGCTTCGATTTCGACAATGATAAGTTACCTTCTTTGGAGCATTTTATCTCTGTTAATTGCAAAAAAATATTCTGGAATTATCCCTCTAAAAAGAAAAATGATATTAATCGCATTAATAACAATTATTCCGGCATTATTAATAACCTTCACAAAAAGAATATTGCCAACTAATGCAATAACTTTGATTGCACAAGGATTTTTATTTACCTTAACCTACCTTTTACTAATAATTATAACCGGATGCTTTGACGAAAATGACATAATGATATTAAAATCCATTAAAAATAAAATAATCCAGCTTAGAAAGGCTCAACCTAATTCAAACAATGCAAAATCGTAAGCTTAAATTAAGGATAGTTTAGAACCTATCTCAGCCTCTAATTTTTCTTTAACAAAATTATTGCATAAATCCCTACTTTCAAAAGTTCCAGCATCACCCCAAAAACCAGATAATTTGTAATAAGACAATCTCCCCTCTTTTTGATACATATTATTAACATCAGTTATTTCAAGTTCCCCCCGCATAGAGGGTTTAAGCAATTTTATCTTATCAAAAACGGTAGAATCATAAAAATATAATCCTGTAACCGCTAGATTAGATCTAGGTATTTTAGGTTTTTCTTCAATCCCCTCAACTTTACCTCCAATAATTTCAGCAACACCATATTCCGAAGAATTGTTTACTTCCTTCAAGAAAATCATCGCCCCAGAATCAGATTTTTCAAATATTTCTGCAGCTTTTGAAAAATCTTCTTCAAATATATTGTCCCCTAATATAACTGCTATTTTTCCATATTTAACAAATGATTCTGTAAGAGCTAATGCCTGAGCTATGCCCCCAGCCTTAGATTGATAGTGAAAAGAAAAATTGTCTTCGGAATGCAAGGTACCAAGATATTGGGCTATGTCCTGAAAATTTTCCCCTCCAGTAACTACACTTATTGAATCAACATTCAAATTTTTTAATGTATGCAAGGGATATTCTATCATTGGAAGTTTTCCAACTGGAACCAAATGTTTATTTGTCACAGTAGTTAATGGATACAGTCTAGTTCCCTTTCCACCTGCCAAAATTATTCCTTTCATTTTAAATTATTTTTAATTTCGGAATTGGTATAATATACTTTCCGCCGTTTAATTGATAATTTTCTGTTTTTTTCATTATTTCTTCAGCAAAGTTCCAGGCAAGTATCAGGAGATAATCTGGAGTTTTTTCATTTAAAAAATCAGAACTAACAATTGGAATATGAACACCTGGAGCAATTTTGCCTTGTTTTTCAGGAGTATCATCCAAGATATTATCAATCATCTCATTATCAATATTAAAATAATTTAAAAGAGTATTACCTTTCGCAGAGGCTCCAAAAACAGATATTTGTCCTCCCTCATCCTTTATTTCCTTTAATTTTTCTACAAGTTCTTTTTTAAGACTCTCAACATTATTTTTAAAATTTTCATATAACTCTAAATTATTTAAGCCCTCTTTTTCCTCCTCATTTATTACCTTTTCAACACTCCCATCTTGCCGATTTTGAGAATCATGTTCAATATAAATTCTTATTGAACCGCCATGAATATCAAATTTTTTAATCTTGGAAATTCTAAGGCCTAACTTTTCAAAAAATATTTTTAAAGGACTTAATGTAATGTAGGATAAATGTTCATGGTAAATTGTGTCAAACTCAACATTTTTTAATAGGCTTAATGCATGAGGGCTCTCTATAATAAAATAACCATCTTCCGCAAGCAAAATTTTTACAGCCATTGCAAAAGATTTAATATCTGCTACATGGGCAAAAACATTAAATGCAGTAATAATCTTGGCAGGACCCCATTTTTCTCGAATTTTTGTGGCTAATTCCTCGTTCCAGAATTCTGAAATGGTTTCAATCCCAGATTCATTTGCAATCTTGGCTAAATTAATTGCAGGATCTATACCTAAAACCCTTTTCCCATTAGCTTGAAATGGGCGTAACAAACAACCATCATTACTTGCAACATCTACCACCAAATCATTACTTTCAAGATCTTTATCTAATTCTTCAGATAGTTCCTTACAATGAGATTTAAAAGTCTCAGAGATTGAAGAACGATAAACATAATTTCGAAACATAACCTCAGGTTTGACAATTATGCTTAATTGGGAAAAAAAACAATTCTTGCATAAAAGAACTTTTAATGGAAATTTTTCTTCATCCAATATGTCCTGTTTTTTATCTAAAAGATTATTTGCAAGAGGCATGTCCCCTAAATTTAAATATGGAAAAAGATCCTCACTCCCACAAGCCCTGCAAGATTTAATTTCATTGAATTTCGTATTCAACAAATCCTCCATTATTTTTTCTATACCTTTTTCCATAGCTCGCATAAAAATTCCTTCCTTTTTAATATTATCAGTATTAAGAACAACACTCGCCCTTTTAACATTGTTATTAAAAAAATTCTTATCAACGCTTGAGATTAAATTTTTATCAAAACCAAATACCTCTGCAATTATAAATGCAGTTTCATCAAGCGAACATTTAGGTCCTGCAATATGATATATTCCCGTTCTTTCTTTTTTAATCAGATTCAATGTGGCATTAGAAACATCCCCTATAAAGCTAGGACTACCTGAAGAATTTTCAGGAACATTTATATTATTTCCATCCCCAAGTGTAGAAATAAGAGTATTAATGAATTTTGTTCCTCTTAACCCGTAAAGTCTACAAGTCCTAATAATTAAAAAATCATTCAGACCTTGAACATATTTTTCTCCATCTAATTTAGTTTTCCCATAAACATTTAATGGATTTGGAATATCTTCCTCAACATATTCTTCTTTAATGCCATCAAAAATGGCATCTGTTGAATAATATACCAACTTCCGGCCCTCACAAAACTCCGCAATATTTTTCACACCCCCTACATTTATTTTTTGCGCTTTTTTTGGATTAAGTTCACATTCTTCAACATTTGTTAATGCAGAAGTCAAAATTACGATTTCAGGATTTTCTTTTTCTAAAAGGTCTCTCACTTTCTCTCTATCAGTTATATCCAGATAGCTCAGACCCCTGACAGAATTTTCATAACAGGTTCCAACAACATCGTAATGATACGAAAAATCTTTCTTTAATTGAGTTCCAAGATTTCCATCAGCACCAATAATTAAAACTTTAATTCCCATATTTGTCCCAATTAAAGTTTATTGAAGGATCTTTAAAATCAATCCTTAATTCATCTGGGTTCTCATGATTATATACCGTATTCATTAGGTATAAAACTTCAGCAGATTTTTCACCTAAGACCTTATACCCATGAAAAACTCCTCGAGGAATAAAAACAATCTGAGGCTCATAAGATTCTCCTAAAAAGATTGTTTGAGTTTCTCCATTTGTTTTAGAATCTTCTCTGCCATCATATAAGACAACAAGAAGATTACCCCTTAATACATGGAATAGATCGTCCTGATTCTTATGACAGTGAAATGCTTTTATTATTCCGGGCTTAGTTTTTCCAACAGAAACTTGTTTTACATCATCCATCATATTCTCATCACACCTAATAATCTCTCTAAAATTACCCCTTTCATCTTCGTTAACCTTCACTTTTTTTATCCTGATTCCTTCGATCATTTAAACTCCCAATGGTTTCCACCAAGACTCATTTTTTGCATACCACTCACACAATTCATTTATCTCTTTCTTTAAATCCGTATGATTATATTTAAATCCAAGATTTTTTAATTTGTCTCCAGTAATAGAGTACCTAAAATCATGTCCACTCCTATGCGGAACTCTTTCAATCATTTCTTCTCCATAATTAAAATAGGTTAGTATCATTTTTGTAAGCTCTATATTGGTGCGCTCGTTTTCTCCAGGGATATTATAAATCTCCCCCACTTGCCCATTCTGAGAAAGAAACCAAATTGCACGACAATTGTCCTTAACATGGAGCCAATCCCTTACATTAATCCCAGGATTTTCATCAGACCACATTAAGGGGACCTTTTTATCTTTGATTAAATTTATAATAAATAATGGGAGCAATTTTTCTGGAAATTGATAAGGTCCATAATTATTTGCACTTCTAGTTATTATTATTGGAACATTATGTGTTTTAAAATAAGAAATAGCAAAATGTTCTGCAGAAGTTTTACTAGCAGAGTAGGGACTTGAAGAATTAAGGGGAGAGTTTTCATGAAAACTTCCATTTTTTATACTCCCATAAACCTCATCAGTAGATATTTGTATAAATTTTTTAACCTTAAATTTTTTAACAGTATGCAATAAATTGATAGTACCAAGAACATTAGTTATTACAAACTCATTTGAAGATTCTATACTTCTATCAACATGACTTTCTGCTGCAAAATTAAAAACCAAATCAGGACCATATCTTTGAAAGATTTTTTGCATTTGAAAATTGTCACAGATATCTGCCCTAATAAATTTATATTTTGGATTTAAATGTAAATTTAAATGCTCTATATTTTTCCCCTGGGCCGCATAGGTTTCTTTATCCACATTTATAATTAAGTTAATATTTTTTATTTCAGAACTCTGAAGTAAGTAGTCTATAAAATTCGACCCAATGAATCCGCATCCCCCCGTGACTAAAACTATCATAAAAAAATTAACCCAAAAGGGTTTTTAAAGATTACCGATTTTAAATATCTAGGTATCTCAGTTTTTATAATCGAATAATCCAAATAAATAAGGCCTAATGAGCATAATTATTATCCTATAAAAACGTAGTTACCTCAATAAAACTTATATACTCGATTATTTTTCGGTGAATATGATAATCAACTTTGTTCTATGGGGAACTGGAAAGGGAGGCGGTTTAAGGGTTTTAATGGAAGTAGCATATGGTTTGGCAAAAAGGGGGCATAAGATTAATATGATTGCCTTAAATGAACCTCACTATTGGTTTAAAATCCATAAAAACATGAAATTGATTTATCTTGAGAAAAAGTCTTTGATATGGGTTCCTTTTTTTGGTAAAAGATCTGTATCTTTTTTAATAAATAAAATACTAAACTTAGTAAAATATCCTTACGAGTTAAATAGGATTCAATATTTGTCTGAAAACATTCCACCAGCAGATGCAACAATTGCTACATTTTATCCAACCGCCTATTCTACAATGATAGGTGGAAAAGGAAATTTGTTTTATTATATTCAACATAATGAAGAACTCTGGTCATTAGAAAAAAGTACCGAGCTGGCTAAAAGCACTTATTTCTTACCACTTAAACCAATCGTAGTTTCCAAATGGTTAAAGGATTTTGTTTATGAAACAACTGGAAACGAATCAATTCATGTTGGAAATGCAGTAGATCAATCAACTTTTAAACCCTCTGCAAATAAAAATAAAAAATTATTATTAGGATTTATTCGGGGTTTAGACTGGAAGGGAGACAAGGAGTTATTAGAGGCATTTAAGATCATACAAAAAGAAATCCCTAATATAGGATTTAGAATTATAGGGCGCATGAAAAACATAAAGAAGGCATTTAGAGATTCGGAGATAAAATTAAATAATTTGGAGTTGATATCTCCCATAGAAAATGACCTCAAATTAGCAAGATTATATTCTGAAAGCTATTTATTATTATATGCAGCACATTTAGAAGGTTATGGGCTACCACCCTTAGAGGCTATGGCCTGTGGAACTCCTTCAGTTATTGCAGATTCAGGTGGAATTAATGATTTTGCAAAAGATAATTTTAATTGTTTAATTGTTCCAATAAAATCTTCTGAAAAATTAGCCAAATCTGCAATTAAATTATTAAATGACGAAAATTTATACCATAAATTAAGAGATCAAAGTTTAATCACAGGTAAGAAATTTACCTGGGAAAAAGTAGTAAATAAAGTTGAAAAAGCCTTAAAAGAAAAATGAACGTTTTTGTGTTCAATCTACCCCAGAAATGTTTAAAAACCTAATCAAATATATAATTAAAGACGTACAATGGGATTTAAAATAGATTTGTAGGATCAATTTTAAGAAAATTAGATATAAAAACAGAATGAATTAAAATCTAAAAAAAGAGCGAGAAGATAAAACAAAATTAGAAATGATAAGAGAATAAAAATGAACGACATATTACTAATTCAACCACCAATAGGACTTCCAGAGCTGTATAATAAACCAGAGAAAGAACTAGATAGCAAATCTTATGCTATAAAAACAAAATGCACTAGAGTACCTCAAAATTTATTATCCTTAGCAACTGTTTTAGATGACCTAAATTATAAGGTGGATATATTTGATTGTAGATTATATTATTCTAATGGGCGTGAAAACTACATTAAGATATTGAAAGAAAGAATTAAAAACACAAATCTATTAATCGGTATTTCAGTGACCACCCCCTACATTACTCAAACTGTAGAAATAATTAATCTAATAAAAGAAGTAAATTCAAATGTTTATATTGTGGTGGGTGGCATTCATCCTACTTTATTTCCAAAACAAACTTGCAAGGATAAAGATATAGACTTTGTAATCTCAGGTGATGGAGAATATCCTTTATGTGAATTAGTAACTGCATTAGAAGAAAAAAAGTCTTATAATAAGATTAAAGGGCTAACTTATAAGAAAAATAATCAGGTAATAACTAATCCCCTCGGAGAACCCTTCAATATTAGAAAAAGTCCAATTCCTGCATATCATTTATTTGATATGGAAAAGTATCTCCCATGGACTCCCTATTACTCTGAGAAAAAAACAATCGGGTTAGATTATCTCACAACAAGAGGATGTCCATTTAAATGTTCTTTTTGTGTAAATGATATTCTTCCACAAAATAGGGGATGGAGATCTAAAACTTCAAATCAAGTAATAGAAGAACTAAGTATCTTAAAAGAAAAATACAAATTTGATTATGTTTATTTTGAAGATGATAACGCATTTTTAAATAAAGAACATTCATTAGACGTCTCAAAAAGACTTATCAAAGATGATTTTAATATTAATTACTTAGCCACAATTCGTATTGATACATTATTAAATACACCAAAAAGTTATTTAGAAACATTTAAAAAATCCGGTTGGAGTGAAACAATACTCGGAGTTGAAAGTGGTTCTGATAAAATACTCAAAGTATTGAACAAAGGAATAACCATAGAACAATCACTAAAATCAATAAAAATATTAAAAGATTTAGATATATGGACTGCATATAATTTTATGACTTGCATTCCAGGTGAACAGCACAAAGAGAGACAAGAGACATACAACTTAATGCGAAAGACAAAAAAAATACACCCCAAATCTTTAATTGTTGGACCTCATTTGTTTAGACCATTTCCAGGTTCTAAATTATATCCTCAGTGTATAAAGGGAGGTTTAGACGAACCAAAAACATTTAGAGAATGGTCAGATACGCCCCTATATATCTCTGGAGATGTATCAAATCTACCTTGGATTAAAGACTATTTACCTATTGAAAAATATGAAAGTTACATTAAGATTTATGGTTTAACTCCACTAATAAAAAAAGCAATAGGAAGCTTATATTGGAATTTATTAACCTCAAGAAGGTCCAGTAATACTGAATGGTAATTAAAAATAACTCTTAAATAACCTTAAATAAATGTCCATTAGAATTTCAGAAAGAATAAAACCCAATAAATTTGGTTAAAAATTTAATTAAATCTAAACTAAAATGAATGTCCTACTAATTAACCCCCCTATGGAAGTACCTAAAAAATGGGGAATCCCCACGGTTTTTCAACCTCTCGGCATTGCCTACATTGCAGCAGTAATCCAGAGAGATCATACAGTTAAAATCATAGATGCAAATGCCGAAGCATGGAATCAAGTTGCTGAAAATAATAACAAATATTGTATGGGTTTAAGTCTAGAAGAAATTTCTAATAAAATAATTGATTTTAATCCAGATATTGTTGGAATAACCCTCCCTTTTTCAGTGGTTGAAAAAAAAAGTTTAGAAATAGCATCCATAGTAAAAAAAATCAACAAAAAAATTTACACAGTTTTAGGAGGTCCTGGTGCCTCGGTCAGACCAAAAGAATTACTTAAAATCAATGACGTCGATTTCATTGTAATCAGAGAAGGAGAGGAAACATTTCCAGAATTATTAAATGCAATTGAATTAAAAAAAGATTTTAGTAATATAGATGGAATTGGATACAAATCAGATAAAAATGAAATATTAATAAACTCTCCTAGAAAACTAATCTCAGATCTAGATAAAATTAAATTTCCTACAAGAAACCTTTTACCCATGAAACAATATTTTTCTTCAGCAGAATCTATGAGGGGTTCAAGAAAAAGTTATCTATTTAATTCAAACTGGGCGAGCATGATTACTAGTCGAGGTTGTCCTTTTGGTTGCACCTTTTGTAGTGTTCGATTAGTTATGGGAAGAAAATTCAGAGCTAGAGGTCCAATAAATGTGGTGGATGAAATAGAAGAGCTAATAAAAAAACATAAGGTTAAACACATTAACTTCGAAGACGATAATTTAACATTCGATAGAATAAGATTTCAAAAAATAGCGGACGAAATAAAAAAAAGAAACCTAAAATTCACCTGGAGTGCTCCAAATGGGATTAGGGCAGATACTTTAGACGAAGAAACTGTAAAGAAAATGAAAGAATCTGGTTGTAGGAGGGTTTTTGTTGCTCCAGAGTCAGGGTCAAATAGAGTTTTAAAAGAAATCATAAAAAAGAATATGGACCTTTCAAAAGTCATTGAGGCAATTAAATTATTGAGAAAATATAAAATAATTGTTGATGCCTCTTTTGTTATAGGTATGCCTGGAGAGACTAAGGGCGAGATATTAAAAACAATTGAATTTGCAAAAGAAATCAAAAAATTAGGTGTAACGGATATAGGTTTTAATATAGCAACTCCTATCCCAGGATCAGAACTCTATCTTACTGCAATTAAAAAAGGGTACATAAAATCTATTGAAGTCGATAAACTTTCTGCAAATGAACCTCTAATCGAGACTCCAGAATGGACAAAAGAAGAGATAAAAAAATTACAACTAAAAGGCATTCGTGAAACAAGGCACCCTATGGAAAGATTTAAAAATATAATCCTCCATATTATTAGAAATCCCAATATATTGTTTAAACGAAATTTTCATAATCAATTATTAAGGAAATTATTTCAAAATGTCAAGAATTAAAAATGATTTTTCAGATTCTGAATATGTCTCTGCAAGAGAAGAATCTGGAGGTAAAATAGAAAAACCTAAATATTATTTTAAGATATCTAGGCTTAAACATGCCTTTTCAGCTCTTAAACATATTTCAGCGAGAAAACATGGCGACGGAAGAGTCAAACCTAGATTAATAGTATTTGAAGTAACTGATAAGTGTAATTCGAGATGTAAACATTGCAATATCTGGAATACTAAAAATAAAGACCGCTGTTTGACTACTGAAGAGATAGTTAAAACATTTAGCGATCCACTTTTTAGTGAGGTTGAGTTTTTTAATATAACCGGAGGAGAACCAGTTTTAAGGCAGGACATAAAAGAAATACTTCAAGAGATCCATAATCGTATTCCTAAAGCAACCTTTGCTTTCTCTACAAATGCACTTCTTCCAGATAAGGTCTTAGATATATGCAGATTTTCAATCGAAAATGATATAAATTTACTTGTAGGTATTTCAATGGATGGAATTGGGAAACATCACGATGATATGAGGGGGGTTCCAGGAAATTTCGAAAAAGCAGATTACTTATTAAAGAAATTAAAAAAATTAAAAAAAGAAACAGGTAAAATAGATTATACTATAGGATTTACATTATCAGAATTAACTAAAAATTTTGCAGATGAAATGATTGCTCATGCGAAAAAATACGACATAGATCTTATAGCTCAAATGTATGAAGAAGGCTCATTTTATACAAATTTAAATAATGTCGACCAAAAGATAGAAGATCTTATTTTAAGCATTAAAAAATTTCCAGATTCAATTTATCATAGGTTCGTAATAAAATCTTTAAAATATAAATATAAATTTAAGTGTTATGCCATGAATACCTTTTTTCTTTTGAGATATAATGGGGATGTAACTCCTTGCTTAAAGCTTTCCAATTTAAGTGCAGGAAATGTTAAAAATGATGCTCCAAGTAAAATTTGGAAATCAGAAAATGCAAAACAAATAAGAAATAAAATTAAATGTTGTGAGGGATGCCTAAATACCTGGGGAGTCTCATGGAGTATAAATTCATCAGTCTATCCCCTTATACCCCTTATTTTAAAAAATCCAAAATTCTTATTAAAAAGAAAATAATCCGAGATAATTTAAATATCAAATACAGTTTCAAAAACTGCAAGAGTGGTAATATGGGATCTTTCAATAAAATCTTTATGGAATCTTAAATTTTTTAAAGAGAACTTATCCCATCGATCCTTTTTTGTAATAAATATTTCAAAATATAACTTAGCTAATAATCCTATCTTAGCACCTAGCCCCTTATGGGTAAATGTAAAAAGTAAATGTCCTTTTTGCATACTCTTAAAAAGTTCCCCAGATTTTCCTCCAGAAAGATTAGAACTATAGCCGCCGAAATGAATAACCTTTATTTTTCCATCATAAATTACTTTAAGCCCCCCCTTCCGTACTCTGAAACAAAAATCTAAATCATCTTCTCCAAAAAAATGCCTTTCATCAAAAAAACCCACTTTTTCAATTGTTTCTTTTTTATAGGCGATTAATACTCCTGAAACTGCAGAGGCTTCTTTAACTTCTTCATACTGCCCCCTATCAATCTGATTAATCATCCTTTTTCCATACCATGCTGCCTGAATCCTTTTGTCATATCCAACGATTTTAACACCAACTGCACCAACATTTTTCGGATTTAGATTTTTTAAAATTTCTTTCAACCAATTTTTGCGGGGAATAATCGCGTCATTATTCAAATTTATAAATATTTTAAAGCCATTCTTTAAACCATATTCTATTCCACGGTTAATCGCATAACAGTACCCATAATTTTTATCTAAGAATAATGGAATTACCTTTTTATTTTTTTTAAGATAATTAACATTGCGAAGATTAGAGTTATTATCTACAACAACTATTTGATAATTCTGATAATCAGTTTTATCAAGGGAATTTAAACATTTTTTTAAGATGTCTGCACCATTCCAATTAACCACGATGATTAAAACTTTATCCATATTTTACTTATTAATCTTATTTTTTAAATTTATGTGTTCATTATCTCTTGTGTAGTGTCCGAAAAATAGTTGACAGTTGCATCACTAACCAACTAATTTTTTGTTCTCTAAGGCATATATCTGGACTTAGCACAATACCTTCAACACCTCAACATTTAAATAGTATTTTTTTATAATTTCTTAATGACTTCAGAAAATATTGGTGAATGGTTTGAAATTGTGAATAGAATCTTATGTGATAATATTCCCGAAAGCGTTGATTTAACTTTTCTCCATGCAGAGACAAAAGATAATGAATCTTCTTGTTTTCATACAGGGGCAAAACTTTATTCAAGTGGTTTTACTTCTAAAGTTGGAATAACTGGAGTTGATGCATCTGTTTTTGAAGAGATGAATGAAAAGTATACCGAAAAAAATCCCTCCCTTGCTGATAAAATAAGAAGAAAATTAAAACCAGGTAATGATGGAACAATGGTAGGTTATTTAGGGTTTAAACATTGGAAGAGAAATCTTAGGGAGTTAGGAGTTAAAAAAGAAGATATTTTAGTGATAGAACCCAGTTTTGATTACACCTATCTTAATACTAACACTGAAGCAAGAGGATTAATTAATTTTTGTAGGCAACAAGGAATTGAAACTGTTTGCATTACTTCTCCCCCATTTCACCAAGTTCGTTCATATATTTCTGATATAAGTATATTGCTTCAAGAAGGAGCTACGGGTTTAAAATTATATAGTAGACCTGGAGAACCTTTGAATTGGAATGAAAATGTGGTTCATTCTCAGGGCATTGAAAGGGGACTTAGAAAAGAGATTCTTGAAAGAGAGTTTGAGAAAATTTGCAGATATCAAAAATCAGGAAATCCTCCTATCTCTAGTTTAAGGGAAGTCCTTGATTATTTGGACAGAAGAAATTAAAATGAATTCTAGCAATTCACTAGCTCGGGCGATTCAGATAATAATCTACAACCTTTAACAAAACCAATCCAAACTAGACTCTAAAATATTATCACAACTAGAACAAACCGGAGTTTTAAAATTAAAATTCAATTGATTATCCAACAAGGCTTTAAATTTCTTAGATTCTCTTATTTCTCTAATATCTTCATCCAATAAATTACCAAACTTAACTTTCGACTCATAATCCCTACAACACATTACAAAATTACCATCGACATCTACAGTAATATTTCTCCATAATGCAAAACAAGGCCACCGTTTGTTTATTTTAAACGGAGAAATGTCAATTATATTCTCTACCCCCCCAGCCCAATCATTAGGAACATAAACCCTTACAGAATCTGCATAAGCATTCCAAAAATTCATAAACTTATTAATTTCCTCCTTATTTTCATCTAAAATCATCAAAGAAATATTCGTCAAAACCTTTTTATTTTTCTTCAAATTTTTATTTAAAAAATACCTAATATTCTGAATAGTCTTATCATAATCTAAACCCATTACCTTAGAATAGTTTTTTCGAGTCCCATTCACCGAAAAGGTAATCCTATCTATATTAGATTTTAACAATGCCTCCGTTTTTTCAGGAGTCAAAAGAGAGGCATTTGTGTATATATCTATTTTAATCTGAGGATATTTTTTATTAACATAATTTATTTTATTAAATAATCCCTTATCTATCAAGGGTTCTCCAAATCCATTTACAGTAAATCTTTCTATTTTATAACTTCTAAGAACATTATCAAAAATTTTCTCAAAATCCTTTTGACCCATAACCTTCTTTTCTCGTTTCATACTAACATGGGGACACATGATGCATCGCGCATTACATAAATTTGTATTTTCTATTTGAAGGAGTTTTGGCTCAAATTCTTTAGATTTTTTATTAATTATTTTTTGATACATTTTTTGGTACCAAGGACCATTAACAAACTCAGATAACTTTGTCTGAGTTAAAAGAAATTTTTTTAAAGGTCTAGAAATGCCAGTAATTTTACGATAATATCTTGCTTCCTTTAAAATATACCTTAAGTTCATAAAGTAAAAATTGAATATTAGCTTATAAATTTATGTGCATTAATGAATATGAATCTTTAGGTTTACTACATAAATACTTTTAAACATCTCAAATTAAAACTTAAAATGCAAGATTTAACTAAAAAACCCAAAATATGCTTCGTAACCTCTTTTTTTTACCCTACAGTAGGAGGGGTTGAAACTCATATTCAAAATACTGCTAAAGAACTTATCAAACTAGGATATGACTGCGAAGCTTATGTATCTGATATGGACCGAGATAAAAGAATCAAAAAAGCACCTCAAAAAATAGACAACATAAAAATAAAACGTTTCAGAAGTTGGTTAAAATTTAGCTTCTCAGGAATAATTTTTCCAGGACTCTTTAAGGCGATAACAATATCTAATGCAGACATTTTCCATATTCATGGTTACAGACACCCATTTAATTTCATTTTTTGGTTCACAAAAAAACCGATATTCATAACCCCTCACTGGCCAGTATACAAAGGACAAAGGGCAAAATGGGCACAATTTTTAGTCGACCTTACAGACAAATTTTTAGGAAAATACATGTTTAAACATTTTTCAAAAGTTTGTGTTGTAACCGACCTTGAAACCCCTTGGGTAGAATCATTCAACAAAAAAAAGAAAGACATAATCTTAACCCCCAATTGCATACCTGAATATTATTTCCAAAATTATGATGGAAAAAATTTCAGAAAAAAATATGACTTAAAAAAAGACGAATTAGTAATATTAACCGTATCCAGATTACATCCCAGTAAGGGAATAGACCAAATAGTTAAAACTGCAAAACATTTTCCAAAAACAAAATTCATCATAATGGGAAAAGATGGAGGGTTTAAACCTGAACTAGAACAACTAATCCAAAAATTAAACCTCAAAAACATTATCATCACGGGAGAGGTAACAGAAAAAGAAAAACTAGAAGCATACGCAGGGTCAGATATTTTCTGTTCTCCAAGTCACTACGAAGCTTTTTGCATCTCAATATTGGAGGCAATGTCCCAAGGATGCGCAGTTCTTACTAGCAATGCAGGAGGAATGCCCTGGGTTGTTGGAAATAATGGATTAACATTCAAGGACTATGACCTTGAAGATTTTAAAAATCAACTTGAAAAATTAATCAACAACAAAGAACTAAGAACAAAATTCCAAAAACAAGGAAAAGAAAAATCAAAAAATTTCAAATGGAAAAATACTGCCAAGGTTTTAGATAGAGAGTATAAAAGACTCCTTAAACAACAAGCTATAAAAATACTTAAGGATACGACTAACAATGGAAACCTCTGAACAAAGTTTAGAAGATAGAAAAAATAAGATAATTAAATGGGTAAGAAACCCGTACAATGCAACCTTCATTTTAATTTTAATTTTAGCAATAGCGATAAGGATTTATTATTTTGCCCTTACCTATAATCAACCCCTATGGTGGGATGAAGCAGAATATATGAATATTGCAAACAGATTTGCATTTGGCCTCGAGTATGAATTCACCCCTGTGAGGCCAGTTCTACTCTCATTTGTAACTTCATTATTCTTTAGGTTATCTCCCTCATTATTCTTCCCAAGATTCCTCCTTTTAATTTTCTCCATATCCTCAGTAATAGGAGTATATCTTTTAGGAAAAGAATTATATCATAAAAAAATAGGCTTGATTGCCGCGTATCTTATGGCAGTTTTTTATTTAAATATGTTTTTCACTTCAAGACTTTTAGTAGATATGCCTTCTCTAACTTTTTTTATTTTTTCAGCACTCTATTTTTATAGGTATTTTAAGTACGGTTCTCACAAAGCGCTTTATATTGGGGCAGTCTTAATTTCCATTGGAACGGCATTTAAACAATCTACAGGGTTCTTCTTAATGGCAGTCTTAATTTATCTCCTAATAACTGAAAAATTTAATTTTTTAAAAAGAAAAGAACTCTGGATATCCGGAATTATCTTTTTTTTAGTTATTTCTCCCTACCTCATTTTTGGATATATTGAATTTGGAGGATTTGTCTTAGCACAAGGATCCGCACAAGTAGGCCCTACAAGTGCCGGAATGACTAATTTTCAAAGATTTTATCAGGGAACCTCAGGTTATTTTGATCTATTTCCAACATATCTCTCATGGACGCTACTCCTTATTTTTATTCTAGGATTACTTATGATGTATCCATTGATCTTGGGGTTTGATATTCTTATCAAAAAGGGTGACAAACAACTCAAAAAACTCTTATTCTTATTCCTAATATTTATTATTCCGATCGTTCTTGCAAGTACTTTAATAGGTCACAATGAAAACAGATATATCATTAATGCAATGCCTGCAGTTTTTATTATTTCCAGCGCATTTATCTATAGATTATTTAGAATTACTAAAAAACAAAATAAATTTTTTGCAGTATTAATTTTAATAGCATTATTAGCTTACATTGGATTTTTTCAACTTAGCTCAACAGACTCTTTAATAAGAGTAAAAGTAGATTCTTATTCCGAAATAAGGGATGCAGGATATTGGTATAGGGACAATACGCCCCCCTCAGACCTCCTAGTGACAAAAAGTGTAATCCAGGTACTTTTTTATAGCAAGAAGGAATCAGTTAGTTATCCCCAGACAGAACAAGAATTTGAAGATCTATTACAAAATAATCCAAAGATTAAATACCTCATGGTTTCTGCTTATGAAAATCAACCCGCTTGGACCAATTCATATGTAGAAAGAAATAATTTAGATGTTGCTAAGGCATTTTTTAGGGGAGAACAACCAATAGTTATAATATATCATTTAAAAAATCAATCAATTTCTATTAATGACTCTATGACACAATAATTTTTTCAGAACCCTTTTTAAATGCCCACAATAACGAACCAAAATAACTAAAAGGAATACTTATAAGAATTCCAGAAAAAGTAGCAATATTTGCATTAAAAGTAGTTTCTTCAAGGGCCTTAATAATACTAAAACTAACTAAAAAATAAACTCAGTTATTATGTGTTATCTTCTTTTGAAAGAACTCCTCCCGAAACCTATTCCTATCCAACAGAAAATAATTTTACAATAATGCAGGTTTATTTTGCAGACTCTCAGAAAACACAACCGATGATAATCATATATAAGATTCCAGAAGAGTTTTATGAGGATAAAGCTATCAACGCAATAGAATCATCTCTTTTCTAAAAACCCAAAACTTAGAACCAAAAAAACTAATTGGAATACTAGCCAACGTGCCCGCGATAGTAGCAATATTTGCCGTAAGAATAGTCTCTTCAACTAACGATATTATTGTAAAATTAACAACAGAACCAATAAAAATAGACCCACTATAGAGGATTAGAAATTTTACAAACTGTCTATGCGCCTTTCCAGATTTGGCAGAAAAAGTTATATTCTTATTCATTGTAAAATTATATATTACAGAAATAAATATGGCGATTATTGTAGATAAAATAAAATTTAAACTAATTCCTCCAATCAACATTTCAAATGCTAACAAATAAAAAAAGATATTAAAAATAATCAAATGAATCAAGGCACTAGTTCCACCAACAAAACAAAAAGTTACAAATCTTCTTATTTCCATTAAAGAGCTCATAGGAACATCCACCTATTTGCAATTAACAATCCAATTAAACAAACAATTATTTGAAATATAAATATTAAATAAACAACATCTTTTTCATAAACTTTATTTTTAAATTTTTTAAGAATAAAAAGAGATAAATGAGTTAAACTATATATTTTGTTATATGGCATTTCTAAACTTCCATCAGAATTTACCCTAGCAAAAGAATGTTTTTTTAGTCGACCCCTCAATTTCAAAAAAGTTTCTATTATGTAGGGCGTAAAAATAAACAAAGCCACCCTCTCAAAATCACCTAAAATAGACATGCTGACAATCAAAGAGCCTATTGCATAAGTCAAGATATCTCCTGGAAAAACCTTTGCAGGATATTTATTATAAAAATAAAAAACCAGTAACGATGCAACCATACACAAACCAATGACAGTTAACCAAGGAGAACCAGTTATATATGCAATAAATGATAAAAAACCAATTATTATAATTCCTTGTCCTGCCTCTAAACCATTAAATCCTGCTAAGAAATTATACGTTGCAGTTGCTCCAGTAATGCCTATTGGGATTAAAACCAGTGGATACAGCAAGCCCACATTTACATATCCTAGAAATGGGATATTTAAGACTGGATTCCCTGCATTGATTACAACCAGGGGGATAGAGGACATTATAATAAGAAATAATCTAAACCTCATGGATAATCCTCCATGTTTCCAACCTAACAAATCATCTACTAACCCCACAATAGCCAAAATTAAAATAACTCCCAGTAATGCAAAAACATTTGTAGTAATGCCATCCACCTGAAGAATAAAAGTTCTAATAGCAATATAACTTAAAACCCCTATAATAAATGCCAAGACAACTACAATTCCTCCCGAAGAAGCGACATTTCTTGGACGATTAAATTTATTCATATCTTCCCACAATAAATCAACCTGACCACACTTTTTTATCCATTTAGGGAGCATAAATAGGGTAAACAAAAAACTTACCACAACAGAACAAAATAACAATATTTCCATAATCTATCCGATTTTTTAATCTTTTTAAACTTTAACAAACATAAATCATAAATTCCAACTCAAATATTTTGTAGCATCTTTATCTAGATAGTCTTCTCTTTCTTTTTCATTACCTGTATATTCAATCTCCCAAATCTTTATGGGTCCCTGCAGGCCCTGATAATAAACAAAATCTGGAAGGTCCATTCCCTGATTTCTTAAATTCTCTAAAATTAAATTAGATTGAGTATGCGCTAATTTAAAATTAGGAAAATTATTAAAAGGATCATCTAAGATGTATTTCTGGACCAAATATCCCCTAAGCAATCTTGGAGAAAGATACATCGCAGCACCGATTGGATTTTGAGATACTCCTTGTCCGCTCACATCAAGCTTAGGGAAGACAAATGCACAAGCCTCAATTCCAGTATCAAATTCAACAAATTGGCCTCCAACCTCTAAATATTTCAAATTAACTTTATGTTGTTGCCCCTGGTATACAATTAAGGCATAAGGTTGCATAAATTCCATGACCTCATTATCTTGTTTAGATGGAATAATTATTGCTCCAACACCTGCATTTTGACCTGGAAGCAAAATCTCTTTCCCATCTTCTTCAATTATCAAATCTTCATCCAACCCAATTCCTCCAGGATAAACCAACAAAGTTTGATTTTGAGTTTCTTGAGTTTGAGATTCATCAAGTAAAAACGTTCCAATCCAAGAATACCTATCATAATTTTCATCACTCCCGATACTTGAAAAAGCACCATACTTACCAATATCGCTAGAATCTATCAACAAATAATCTGCATCATGATTGTATAAAAATTCAAGAGCATCTTCTTGATTGTCACCAGTTAAAACATGCCTTCCCATCAAATAATTCCAATAAGTAATTGCATTTCCTCCATCTAAGACCGTTGCACGATTCCCAATACTCTGAAGCCAATAACCATAATCCCACCAATGAGCAAAAACTGCATCCTGAGGAGTTTCATCATCCACCCACCTCATAGAATTTTGCCATTGCTGATTATAATGGGATGGAACAAAATTATATGCCTGAACTTTCACAGTATTATAAAATGTCCAAAAACTAAAAATACTGCACACTAAAATTAAAATCACCAATGCCCCAATTAAGATTTTTAATGTCTCATCCCGAGTTTTCCTAAATCTATTTATAGACTCAACAATAAGGTAGGAAACAAAAATTGTGGAAATGGGTCCAAGAATCATAATTAACCTGACCGCACTTCTTGCAGAAAATAATGTGAATCCAAACAACATAAATAACAAGATGTATCCAAAATTTATTTTTTCAAAATTTTCATTACCGGCATTATCATATTTGATATAATAGTAGATAAAACCTACAAAAAACAAGAATAAAGTTCCAAAATAAAATAGTTTACTAAGAATATTTTCTCCATTAAATAAACTTGAGCTAGAATATCTTGAAAATACTAGCCCGATAAATGCAAAAATATAAAGTCCTGTCAAAACTAATGCATCCTTATTTTTTATCGGATTAATCATTTTTTTAAACAAGACAACAGATCCTGCAAAAAACAACCAAAAAAATAAGGGAACCTCCTTAACAAACGGTCCAAAATTACCCGCCCATTCACTAAAATAGGGTTGCCTATTTTCCGCAACAGTAGTATTCCATCGTCCAGTTATTGGTTTGAATAAAATTTGCTGGACTACTTTAATTTTTTCAATTAACAGTGAAGGATTAAAAATAATAACAATTAAGAACATTATTAGTAGTGCAATAATTAATGAGATAATTGTTTTAGGAAGCCTGATTTTTTTAATATAACTATTTTCTGAAAGTTTTGTGTTCCATAAAATGTTATGAAAAATTAAAACCCCCAACAAAATAAATGCAGGAATCAGAGTTAA
Organism: Candidatus Woesearchaeota archaeon; assembly: GCA_964399015.1. GTDB lineage: Archaea > Nanobdellota > Nanobdellia > Pacearchaeales > GW2011-AR1 > ARS1285. The sequence goes on along the minus strand of CAYNOY010000006.1, from coordinate 11,007 downwards.
TGAAGAAATTAAAGAATACCAGTTTACCTTACCTGGAATTGTTGATAATAATATGGCCGCCATAATCCACCAACAAAAATAAACAATGATTTCTTTTTTCTTAAATTTGTTTAATATAAATGCTAAAAACCCCGAAAAAGCAATGCAGATATAAACATAGATAAAAAGTCCAGAAACTAATCCTGCCCCTGCAGTTGCAATCCCTGCTAAAATACTTAAAATAATCCCCCCCCTAATCGATGCCGAATTCCATGCTTTTAAAAATAAATAAAAAGCAAGAAACATAAAAAAGAACACCGCAGATTCTTTTTCAGGAATCCCTGCAATAGTTCTAGATAGAAAAACCGGGATAACAATCATAAAAAAAGTAGATAGCAACGAAATAATATTTGCATTAATTTTACTTTTCTTAGATTTTCTAACAAAAATTTCTCTCACAAATAAAAAGAATGCAATAATAGTTAGCCCAAACATTATTACTGGAAAGATTGCTCCTGCAAATTCAATGGGATAATCTCCAAAAATATTAAAAAAATAATGAGTATATGCAATCATATATGGGAGAACCTGAGTTTCTTTGGAATTATCAAACCCCAGGGGAACATTTCTAAGCTCATCTCTTTCAGGAATAGAACCCTCATTAACAATGTCCTCTGCAATTCTTAAAAACAACCAAGGATCCAAATCAGGTCCCAATGTCCAATCATTTGTTGCCACATTCCATAATCCAGGATTTCCCCCATGATCATGCATAGGCATACTTCGGATATAGACTCCCAAAATTAAAGCAACAATTAACAATCCAATAACCCAGGTTTGTTTATTCTTAAAAAAATTAATTACATTTTCTTTTCGTTCTCTAATCAACGCATCTTCAGGTTTTATCCGATGAACAACAGACCTAACATTTAGATTAGTCTTACTAGCATCCCTATTTTCTAAATTTTCCTGTTTTTTTACTTCATTCCTGTTAACATTTTTAATGTTGTCAAGACTTACAAACTTATCCATTTCATCCATTTTATCTAGTATCATTTAAACTAGATGCCTTTTAAATTTAACTCCCATAAAATACTATATTTAGAAGAAATACAATGCCAATTATAAACATTCACTTCAATAAAATTCCTTATTATATCCACAAAGCCCTCACCTCAATAAAACTTAAAAACTAACCCCATTTTCCCCAATCATGAAAATAACTCTAATCTCCACAGCCACATTTCCATCAGACCAGGGCATCAGAACAATCTCTTCAATCCTCAAATCAAAAGGACATCAAGTAAAAATAATCTTCCTCAAGTTCACAGAAGACTACACAAAATCTTATCCTCAACAAGTTCTAAACCAAATACTCTCAATAGCAAAAAACTCAGATCTAATCGGAATAAATTCCTTCGCATCAACAGCTCCAAGAGCAATCCAAGTAATCAATAAACTCAAACAACTAAACATTCCCCTAGTTTGGGGAGGAATTCATGCAACCCTCAGTCCAGAACAATGCATCAATCACTGCAACCTCGTCTGTGTAGGGGAAGCAGAAGAAACAATAACCGAATTAGCAGAAGCAATAGAAAAGAACAAACCTATAACAAACATTCTAAACCTCTGGATAAAAGAAAACTCTAAGCTCACAAAAAACCCAGTAAGACCCCTAATCGACAATCTCGACGAACTCCCTCCTGTAGACTATGAAATACAAGATCACTACATCTTAAACAATAACCACATAACACCGTTCCAAGAATCAGATTTAGATGGACAAATATTTTTCCTAACTGGAAGGGGTTGTCCCTATGGTTGTGCCTACTGTTCAAACGACCAGTTAAACAAGCTTTATGAAGGAAAAAGAAAACAAATTCTAAGATGGCACTCTCCAGAATACATAATCAACGAAATAGTAAAACTCAAAAAAAGATTCAAAACATTATCTTACTTTGACATCAGAGATGATACTTTTTCATTAAGACCAATCACTCAAATAAAAGAATTCTGTAAACTATATAAAGACAAAGTAAACATGAGATTCAAATGTTTAGCAGACCCTCACACAGTTTCAGACGAAAAAATAAAACTCCTCACAGATGCAGGATGCACAGATATCATAATAGGAATCCAAGCAGTAGAAAGAGTAAACAAAGAAATTTATCACAGAAATCAAACTGATGCCCAGGTTCTGAATGCAGGAAAAATTATTAACAATTACAAAAATAAATTAACCGTAATGTACGATGTCATAACCACAAATCCCTACGAAAAACCAGAAGACGTAATCAACATGATTCGACTCTTACAAAAATTACCCAAACCTTATTTTCTCTCAGTGAACAATTTAGTTTTCTTCACCTCCACCCCATTATACTACAAAGCAAAAGAAGACGGAATAATAAAAAATGAAGAAGACTCTGCAGCAAATCTCAATTATTGGGACAGGGCCGCCCACATCAAACTAAAAAAGAAAAACATGTACCTCAACCTCATATTAAACATGATGCGAGGTTCAGCAACAGAAAAAAGATTTGGACCCACACCAAACTTCATAATTAATTTTCTTCTCCAACCTCAAAGAATAAAAAGAAATCTCCAAAATCAAACACCAACAAAAATCACTTTAATCTTCATAAGCCTATCAGATAAAATAAGGGAAAGAATACTCAAACCAACTTATCGAGCAATGCCAGTTTCATTTAAGGCATGGTACGACAAAATTAGATACAAACTCTAACACATCTAAACAAATCTTAAAAACTCTCCCAAACTCTAAAAAACATGATTTCAATAATAATCACAGCATTCAACGAACCAAAAACAATAGGAAAATCAATTCAAGCAATAATCTCCCAAAACATAACTCAAGATTACGAACTAATTATCTCAGCTCCAGACAAACCGACCAGAGACATAGCAAAAACTTATCAAAAGCAAAACTCCAAAATTAAATTATTCAAAGACCCTGGAAAAGGAAAAAGCTACGCCCTTAATTTACTTCTACCCAAATTAAAAGGAGAGATAATAATCTTCACAGACGGAGACGTTTACATTTCAGAAAACTCAATAAATGAATTAGCAAACGAATTCAAAAATCCAAAAATAGGATGCACTACAGGAAGACCAATCCCACAAGAAAACAAGAAAACAAAATATGGTTACTGGGCAAATTTTCTTTTTGATTCAGCACACAAACTAAGATTTAATTTAAAAAAGCAAAACAAATTCTTAGAGTGCTCTGGATATCTTTGGGCATTCAGAAATAACACAATAAAAAAATTCCCTTTAGATGTAGCAGAAGACAGCGTAGTCCCATTTTTATTTAATGAAAAAGGATACAAAATAACTTACACAGAAAATGCAAAAGTCTATGTTAAAAATACCGACAACCTCCAAGATTGGATAGAACAAAAAACAAGAACAGTAAAGGCACACGAAAAAATAGCAAAATATGTAAATACAAAAAAAGCACCAAGAACAAAAACTTTCCTAAACGAAATCAAAGGTATCACTTATTTATTCACTTATCCAAAATCAATAACCGAATTATTTTGGACACTCCAATTAATCCCACTGAGACTTTACATCTGGGTTAAGGCGGCAGCAACTTATTTTTCTGGAAAAGAATATCAAGATGCCTGGGAAAGGGTAGAGAGCACAAAATAACTTTTTTACCTACATTAACTTTTTAAATACTATATCTAAATTATAATATGCCAGAAATTTCACAATTCGTAGTAACAGAAGCTTATGCAGAATATAATTCTCACACAGGAGCCCTATCCTTAGATTTCCGTTATCCAAAAAATCCTTCAGAAACAAATACAAGATTAGGTCCAAATCCAGAATTTGGAGTACAAACATTAACAGAGTTAATAAAACATGGACATGCACAAATAGCAAATCCTAAAAATCCCATTTCTCCACCAACTGCAGGTTCATTACCAATAACAAGCGATGGAAAAATAATCCACACTCGAAGAGATAACGGAGCACCAGTCCATAAAATGTTTCATGCAGCTTATTCAGGATTTGCAAGAACACCTGATGAGCTTTATTCTGAAAAAGGGATGCGTACATTAGGGCAAAGAGAATCAGCAGAAGAAGTTGTTTTAATCACGCGAGATAAAAATCCTTATTTAATCGTAACCTCCTCAACAAAACAAGAAACCATCAAATCTGCAAAAAGATTGGGGCTGGAAAATCTCCCATTAAGAGAAGTAAAAGAAGAATTACTTCCAGGAAAAGACACCTTAAATGTTTCTTATGGCCCTAATGAAGGGATTTACCAACTCCCCTGTTTTTTTACAATGTTATGGAATATTGACGCAAGCACAATAGCAATGCAGATAAGGCAATTAGACATTCATTCAGAAGAAATTTTACCGATTGATGCAGAAGGAATTTTTACAGAATCTGGAGATGAATATAAGGTTCATTTTAATAGAGAATCTTTTATAACAAACCCTAGTGAATTATACTGTAATGCTCATATCCAAACTCTTAACGATATAGGATATGGTTGTCCAATGTTAAACCCTCAAGTCTTTCAATCTCATTGGGATTCTTCAAATAAAATGAGAATCGTAGAAACACCCCACAATTCCCCTCTTGAATATTTAGGTCCTGGAGCAACACCTGTCAATAAACCTAATTTATGGGCACCCCAAGACACATTAAGGGCTTGTCTTGATGGATTAGGAGTTCCAGGCTATGCCGGAAAAAAACTCCAATGGGAACTAGAAATAAGCAAAGCATTTGCAGAAGATTTTATCAGCGGAAAAGGAGATGAAAAAGGAACTGTCAACGAAGCATGTGTTATTCCAGAACAATTTTTAGCAAGATAATTAATCAAAAACTAATCTCTACCTCCAAAATTTTGGAACATTTCAATACTCGGGGCGGAAAGGGAAAGTGATTTCATGAACGGCTTTCCGAGGAGACTGAAATACAAATCACCCAAATAACTTCCCACCAATAAAATCAACTATCTCACGATTTCCAGCAATAAATCCAACATTTCTTTTCTCAGGATTATAATGTTTCAACTCCAACTCATCAATCTTAAAACAATCCCCTCTATCATCCATCTCATAAAAATCAATAACTCCACCAGCTTCTTCAATCATTACTTTTCCAGCAGCATAATCCCAAGGACATTGCAAAGGTTGAACCAAAGCATCCGCGCTCCCACTAGCAACAAGCCCCAGAGGCAATCCACAACTACCACTGATATTAGTAGTCCTAACAGCATCTCCCACATCATTCATCAATTTTTGATGTCTAGGATATTTTGAAAGAACACAATCAGGTCCAAAAATAACATAAGAGTCTGAAACTTTAGTTTCATTAACCTTAACTTTATCTCTCTTCAAAAAATCCAACGAATTAACTCCCTTGGTCATAAACATCCCTTGCCCCTTTTCAGCATAAAATAATGCCCCTCCAAAAACCTGAGGTGCAAAAACTGCTCCAGCAATAGCCTCTAAATTTTCAACACAACCAACAGAAACATTCCATTCATAATGTCCAACATTATGCCCACTTGAACCACAAATTTCATCAATAACATAAACCCTAGAATCAACTAATCTCCCTACATCAGCTTCTCGATTAATACATAAACTAGAATCACACTCTTCCTCAGTCATAAACAAAGCCTCAGGATCTCTATCTTTTAAAACTTCTAAAATGGCCCTCTGAGAAACATAATCTGCTTCAGAAACAATCGCATGACCATCAACATAATTATCTTTTTTTAATTCCGCAACAGAACTCTCACAACCCAATGCTGCCTTTCCTCCAGCCAATGTAGCTTCAACACAAACATCTAAAGTTAAACTCCTCACAAAACACCTCTCCAATATTCCAACATATCTTTCAAAGTTCTCTCCAATCCAATCTCCTGTTTCCACCCAGTCTCATTCTCAAGCCTAGAACTATCCCCATAAATAATAGGCTCATCAGTAGGCCTAATCAAAGCAGGATCTTGCCACAGCTCAAAATCAAAATCAACTAATCCTCTCAAAATTTCAACTATCTCTCCAATAGAATAAACTTTCGCACCACTCATATTATAAACCTCTCCTGCATGACCATAATCTAAGGCCAAATCAAAAGCTCTCAAAACATCTCTAACATCAGTAATAGCTCTCTTAGTATCTAAACTCCCAACCCTTAATTTCTTCTCAGAATTAATTCCCTTCTCAATCTCAATCAACCGTTTAGTAAAATCAGCACAAACATCATTAACTTTCCTAGGGCCAGTAGTATTAAAAATTCTAATTGTCACAGGTTTTAAATCAAAATTTTTAAAATACTGATAAGCCAACATTTCTTGGGCAACTTTACTAACCCCATACGGGTGCAATGGATTCAGGGAGTGACTCTCTTTAACAGGAACTTCATCAGGAGTCACAAAACCATATTCTGCACTACTTCCCGCATTCAAAACTTTACAATTCTTATTAAACTTTTTAACAGCTTCAAAAATATTTGCAGTACCAATAACATTAGTCTCAATAGTATAGTTAGGGTCCTCCCACGAAACAGTAGGATAACTTTGAGCTGCTAAATGAAAAATTTTATCAGGCATAAATTCTTCCATCAATCTAAAAACTTTCTCTTTATCTCTAACATCACATTCCTCAACTTGCGCTCGAGAATTTAAATCCTTAATCGGAGTAGTGGCCCTATAATGAGTAGCCAAAACTTCATAACCCTTACCAATTAACATTTCAACTAAATGTACCCCCATAAATCCTCCTGCCCCAGTTACCCATGCCCTTCCCCTAGAATCTTGGTTTTGGGTCAAGCCTTTTTTGAAAAGGGTTGCCTTCATAGTTTAAATTCTCCATTTAAAGTTGCCATCACTCATCAATCTCCCAAACCTTTAAACCTTCAAAATCAAAACTAAAATCAATGGATTTAGCCCCCCGCTCAGCTAAAACCTCTCGAACCTTATGCTCCCTATCTGGATTACAATAAATTAACAAATGACCGCCACCACCTGCCCCCATTAATTTTACACCAACCCCGCCATTAACCAAAGATTCTTCAACTAATGCATCAATATAACCTCCACTAACTTCAGAATTAAATTGTTTTTTCTTATTCCAGCCATCAAGAATCAATTCCCCAAATTTCTTCAAATTACCTCTTCTCAAATTAAATTCCATTTCCATTGTGGCATCTTTAATTTCATGCAATTTTTTAACCTTTTCATCTTTTTCAAAAAATCCTTTTTCAGATTCCCCCCTATGAATATCTCCCGAAGAATCTGCCCTTCTTCCAGAAGAAACAATCAAAAGATTCTTTTCAAGTTCAAGCAAATCATTTTCATCCATATGGATGGGATTTATTTTAACATTTTTATCTTTAAATTCATAAAGATTTATTCCCCCAAAAGCAGTCGCATATTGGTCTTGCCTACCTCCAGAATTTCCCAACCCATCTCTTTCAATTTCAAAAGCCTTTTCTGCAATTTCATGCCTGGTTAATCTATCTTTTTTTCTCAAATGATTTAAAACCCCAATTATTGAAGTACATAACGAAGCACTGGCCCCAAGCCCCGAATGAGGAGGCACTTCGCTCCGAACATAAAGATCAAAACCATAACAAGGATTCATTTCAACAATAACTGCTTTAATCAATTTTAAATTATCATCATTAACAATTTTAATATCTTTAATTTCTTCAAAACTATCTTCATAAGACTCAAAACCCCCATGAACATTAATTATATCCGACTTCAAATTCATTTTTTTATCATCTCTTAATTTTAATGAACAATAAACATATCTATTTATTGTAGCATTAATACAAACTCCACCATGATTTTTATCATATGGAGAAATATCAGTTCCTCCACCCCCAAAAGTAATTCTTACAGGAGCTCGACTTCTAATTATTTTTTGATAACCCGTAATACTCGGCATTATCAAACCTTGTCTAACATCCTTCTTAAACTCCCTCCAATCGCCCTCATCTGCAATATCTAACATATAACCTTCATGCAAAAATCCCTTCATTTTTCCAATAAATTTAGGAAAAATATCTTTCTCAAGAGAAGCATGTTGATTAGAAGGAATATTATCTAAAAGTTCTTTATCCATCACATACATTCCCCCATTAACCAAAGGTTTATGCGAGGTTATCGAATAAGCCTCATGTTCAGAAGTATCTCTTTTATGGATTTTAGAAACATCATCTCCAGTAATCTCAACAAGTTCCTGAGTTTTGGGATGAGTTGCATTAGTAACAATAATTGAAAAACAAGAATCATGAGCCTTATGAAATTCTAAAAGTTTTTTAATATCAGTATCAATAAATGTATCTCCATTCATAGCAATAAATGTATTCCCAAGCAAATGTTCTGCATTCTTGATTGCCCCCGCAGTCCCTAATAAACTTTCAGTTTCATAAGAATATTTGATATTAACTCCAAACCGTTTCCCATCCCCAAAATATTCTTCAACAAGATGCCCCAAATGACTAACACACAAAACAATATTTTTGATCCCCTCTTTTTTCAAACTCTCAATTTTAAATTCTAAAAAAGGTTTACCATTAATCTCCACCATAGGCTTTGGAACTTTTTCTGTTTGAGGTCTAAATCTCTCTCCCAACCCGCCAACTAAAATCAATGCACTAATATCTCCAATCCCATCATTATTCTTACTAGTCAAATAATCCCCACATTTTTTTAATCTCTCAAAAGTACCCATATCTGCCATAAATTCGTCAGATTTATAAGCAAAAAAATTAAATCCATTTTCTAAAACAGTTGGATAAAAATCATTTTCAAAATTAAAAATTTCATCCTCCATTAATTCAATCAATTCAGGTTCAATAATGCACAAACCAGAATTAGATAAATCTCCTACATCAATATGTTCATCGTGTTTTGAAATAAATCTCTTAACTTTAAACCCGTCATCAATATCCAACAAATCAGAATCCTGGGGATGAGAAGATTTATGAACAAGAGCAGTAAAATGAGATTTTCGAGCCTCATGAAACTCAACCATCTTCCTCAAATCAACATCACAGATATGGTCTCCAGAAATATAAACAAACCTTTCATTAATATGCGGTTTAGCAAATTTAATTGCTCCACCACTTCCTAAGGCATAGGGCTCATTTGAATGAGTTATCCTAACCTCAAAATCACTCCCATCTCCAAAATAATCCACAATTTTTTCAGACATATAACCATTCATCATCACTATTTCATCTATCCCATTTTCCTTTGCCCAATCAACAAGATGATGTAAAACAGGTTTACCATTAATCTCAACTAGAGGTTTTGGCAAATTCTCAGTTAATGGATACAGTCTTTTTCCCTTTCCACCAGCATTAATAAAAAGTTTCATTTGTCCTCTAAAATTATTTTAACTACTGCCTCATACAAGTCATCAGCCTCAAACATTGGAACTGCATCATTAAATTTTTCTCTTCCAGCATAACCGGTTTTAACCAAGATGGTTTTACAGCCAGCATTATTTCCGGCATTTATATCTCCAATTCGATCTCCAATCATATAGCATCCATCAAATGTTTCCAATTCAAAATCTCTCTTAGCTTGTAATAACATACCAATATCGGGCTTTCTACATTCACAAACTCGAGTATATTCAGGATTTACTCCAACCTTCGGATGATGGGGGCAATAATAAATTTTGTCAACAAAAGCATCCAGATTCTTCAATAATTCCTCCAAATACAAATGAATCTCCTGAACTTCAATTTCAGAACAAAGCCCTCTTGCAACCACAGGTTGATTAGTTACAATAGCCACCTGATAACCTCCATCATTCAAGAGCTTAATCGCCTCTGCACTTCGAGGAATTAATTCTAAATCTTCCTTCCTATGCAACAAATGTTTCTCTTCACAAATAACTCCATCTCTATCAAGAAAAACCATCCTTTTTTCACTTTTTTCCATTAACCTAAAATCTACTTTTTCTTTTTTAAAGATTTAGTAGATATAATCTATAATTAGAATAAAAAATCTAACCACTCAACAACCCCTCAATCTCATCCAACAATCCTTCAGCATCCTTCTCTACTTCAAAACTTTCCAATCCACAATAAGGACACTCAACAGGATCATCTCCTCCAAATCTGTAATTGCAACCTCTACATACAAACTTCATTTTTTCTAAAACCTCTTAAACAAATTTAATGTCCCAAGTTTTTAAATCTTTCAGTCTAGAAAAACACAGGAGTAACAAAAACTTCAATCAACGCCGCAACAAACAATAATACCACTGACAAAATAATCAAGTTCAATGAATCTTGCAAAATGGTCCAAAATTTCTCTGATTGAACATCATGTTTAATCACTGCAATACTCACAATCCCTCCAGCTAAAGCTCCTGCAAAATAAGCCCCAATCTCTGGAATGCCATGAATCATATATCGCATTAAGCCTAAAGGCAAATTAGTCAAATCAGATTTTGAAAAAATACCAATCGCCGCACTTATCACACTGGCATTCCAAGCTAAAATAAAAATAGCCCCGGCCCCAAATATCAACGAGAAAACCAACGTAAAAATCAACACATAAATATTATTAACAAAAATATTCACAATTTTTTCTTTAGCAGTTAAAAATGCAGTAGTCTTAGAAACCGTCTCCATCCCATACTCAGAAACACATTCACTAAAATGTGCAGGTTTATTTATCATACAATAGGTTTCAATCTGCGCCCTAAAATTCTGATTCCCATCCTCAAAAACAATATACCAAAAACTAAACGCAACAATAAATCCAAAAAATAAAAACATAAAATAAACTAATGCTTTACCATGCTCTTTCATTAATCTTCCCAAACCATCAATCGCCAAATCTTTTTCTTCCTCATTCTTTATAGAGAAATACATAAATGGGATAGAAAACATAACACAAAAGGTCACAACTAAAATTCCGGTATATTTTGACAAGACAGGGTCTCCTGAAAAAATCCATTTGGTCAATATCAAAGAAATCGTAGCGTAAAACGCACCAATGAAAAA
>CAYNOY010000005.1:25394-37420 GCA_964399015.1 Candidatus Woesearchaeota archaeon | reverse complement strand
AGAAAATAAAATGGCAGAAGAAAATAAACCAACTGAAGAAAATAAAATGACAGAACAAGAAACTAAACCAACTGAAGAAAAGAAAATGACTGAACAAGAAGCATCACCAACAGAACAAGAACCAAAACCAACAGAACAACCAAAACTATCAGAAACAAAAAAACTTTTAATGAAAAAGAAAGAATTTAGCTATAGGGGTAAAAGTGCTGAAGAGCTAAATCAATTAGATATCCGAGAGTTTGCAAGTTTATTAAAATCAAATGAAAAAAGAACAGTCCTAAGACAACACGATGAACTTCAAAAATTTATTGTTAGATGTAATGAAAAAATCAAAAAAGGAAAACAAATCAAAACACATCTAAGACATTTAGTTATTGTTCCAAAAATGATCGGACTAAGAATCAGTGTTTACAACGGAAAAACATTCGCGCCTATAGATATTATTGGAGAAATGTTAGGTCATAGATTCGGAGAATTTTCAGCTACTAGAAATAAAATCAAGCACGGAGCTGCAGGTGTTGGAGCAACACGTTCAAGTGCATCACGGAGTGTAAAATAAAATGGTAGACCAAGAACAAATTACAGAAAACAAAAAGCAAATTGAAGCTAACAAAAACGAAAAAGAATCAATAGTTGAAGCTAAGGCAAAATTAGAAAAACCAGAAATTAAAACAGAAGATACAAAATCTGAAACTCCTGAAGGAACAACCCCTAAAAAAACTGAATCAAAAGAAACTAAGGAAGAAACCAAAAAACCAAAAAAACCAGAACCAGTTAAAGGCCCTAAAAAAACAGAAGCTCTTGTTACAGGAAGAAGCTTACACATTTCAACTAAACACTCTATAGCAATTTGTAATTTTATCAAAGGAAAAAATATTGAAAAAGCAATTGCAGAATTAGAAGATGCAGAAAAAATGAAATTCGCAATCCCAATGCGAGGAGAAATACCTCACAAAAAAGGAATCATGAGCGGAAGATTTCCAGTAAAAGCTATTGGAGAATTTATCAAGTTATTAAAAAGTTTGAAATCAAATGCTATCGCTAACGAACTAGAATTAGAAAAAGTATTTATCAGTTGCAAATCAAACATCGCATCAAGACCTTACAGAAGATTTGGAAGGAAAAGGTTTAAGAGGACACATGTTGAGATAAAATTAGCTAAGAGAATCAAGAAAAAATCAAAGAAAGCTAAGGAGAATAAAAAATGAAAACAAATCAAAAGAAAACACTAGGAACTCGTGGAAGAACATTCAAGGGAACAGTCATAAAGAAATTTCCAAAAAGAGTCGTAATCGAATTTGAAAGAACAATCTATATTAAAAAATACGAAAGATACTCAAAAAGAAAAACAAAACTACACGCAAGATTACCTGAAGAAATGACTAAAGAAATCAATTTAGGAGATTACATTGAAATCAGAGAATGTAGACCTTTGAGTAAGATAATCCACTTTATTGTTATCGGTAAAGCTTCAAAAGAAGCTAAGGAGGCTAAGGAATAAAATGATACAAATAAATCCACAAAATAACTGCGAAGCAGCATTCATAGGGAAGATACATCGAAGAAACCGGAGGTGTCTTAGATAAATGAAAGGCGTAGCAGCAAAAATGACACGGGGATTAAACATTGGAAGTAATGTTTTAGCAAGCGATAACAGCGGAGCAAGAATCGTAAGAATAGTTTCAGTTAAAGGTGGAAAAACAAGAAAAGGAAGACAACAATATGCTAAGCTCGGTGACTGGGTTAAAGTATCTGTAAGAAAAGGAGATCCTAAAATGAAAGGAGAAGTTTTCGACGCAGTAGTTATCAGGCAAAGAAAGCCAGTTAGAAGATTAACAGGCGAAAGAATAGCATTCACAGATAATGCAGTAGCACTCTTAAAAGATGAAAAAGGAAATCCTAAGGGAACTCAGGTTAAAGGACCTGTTGCACGTGAAGTAAATGAGCGATGGCCGTTTGTCGGTAAAATCGCAAAGTTTGTGGTATAAAATGAAACAAAATTTAGAAACCGGAATTGAAAGAGAACCTACTGGGAAAAAAATTACTCTAGGAGACTATATTCCTCATGGAGTTATGGCCGTGGCAATTACGGGGGCAGGAGTTTATTTTAATAGCCCTACCGCCTCGATTATTGGAGGTTTTTTAATGGGATCTATAACAACAGGATATTTAAATTATAAGGGAAAAGAACAAAATCTGGGGGATGTCAAATAAAATGAAAAAAGAATTTAGCGCAAAATGGACTGGAAGTAAACAACCTCGAAAGCAGAGGAAATTCAGAGCAAACGCTCCAACACACATTAGACATAAAATGATTTCATCACACTTAAGCGAAACACTAAGAAAAAAATACGGAAAAAGAAACATCCCAATCCGTAAAGACGACAATGTAAAAATAATGCGAGGACAATTCAAAGATAAAACTGGAAAAATCGAAAACGTAGATTTAAAGAAAATGAGAGTTATGATTGCAGGAATATTCAGAACAAAGAAAGACGGAACAAAAGTTAGCGTTTACTTCAACCCATCAAATCTTTTAATCAAAGAATTAAATCTAGACGACAAGAAAAGAGTTGCAGCTCTAGAAAGAAAACCAACACCTAAAACTGAAAAACCTAAAACAGAAACTAAACCATTCAAGGCAAAACCTTTACCAAAAACTGAAGAAAAAATAGACGGAGACAAAAAATAAAATGGCACACATAAATAGACACAATATCGGAAAGTTTTGGCCAATACCTAGAAAGGGTTCAAAATACCTTGCTAGAAGTAGCCACAATCTTGGACAATCAATACCTCTAGTAATCGTAATGAGAGAAGTTTTGGGACTAGTAAAAACTAAAAAAGAATTACAAAAACTAATCAACGAAAAACAAATACAAATCAACGGAAAAGAAATTAGAGAAACAAATTACCCCATTTGTTTATTCGATATCTTAACTTTAACAACTGTAAAGAAAAACTATAAGGCAACATTGTCAGAAAACAAAAAATTCGCATTTGAAGAAGTAAAAGACAAAGATGCTAAATCCCGAGAATACAAAGTTTTAGGAAAAAAGATTTTAAGCAAAGATAAAATTCAATTAAACCTAATGACAGGTAAAAACATCACCACTAAGGAAAAAGCAAAAATGGCAGACACAATCATCCTAGGATTTGATAATAAGATTATTGAAATCATCGAATTAAAGAAAGGAAACAATGCGATGGTTCTAGAGGGTAAACATACAGGTAAAAAAGGTAAGATTGACGAGGTTGTAGAGAGGGGTGGAAAGAAGTTAGTTAAGATTACTAGTGAGAAAGATAAAATAAATGTTTGGATTAAAAACACAATTGCAATAAAATAAAATGACAGAACAAAATAAAATGCGAGATATTGAAATAGAAAAAATGGTTTTACACTGCGGTGGAACAGAAGACAAACATGACAAGTCAGTAGCTTTATTAAAAATGATGACTGGAAAGAAAGTTCAAAGTGTTCAATCTACTCGAAGAATTCCTGCATTTGGAATCAGTCCTGGAAAAAAGAGTGGATGTAAAGTTACCCTAAGAGATAAAGAAAAAATCATAGACCTACTGCAAAGATTTTTCGCAGCAATCGATAACGAATTAGCTGAAAAGAAAATAACTGAAAATCAATTTTGTTTTGGAGTTCGTGAATACATTGAAATTCCAGGTTTAGAATATGACCGGGACATCGGAATCCTAGGATTTGAAGCAATGGTTGTATTCAAGAGAAAAGGTAAAAGAGTTGTTAACAAAAAAATCAAGAGAGGATCTTTACCAAAGAAACAAAGAGTTACACCAGAAGAAATTAAAGAATTTTTAATAGATAAAATAGGAGTAGACATAATTTAAAATGACAGCATCAGATTGGAGAAAAGCATTGAAGCAGTTTAGAAATAAACCTGCAATTAAAACTAAATATATTAAACACAATAAACCCAAAGTTCGAACTACAGGAATAGCTCAAAAAAAATGCGAAAGATGTGGGAGATACGGGGCTATGATTAACAGTTATGATTTAAATTTATGCAGACACTGCTTCCGAGAAATCGCAGAGAAGTTAGGGTTCAAAAAATATTCATAGGAGTCAAAATGTCACAAGATATAGTAGCAGATACACTAAACCAAATAATGAATGCTAAGAAAGCACGAAAGACAGAAGTAGTTGTAAAAAAACACTCAAAACTATTAAGAAAAATCTTAGATCTAGCTAAAGAAGCAGGTTTCATAGATTACTCAATAGAAGGCACAGAACTAAGAATCACAATAATAGACTTGAACGAAATGAAATCCATAAAACCAAGATACACAGTCGCAGTAGACAAAATCAATGGATATGTCCGAAGATTCTTACCTGCTCGTGATTTCGGATTTGTAATTGTTTCAACAAATAAAGGACTAATGAAACACGAAGAAGCAGAAGAACAAAATTTAGGAGGTTGCTTAATTGCATACATGTTCTAAAATGGAAGAAACAAAAACAAAAGCTACATCATTATTTGAAGAAATAGAAATGCCTGAAGGAGTAACAGCAGACTTCACCGAAAGTATATTAACCATAAAAAAAGGCCAAGATGAAATTCAAAGAAGAATTAATCCTATGATTGAAGTAAAAGTAGAAGGAAACAAAATCACATTAATTGTGCGAAGAGTAAGAAAAACTGAAAAGAAAATGTTCGGAACTACAAAAGCGCACGTTAGAAACATGGTTAAAGGTTTTGATGAACCATTCAAATATAAATTACACATTGCTAACGTACACTTTCCAATGACTGTAACACACGACAAAGACAACAATCAATTATTTGTAAAAAATTTCCTAGGAGAAAAAACCGATAGAAAAATAAAATTGGTTCCAGGAGTTAACATCAAATTAGGAAAAGAAGAAATTGACCTAGAATACTTTGATAGAGAAAAAGCAGGACAATGTGCAGCTAACATCGAAAAAGGAACTCGTGTTAGAAACAAAGATCGAAGAATCTTTCAAGACGGAATATTCATAATTGAAAAACCAAACCGGAAGTTTATGTAAATGGCAGAAAATAAAACAATACAAAAAAAACTAAGAACACCGACATTCAAAAGAACTGACTTTAGTAAGTTCTCTAAGCTAGGTGTACGAAGAAAGAAAAAACAAGTTTACAGAAGACCAAAAGGAATTGATAATAAGATTAACAAAAAAATGAAAGGACACCTAAGAAGGGTCATGATTGGATTCAAAAATGCAGTCAAAACTAGCGGATTAGTTCAAGGATTAGAACCAATCACAATCATAAAACTAGAAGACCTAAAAAACATCACCGAAGGAAAAATCGGAATGGTTGGAAAAGTAGGTATGAAAAGAAAAATAGAAATTGCTGAAGCAGCTTTAGAAAAAAAGAAAAGATTATTCAACTTAAATCCTAAAACATTTTTAGCTGGTCTAAAAGATGTAAAAAAAAGTAAGGAAGAAAAGAAAGCAGAAAGAGAAGCTAAAGAAAAAGAAAAAGCAAAAGCAATGAAAGAAGCAGAAGAAAAGGAAGCTGAAGCTGAAAAAGAAGAATCTGAAAAATCTGAATCTGCAGACTCAAAAAAGTCTGAAACACCTTCCAAAGAAATAGTTAAAGAAGAAGTTAAAAAAGTTGAATCAGGTAAGGAAAGTATTCCTCAAGCTGAAAAAGAAATTGCAACAGGGATTGCGGAAGAAGAAAAGAAATCAGAAAAAAGAAACAAAGAAACTAGACGAAAAGAAAACTAAAGGTGTAAAGAAAGATGTTCAAACCAATAATTACGGGAGGGGTAAGTAAAAATGAAACTAGATCGTAAAAAGGAATTAGCTGCAAAGGTTTTAGGAGTTGGAAAAGGAAGAATAAAATTCAATGAAGAAGGCCTATCTGAAATAAAAGAAGCTATCACAAAGCAAGACATTCGAGACTTAAACGCAGAAGGAATAATTGGAATTAAACCTGTTCACGGAAGAAAAAAAGTCCAAAGAAGAAAATCAGCAAGAGGCCCTGGAAAAATAAAGAAAACAGTTAATAAAAGAAAACAAATTTACGTTAAAATAACTCGAAAACTAAGGGAATACATAAAACATCTAAAAGATCACACAATAATTGATAGAGAACTATACAAAGATCTAAGAAAAAAAATAAGAATGAGAGTCTTTAAAAGTAAAGCAAATCTTAAAGATTATCTGAGCAGATTAGAGAATGTTGATTTACAGAAAGAATTAAAATCAAACAATCCTGAAAAAAAGACTACACCTAAAAAAATAACTAAAAAACCAGTTAAGAAAACAATCAAAAAAACAACTAAGGAGACTAAAAAATAAAATGGAAGACTTACAAGAAAAAATAGATAAAGTTAAACAAGAAGTTAATAATGACCCTAGTAGGGAGAATAAACTAGTAAGACATCAATGGCTCCTTGGTTGTCTAACTGCAGTTAGATCACTTCGAGAATTAGGAAATGAAGACACAAATGCTGCTCTTGAAACTCTTGATTTTGAAAATCACTTATTACCAAGTATTTGTCAATATGCAATAACGTGTGAGAATTATGTAGGAGAAGCAAAACGTTGTAGCATTTCTAGGAAGGGATTGAGTGAAATGAACGTAATCGACACTTGCTATTCAGAATTAGTAACAGTAGGAGCAACAAACTAAAAATGGCACACAAACAAAGAAAACTAGACAAACGAAGAAGACAAGAATGTAAAACAAATTACACTAAAAGATTAATTTTACTAAAAGGAAACAAACCAAGATTAGTTGTACGAAAAACAAACAAATACTTAATCTTACAAGTTATAGAAAGCTCACACGCTCAAGACAAAGTAATCGCTTCTGTAAATACAAAAGAATTATTAAAGAACGGATGGCCAAAAGAAAAAGCAGGTTCACTAAAGAACTTAAGCGCAGCTTACTTAGGTGGTTTATTATTAGGTAAAAGGGCTTCAGAAAAATTAAAATCATCAGTAATTTTAGACACTGGATTAATTCCAAACACAAAAGGTTCAAGAATCTATGCAGCAGTAAAAGGCTTCGCAGATGCAGGAATAAAAATACCTTTTGATGAAAAAGTTATGTTCACAGAAGAACAAATTGCTGAAAAGATTGGGGCAGAAACATTCAATAAAATTAAAGGAGAATTAAAGTAAAATGGTAAATGTAGAAATATTAGCTAGTCAAATGCAAACATATAAGAAGTTTAGTCAAATAATTGATGGAGCATATTCGGATAGCAGTATAGGTCCTAATAATTCAGATATGCTCATTGAGGGAAGGATTGCTGCAAAACATCTTATCTTTAAGGGGGCAGGGCTTGGAGATTATAAGGTTCTCAATGGGAAAACAGACCGTGCGTTGAGCACAACTGATACTACACTTAATGCCATAGTTGATGCTAAACCACTTAGTGCAAGAGATTTTAGTAACTTTAATTTTGCCATATTAAACGAACTATTTGCAAGAACCAATGGAGGAACACAATAAAATGCCAGAACAAAAAAAACCATTCAATAAAGGACCTGGAGGATTCAACAAAGGAGGATTCAACCGAGGCAAACCTGGAAAATTCAATAGAACTCCAAAAAGCAAAGCAGAATTCCTAAAGGCAAGAGAAGAAAGAGCAAAGCAACAACAAATTGAAGATCTTGAAAACTGGAAACCAAGAACAAACTTAGGTTTAATGGTTAAAACTGGAAAAGTAAAAACAATTGACGAAGCTTTAAAACACAAAGTTCTAGAACCAGAAATAATTGACAAATTAATCTCATTAAATTCAGATGTTCTAAACATCGGACAAGCAAAAGGTAAGTTCGGTGGAGGAAAAAGAAGGGCCTGGAGACAAACTCAAAAGAAAACATCAGAAGGAAACGTAGCAACATTCTCATGTATGGCAGTTGTAGGTGACGGAAAAGGATACATCGGATTAGGTTATGGAAGGGCTAAAGAAACATTACCTGCAAGAGCAAAAGCAATAAGAAAAGCTAAACTTAACTTAAGAAAAATTAACAGAAAATGCGCAAGCTTCGACTGTACTTGTGGAGAAGAACATTCAGTTCCATACATAGTTGAAGGTAAATGTGGAAGCTGTAAGGTAAAGCTAATGCCAGCCGCTCAAGGAACAGGACTAGTTATCGGAGACGAATGCAAAAAGATTTTAAGATTAGCAGGTGTCAAAGATGTTTACAGTGTAACAAACGGAAAAATCAGAACTACAATAAATTTAGCTAAGGCATGTTTGAATGCTTTGGATAAGACTGTGAGAGAATAAAATGGAAGAAAGAAAATTCGTAAGACTAAAGAAAGAAGAATTTGGTATTAAAGAATATATCAAAAGAGATTTAGGTAAAGGTAAAATCAGCCAACTAGATATTGAATACACACCACTAGGAGAAAAAATAATTGTCTCAACTTCACGACCAGGTTTAGTTATTGGAAGAAAAGGAGAAAAAATTAATGAATTAACAAGAGTTTTGAAAACAAGATTCAAATTAGAAAATCCCCATATTGAAATTGATGAAATTAAAGATCCATTATTCGATGCACAATTAGTTGCAGATGAAATTGCTCTAGCATTAGAAAGAATGGGCAACTTAAAGTTCAAAGTAATTGCATACAGAAAACTACAAGAAATCATAAATGCAGGAGCACTAGGTTGCGAAATGAGATTAACAGGAAAACTACCTTCAGAAAGAGCAAAGTCCTGGAGATTTGCAGAAGGTTACTTAAAGAAAGCAGGAGAACCAAGTAAAGAAATTGACAGAGCTCAAGCAACAGCATTAACTAAAACAGGAATCATAGGAGTTAAAGTAGCAATCATGGCACCTACCGCAAAGATCTACGATAGAATTGACATTGATGATGCAATAAAGGCTCAAATAAATTTTGAACTTGAAGAACCCGATGAAACACCAACGAAAAAATCTAAAGCCAAACCTAAAAAATCTAAAAAAGTTACTAAAGAAATCAAAGAAGTAATAGAAAAGAAAGATGCAATAGAAGCTGCAGCAGATGAAAAAAAAGCAGATTTACTAAAAAAAGGAGAAATCAAAGTTATTGAAGCTCCAAAATCTGAAAAAGAAATAGTTAAAGAAGAAGTTGAAAAAGTTGAATCAGGTAAGGAAGGTATTAAAAAAGCTGAAAAAGAAATCGCTGAAGAAATCGCTGAAGAAATTCAAACTGAAGAAGTTAAGGCTAAAGAAATTAAAATAGAAGAAATTCAAACTGAAGAATTAAAAGAAGAAATAAAAGAGTTCGATGAAGCTCCAAAACCTAAAGAAGAAGCTGATGGAACTGCAATGGCTATCGAAGAAGAAATTGAAGAAGGCGTGCCTCAAGAAACAATCAACCAAGAATTAAAAGAAAAAGTTGAAGAACATACTGAAAAACTAAACCCTGAAAAAGAAGATTCTGAAAAGGAAAAAGATAAAAGTACTGAAGACGTTACGGAGGACAAGGAATAATGGCAATATTAAAATCAAAAGACATCGCTAAGATGAATGAGAAAGAAAGAAACGAGAAAATCAAAGATCTAAAGATGGAACAAATTAGAAATAGAATTGAATCAGGAAAGGGCGGAAAGATGAAATCAAAAGAAATCAAAAGAACAATCGCAAGATTACACACATTCAATAGACTAAACAAAAAGCCTGTTGAAACTAAATAATATGGATATATGTCCGAAATGCGGATTGCCTTTACAAGCTTGTGTTTGTGAAGAAATAGCGAAGACAGAACAGCGAATACAAATTCGAACTATCAAGAAGAAGTTCGGAAAAGTAAATACAGTAGTGTCTGGTTTTCAAGATGTAGATTTGAAAACCATTGCAAAAAGCCTAAAACAAGAGTTGGCTTGCGGAGGAACAGCAAAAGATAATGTTGTTGAACTGCAAGGAGACCACCGGGCTAATGTTGCAAAAGCATTAGTAAAGTTAGGCTTTTCACAAGAAACAATCGAAAAAGTTTAAAGGCATAAAAATATAAAGGTGAATATTGAGGTAGAGGTAGGCAACCCTTTTAGAAAAAGGCTTGACCCAAAAACAACAACGAAGAATATGGAAGAAACAAAAACAAAAGAAAACAAAACAGAAAAAGCAAAACCAGCTGAAGCTGGATTAATCGCAGTAGTTAGAATTCATGGAATGGTTAAAGTTAAATCAGAAATTGCAAACACCTTAGACAGATTAAGATTAAGAAGAAAATATGCTTGCGTTCTAATTGATCCTAAAGACAAAATCGCAATGGGTATGTTAAACAAAGTAAAATACTTCATAGCTTACGGTAATATTAATAACAAAATGCTAACAGAATTAATCAAAGAAAGAGCAATGTCAACAGAAAAAGAAAAAATAGATCCAGAGAAAATCACTAAGGCATTACTTGAAGGTAAAAAACTAACTGACCTTAAACTAAAACCTTTTTTCAGATTACATCCACCAAGAAAAGGAATAAAATCAAAATTACAATTCCCTAAAGGAGCATTAGGTAACCATAAAGATAAAATAAACGATTTAATCGTGAGGATGTTGTAGAATGGTAAAGAAAGAAAAACAAACACACAATTTAGAAGAGCAATTACCTGATAAAGAAGGTTTTGAAAGGTTTAAAGAAGATGAGGTGGTAGGTGAAGAGAGAATCCTTTCAGTAGGTAGAACCTTTTTAAGTACCTATAGAAGAGATAAAACTATTATCGGAAAACCTAAAACAATTAGCCTTATAACTAGATGGCAAGACTTTAATAAAAAACCTTCCAGAAATCCGGTTTTTGTTGAAGGAGATAAGGGTTATGAAACTGCAAATAAATATTTAGAGGCAGTAGGATTATAAAATGAAAATCCATAAAAAGAAAAAATCAGTAAGACTAAGGGGAACAAACAGCGGTGGACACGGTTCTCGAAAAAAATGGAAAGGAAGCGGACATAGGGGTGGAGTAGGAATGGCTGGAACAGGTAAAAGGGCAGACCAGAAAACAACTTTAGTTACAAAAAAATACGGCCATGGCTACTTTGGTAAACAAGGAATAACTAGTAAGGGAACAGAAAGAAGAAAACTAAACGTTATCAACCTAGGACAAATCCAAAGAAACTTTGACTCACTAATGAAAAAATACGGAGCTAAAGGAGAATTAGATTTATCAAAATACAAAATCCTTGGTAACGGAGACTTAAAAGAAAAAGTAACAATCAAAGCACTAGAATTCAGCGCAAGCGCACAAGAAAAAATAGAAAAAGCTGGCGGAAAAGCAATCTCATTAACAAGTTTTAACAAAAAAGAAGTAGTAGAAGAAGCTCCCGTAGAAGAAACTTCTAAAGAAAAAGAGAAAGAAGTTAAGAGTGATAAGAAGGAATAAAATGATTCCAAACAATCACGATAATCCATTTAATTCTAACAATTCTTCATCAGGCAAAGATATTAATGTATTAGCACTTGTAAAAGGCACAGAAAGATATGTATTTTTCTATAATGATACAAATAAACCTAAAGTCCTAAGAACTCTGGGAAGATATGCTTCAAATCCAGAATTAAGTTTTACATGGAATGATGCAGCAGTCTTAAGTCAAAAGATACGAGAAGAATCTCAAAAATCATCAGAGGCAGGATTAGAAAATATACTCCCAAAAGATTTTTTTGGAAACCATATAGATATGAAAGATTATCCTCACTTTTTCCCCGATAAGGAATAATGATCTGAATTAATAAAAGCCAAGACTCAAACCCTCAAATAAAATTTACATACTATCAATAATTGCGGGAAGGAAAGGGAAAGACGTAAATGTCCAACTCTCCGAAAGAGAGTTGGAGAATTAGAGAATCTTTGATCCTCTAAGCCGGCACAATCCAATCAACCTAAAACAACAAAATAATTAACTTTAAAACTTCAAATTTCACAAAGAAAATTGAAAGGTTAAAGGTTTGCACAAAACCTTTAAAACTTCAACACTTCCAAAAGCCAAACAGATTAAACTTCTCCACAAAACCTTTAAAACTTCAAATTTCACAAAGAAAATTGAAAGGTTAAAGGTTTGCACAAAA
>CAYNOY010000005.1:0-25294 GCA_964399015.1 Candidatus Woesearchaeota archaeon | reverse complement strand
TTCAAATTTCACAAAGAAAATTGAAAGGTTAAAGGTTTGCACAAAACCTTTAAAAACACTAATTATCATCAATAAATATAACATGGAACCAAAAGATATCTTAAAAAATCTTCCAGAGGTTAGAGGCCCTGTAGAGAAAAAATTAAGTTTTAATATTAAACTAAAATGGACTGCAATAATTCTTGTAGCATTTTTCGCAATGTCAAACATCGCACTTTACGGTCTAGCAAATAACGCACTAGAAAGATTCGAATATTTAGCAGTAATTATGGGAACCAGTTTCGGTTCAATAATCTCGCTAGGTATCGGTCCAATCGTTATGGCCTCAATTATCCTACAGCTATTAGTAGGTTCAAAAATATTAGACATAGACACCTCAAGCGTTGAAGGTAAAAAATTCTTCCAAGGATTGCAAAAATTACTAGTATTCTTTTTCATACTCTTTGAAGCAATGATTTATGTTTTAATGAAAGGTTTAGAAGCCCATCCAGGTTACACTTTCATTGTAATATTTCAATTAATCTTGGGGGGAATAGCAATTCTATTTATGGATGAAGTATGCCAGAAGTGGGGATTTGGTTCAGGGGTCAGCCTATTCATAGCAGCAGGTGTTGGTTGGAGATTAGTCGCTGCATCAATCGGATTCCTAGGTCCTGAAGGAAACTTCCAACCTAGCGGAAAAATCTTGGTATTCATCATAAGTCTAATGAACGCAGATTCTCAGGGCGCAATGCTTGCTCTAGCCGCAATCGTCGCAACAGTAGGTTTATTCTTATTTGTTGTTTGGGCTCAATCTTTAAAAATTGAAATTCCACTAAGCTATGATAGAATCAGAGGATACTCAATGAAATGGCCATTACAATTCTTCTACGCTTCAGTTATCCCTGTTATTTTAACAGCAGCACTAATAGCCAACTTACAACTATTCGCAGGTTTATTACAAAACTGGACAGGCGGACCAACATTCTTCGGAAACATAGTTGACGGAAGACCAGTTTCAGGTTTCTTATATTGGGTAAGCTCAACAAACATTATTGAAAGAATAATCCAAGGGAGTTGGGAGTGGACATTACTAGGACAAACACTAGGACACGTAATATTCTTCATGTTCTTCTCAGCATTATTCTCAGTATTCTGGGTAAAGACTTCTGGAATGGATGCAGGCGCTCAAGCAGACAACATCCTAAAATCAGGTCTACAAATTCCAGGTTTCAGAAAAGACAAAAGAATTTTAGAATCGATTCTAAATAGATATGTCCTACCATTAACAATCATGGGTGGAATGGCAATAGGTCTATTAGCAGCTCTAGCAGACGTTCTAGGAACAATTGTCGCAGGTACAGCCTTACTATTGGGTATCATGATTACATTCCAATTCTACCAAAACATTGCACAACAACACGCAATGGACATGAATCCAGCAATGAAGAAGATGATGGGTATTTAGGAAATGGGCGGAATAATTGAAGATAAGATCTTTGAAGTATTGTGGAATAAAAAAATGACTGCCAAAGGAGTACAAGAAGGTTTAGAAAAAATGAGCGAGTCAAGAGAGTATGGGACTGTTAATTCTCATTTAAGAAAAATGTTTCAATCATCACAATTAACTAGACAAAAAGATCACGATGGAGCATTTGTTTATTGGAATCCTGCGATGGTTGGAAAAGAAGATTATTCTGAAGCATAGATAAAATAGTAAGAACCTCTAATCGAAATAACTAAACCTATAAATAAATTTCAACACTAACAATATGCGGGGCGGAAAGGGAAAGAGATTTAATGAGCGGCTTTCCGCGGAGGTGGAAACACTTTTCATAACTCAATTCAATAACCCCACATTCCTACTAAGTAATTCTTCAAGTTTTTTTGCACTTCCAACTGCAATAGTAAACCTTGATTCAAAATCTGGAAGCACTTGCTCAGTTGGCACATCCCTAATATCAACTTGAACTCCCTCATTTACTTCTATAATTTTATCCGCAGAAACTATTCTTGCCCGAATATGCATATCTGAACCATATGTACTAAAATTTGGATAACCCGTGACATGGACTGCCTTTGAAGGATCACTAGAAAGCGTGAAAGCAACATCAACACAACAACCTATTCCTTGATGGTCAGACAATGTAGCTACACCACTGCCCGCATAATTTTCAGCAACTTCCTTAATCGCCTCAAATAAATTATTCCTTGCAATATGATTGTATCCCAATTTCATAAAATAACCACTAACCTCTTATTTATAAGAATTATTATAATAAAACTCAACCTTCACCCACCTCACAAATTCCCCCCCTATCCTCCCATCTCCCAATTTGTTCCCCCTCCAAATCAACCCTGCACAATCTTCCCATCTCTCAATCTATAAATCTTATCAGCATATTTCGCAACATCCATATCGTGTGTAACAAGAATAATTGTCTTACCCTGTTTACTCAAATCATCAAACATATTCGCAACTTCTTTTCCTCTTCGACTATCCAAATTTCCAGTAGGTTCATCAGCCAAAATAACATCAGGATTATTCGCAAGCGCTCGCGAAACAGCAACCCTCTGCCTCTCTCCACCACTAAGCTGATTCGGCAAGTGATCAAGCCTATGACCCATCCCCACATTAGTCAACAACTCCGTAGCCCTCTCAACCCTATCTTCATAAGGAACTCTCTGAAAAACCATCGGCAACATAACATTCTCCAATGCAGTCAATGTGGGAATCAAATTAAATGTTTGAAAAACAAACCCAATCTTCCTGCCCCTAATCTGCGCCAACTCAGACTCTCCCAATTTCTCAATATTTATACCATCCAAAAAAATATCTCCATGTGTCGCAATATCCAAGGCACCAACCATATTCATAGCAGTAGACTTTCCACTCCCACTAGGCCCGACAATCGCAACAAAATCTCCCTTATTAATCACAATACTAATTCCATCAACAGCCTTAACAAACTCATCTCCCAAATGATAATACTTCGCAACATTCTTCAATTCAATAACGGGTTCAGCCTTCTTTTTTCCTGTCATAACCTAATCAGCCAAATCTCCTTTTTATAATCTTCGAAAATCTAGCGAAAACCACATTCTTTAGAATGTGGATGAGCTTTCGAAGAGCCAGAAATTCGCGTTTTGAAAATTGTCTGATTAAACTTCACACTTTAGTGTGGGACAATTTTAGTGAATTTCTTTATTTCTCTATCATGGAACGCATCAATCTCTCAACCTCTTCAATAGTCTTAACACTATTCAATTTCCTCCTCAACTTAACACTTCCCTCCAAACCCTTACTAAATTCCTGCGCCTTCAACTTAGCATCAACCACAGAAAAAATCCCAAACTTTTTACACAACTTAACATACTCAAAAAAATCATCTATCTTTTCCTTAGCACTTTGCTCAACCACAACACCTTTAGCCAAATACTCATTAATCGCCTTAAACACAAAAGGATTCCCAATAGCTCCACGACCAACCATCACATAATCGCATCTAGTCTCATCAATCATTCTCTTAGCATCCTCACCATTCCAAACATCTCCATTACCAATAACAGGAATTTTAACAGCATCTTTAACATCCTTAATCACACTCCAATCAGCCTTACCCCCATAACCTTGAGCAACAGTTCGAGCATGCACAATCAAACCGGAAGCACCAGCATCCTCACAAATCTTAGCAATCTCAATCGCATTAACCAATTTATCATCAAAACCCGAACGAATCTTAACTGTAACCGGAACATCAACAGCCTCAACCAATCCAGAAACAATTTCTTTAATCTTATTCTTCCGCTTCAACAAAGCCCCTCCACTCCCCTGCGCCATTATCTTTTTAGAAGGACAACCCACATTAAAATCAATTATATCAAACCCCTGCTTCTCCAACCATTTCCCACTCTCAACAACATTCTCAACCTTTTGTCCAAATATCTGAGCAACAATTGGCTTCTCTTTTTTATCCTTTAATGTGATATTCAATACCGCATTGTTCCCCCTAGAAATCGCATTAGCCGAAAGCAATTCAGTACTAACCATTCCAGCTCCATACTTTTTACACAAAACCCTAAACGCAACATTAGTAATATTATGCATCGGAGCCAAAACAATTTTAGATTTAAGTTTAGGAAACCGATGAAAATTTTTATGATTTTCATGGCACTGAGAATCTTTGATTATCATGTGCCGCTTTTTCATTTTTTCCCACCCAAATTCACAAAAAAATAAACCTCATTTTCAACCTCAGAGCAACTCTCAACATATTTAAGAGCGCAACTCCCCGCCTCCAAAGGTGAATGCTTACTTCCACAAAACAATTTACCCAAATCTGAACTCGTCGCCAAATTAATTAATTTATTTCCACAACCATAACATAGATACTCCGCCATACATTTTATATAATAAACCCCTTTAATAATCTTATGAATATCAAAATCTCCAAACAAGAAGCAGAAAATCAAATAAAACAAACCTTTAGCAACAATCCAACACCAAAACAAATAAAAAAAATAAAACGTTTAGCAATGAACAAAAAAATCTCCCTAAAGCCATATAGAAAAAAATTCTGCAAAAAATGCCTCACAATATTTACCCCAAACAATCAAATAACAAGAATAAAAAAACCTCTCAAGACAATTAGGTGTAAAATCTGTAATTATATTTCAAGATATAAACCCTGATCAAATCTTCAAAACAATTAACTTAGTATTTTTCAAGATTACCCATTTCAAAATTAAACTTCCGCAACATAAAACCCTTTTTGGATTAACTTCAATTTAAAAAAATAAAAAATAAAAATTTATTCAACAGGTTCACTAGCTAAAAAAGCCCACCAAGGTTTTTTTGTCTGAATCACTTCCCCAGATTCAGCATCAACTTGAGCTTCAACATCCATTCCCATTTTGAACAAACCTAAAAATCTAGAAGTCCTTTGAGTTTTAACCTCATAAGCTAATTTCGCTCCCTCACCTGCACCAACCTCCTTCAATTCAATTTGACATCCATCCTCTTCAGTGCAAGTTTTTAGTCTAAGCCTATCTAGTGCCTTTTCACTAGCAACATCTGGCATAACCTTAATCTCTGCATTTCTACCATTTGAAAGAGTAGCACTTAATTTAGATGCTCCATTAGATTCTTCAGATAAGATGCTCAAACCAGTTTCTGCCTTAGAATTCCCAGTCTTTAATTCAATCTTATTATTTGCTTTCTCCCGAATTTGCATCTGCTCACCTTCAGCATTAACATAGTCTCCAGACCTAACCTGATTCTGCTCTTTAACTTGAATTTGCAATTCACTACCCACTCCACTATTTGAAGTTCCAGTATTCACATTGTCCTGAAGCCCACTTCCATTTTGCCCGCCTGCAGCAACAATTTCATCATGCAATACCCCTGTTCCATCTTGTGAACCTTGCGCTAAAACAAAACCACTTAAACTCGTCATCAAAAAACCAACAATCAATACACTCAACAATTTTTTCATATCCTATACCTCCTTTCAATATTTATAAATCAAATATCTCTATAATTAACCGCACCTAATGTTTATAAGGGTTACTAAAATTTTTTAAATCTCTAAAAATAAATCTTAAACAAATCAAAACTTCTTAAACTTATTAACCAATTCTAAAGTATCAACTTGACCTAAAAACATCGCTCTGCAACAATATCTTTCAAGACCTAGGCTATCAAGAACCTTTCCGCCGTCTTCATCCTTATCAGTTCTTTCCTTGAACTCTTCCCAAAGGTGACCAATCGGCTTTCCACAACTCATACATCTTACAGGTATTATCATTTTTGTATTTTCCTTATTTCCAGATATTCTCTAGACTAATTTTTTCTTATTAAATATTCTTTTTTCTAAAAAAGAAAATTTAGAGAAGACAACTCGTAGGCTTCACTTCCTCACGGAAACTAACACTCACAACATAACCTGCTTAACTTCTGTGTTCGGAATGGGAACAGGTGTGACCAGATTATTATGGTCGTCTTCAATTATACTTAAAAATAGCCCTTTATAAAACTTTTTATCCCTCAAAAATGCTGAAGTTTACCTCCAACAAGATTTTTATACCCTTATTCACTAAAAAAAACATATGCAGAGGTTCGAGAGTGGTCAAATCGGCAAGACTCAAGATCTTGTGGCTTAGTGCCTTCGTAGGTTCGACTCCTACCCTCTGCATTATTCTATTTTGCAAAGCAAAATAGTTTTATAGAGATTAGGATTTGAATCGTAAGGTTCGACTATCCGAAGGTTCTTTAGAACCGAGGAGTCAGAGAATTATAAAAATTCTCTGAGCTACCCTCTGCATTATTCTATTTTGCAAAGCAAAATAGTTTTATAGAGATTAGGATTTGAATCGTAAGGTTCGACTATCCGAAGGTTCTTTAGAACCGAGGAGTCAAAGAATTATAAAAATTCTTTAAATCCGAAGGTTCTTTAGGTCCGAAGAATCAGAGAATTATAAAAATTCTCTGAGCTACCCTCTGCATTATTCCCTAAAATGACTCTCCCAAAATTCCACGGAATAGAATATTCAGAAGCATTCCTAGGAAAAGCCCTAGGACTTGTAAAACATTTTGGATTCGCAGGAGTTCCTACACCAACAAGAGACTTCTTAGATTTCACAATTCAACACAAGCTATGTACCCAAGAACAAATAGATCAAGCCCAACAAAAATATCTCCAAGATTACTTCTCAAACTAACCAACCATACTAAACGCGCCCTTCTGCAACAAAAATAACGCAATTATAATTACAACAAACCTCGGCATCACAACCTCTGCACCACCCGAATAAATAATAATCAACCCAACAACAATATCTCCTAAACTAATCAAATTCATACTAGTCATAAAAACAATCCCCTTAATCAACAAAATCAAACCCAACAATAAAATCAATTCGCTATTCCCAATACCCATAATCCCAAATACCCAAAACACCAATCCAGTAAATATATCAATCGCTCCCAAAACCTTAATTATCATAAGACAACCTAATACATAGATTTTTTAAACTGTTTGGTTTTAAGTTTCTATATGCGCTCGTAGCTCAGCTGGATAGAGTACGTCCCTCCTAAGGACGGGGTCGCAGGTTCAAGTCCTGCCGAGCGCGTTTTAATTTTCAAAGGGTTACAAATCTTTATATAGGTTGGAAACCCTATTTAATCATGCCCTATAAAGATATTGAAAAAAGAAGAGAATGTAGGAGAAGGTGGTATCAGAATAATAAAGATAGCGAGAAAAATCATATCTATAAAAGAAAAAAAGAAATTAAAGATTGGTACAAAGAATATAAATCTAAATTAAAATGTTCCAAGTGTCCGGAAAATCATCCCGCCACATTAGATTTCCATCATAAGAATAGCAAAGACAAGGAAAGTCAAATCTCTTATCTAGTTCGTGGAGGATATTCTATCGAACGAATAAAAAAAGAATTAAGTAAGTGTCAAGTTTTATGTTCAAATTGTCATAGAAAAGAACATCACATTCAAAACAAAAATCTTTAAAAACACCACATAGTTACTTATTTTATGCGCTGATGGTCTAGTGGTATGATCTCTGCCTTCCAAGCAGATGGCTCGGGTTCAATTCCCGATCGGCGCATATAAACCCAGGCGACGAGCAGCACTAAGAATTTAAAAAATTCTTTCAGCCTGAAGATTCGTGAGAGTCGAAGGTATTAAGAATTTAAAAAATTCTTTCAGCCTGAAGATTCGTGAGAGTCGAAGGTATTAAGAATTTAAAAAATTCTTTCAACTGATCGGCGCAGATAATTACCAAAATAATTATTCAAAAAAATAACATGACACACACAGCAGAAAATTTAGTAAGTGAAATAACAGAAAAGAAGTTCAGTAAATGGTACAATAAAAACTACAAACTTTTACTTTTAATCCCCCTAATATTACTCTTCCTTTCAATAGCTCAAATAGCAATTTTCTATCAACAACACAACGACTTTATTTTAAAAGACGTTTCCTTAACAGGAGGAATCTCAATAACAATTTTCCCAGAACAAGAAATAAATTTAAATCAACTAAAAGCACACTTAGAAAAAACTCAAGACGACTTTGCAATAAGGGAACTTTCAGACTTTCGTTCAGGAAAACAAAAAGCAGTAGTTATCGAAAGTCCAATAGAGCCTTCGGAAATAAACTCACTAAAATCAACCATACAAGAATTCATTGGATATGAATTAACATCCGAAAACTCAAGCACAGAATCAACAGGTTCAACATTAAGTGAATCATTCTACCAGCAATTACTTTACGCAATTATACTTTCATTCTCATTCATGTCCCTAGTAGTACTATTCATCTTCGGATCAGGAAAAAAATTAAAAACAGGACTAATCACAATAACAATAATCCCAGTACTATTATTTTTTTCAGGAAACCTAACCATAAACTTAGCAATAATCTCAGGAATAATTATCCTGGTAATAAACCTCATATTCTATTTCAAATACAGTATTCCAAGTGCGGCAGTAGTTATTTCAGCATTCGCAGACATCCTAATGACATTAGCGCTAGTAGATTACCTTGGAATAAAAATGTCAAGCGCAGGAATTGTAGCATTCCTAATGCTTATTGGTTATTCAGTAGACTCAGACATCATGCTTACAACAAGATTACTCAAAAGGCACGGAGACACAAACAGCAATCTTGCAGGTGCATTCAAAACCGGAATAACAATGACCTTAACCTCAATCGTGGCAATCACAGCTGCACTAATAATCGTACAATCATTCTCAGAAATACTAAAACAAATCTTCACAATTCTATTAATCGGATTAGCATTCGACATCCCAAACACATGGATAACTAATGCATCAATATTAAAATGGTATTTAGATTCGAAAGAGGGGCACAATTAAAATGATATTAAAATATAGGAGAACCATACTAACTTCGAAGCTATCTTCAGGGAAGATACATCGAAGAAACCGTAGGTGTCTTAGATAATGAACTGGAAAATATGGCTACTAATAATCTGCGTCCTAGCATCAGTATTGGCAATCTTTCCACTAACATTCATAAAAGGTGTAGAGATAGCTTCGATAGAACAAAACTCAACAGAATTTGAACAAGGACTAAGAACTGGGCAAGTAATCACCCACCTAAATGGAGAACCAATAAACACCTTCAATGACTACACTACAATAATCAATAATTTATTTCCAACAGAAGAAAAAATAAAATTAACTCTAACTACAAGAACAAACGAATTTTTAATCTACACAAATAACACCCCAGAATTATCAGTAAAAGAAATTCCAAAAACAAGAATCAAAACAGGTTTAGATTTATCAGGTGGGGCAAGGGCATTAGTAACTGCAGGAGAAAAAGACTTAACTGCTGCAGAACTAAATGATTTAATTGCTGTAACCAACGAAAGATTAAATGTTTACGGATTAAAGGATGTTCAAATAAGACCAGTTACAGACCTGTCTGGAAAAAACCATATGTTAATCGAAATAGCAGGTTCAACTCCAAAAGAACTAGAAGACTTAATTGCAAAACAAGGAAAGTTTGAAGCAAAAATAGGAAACGAAACAGTATTTTCTGGAGGAGATAAGGATGTAACTTATGTTGCAAGAACAGGACAACAATCAGGAATTTTCTCTTGCAGTAAAAACACTGAGGGAAATATTTGCAGTTTCAGATTCGCAATATCTTTAAGCGAAGCAGCAGCAAAACGACACGCAAAAATCACAAATGCATTAGGAACCGATGCAGAAAACCCCCAATACCTAGACCAAAAATTAGACTTATATTTAGATGAACAACTAACAGATTCATTATACATTGGAAGAGATTTAAAAGGCTCTGAAACAACTCAGATTTCGATTAGTGGCTCAGGAACAGGAGCAACAAGAGAAGAAGCCTATGACAACGCAATGACAAACATGAAACAACTTCAGACAGTCATGATTACAGGTTCACTTCCTTTCAAACTACAAATAGAAAAACTAGACACAATCTCACCACTACTAGGAAAAGAATTTATAAACACAATATTTTTAGCAGGATTAATTTCTATCCTTGCAGTAGGAATAATGATCTTCTTAAGATACCGAAAAATAAAACTCTCTCTAGCAGTTTTACTAACCAGCTTATCTGAGGTAGCAATCATCTTAGGGATCTCTGCACTATTTAGCAGAAACTTAGACCTGCCTTCAATCGCAGGAATCATCGCAGCAATCGGAACAGGTGTAGACTCACAAATAATAATCCTAGACGAATCACAACAATCAACACTTTCTCTAAATCAAAGAATTAAAAGGGCCCTATTCATTATCCTAGGAACTTATGTAACAACTCTATTCGCACTACTACCTCTAATTTGGGCAGGTGCAGGGTTATTAAAAGGATTTGCAATAACAACAATCATCGGAATCTCAACAGGTGTTTTCATAACAAGACCTGCATTCTCAGAGATTGTTAAGAGGATTTTGAAAGATTAATCCTCATATTACGAGCACATATTATAATGAATCTCCAATTAGAATGCCAATTTTATCAATAAATTAAATCTCATTTCTAATATCTAAAATTTTGGAACATATCAATATGTCTGGGGCGAAACCAGAAAAACTACGTGCTTACAGCACTAGTTTTTTGGCGTCCGAGAATTTTTAATTCTCGGGGAGGGAAAGTGATTTCATGAATGGCTTTTCGCGGAGGGGACAGTAAAAATGTCATACAATTCTACAAAATTAATCCTCAAAGATTATAAACAATAAATTCTTTAATAAATCATGCTAGTAAAATCTCACATCATAATCGGAGCAATAATCTCAACAATTCTCTATCTCATCTTCCAACTAACCCCACTACAAACCCTAATAATCTTCTTAGCATCATTCCTAATCGATGTAGATCACTATCTATATTATATTTTAACAAAAAAATCCCTAAGCCTAAAAAAAGCACATAACTGGTTTTTTGAAAGAAGAAAGGCCTGGCTAAAACTCTCTCACAAAAAAAGAAAAAAAGGTAAAAGGACAATATTATTATTTCACAGTGTATGGCTAATCATCCTATTAATTATCTTATCCTACATTCACAGTATCTTTTTATTCATTTTAATAGGAATATTAATCCATTTAACACTAGATTACATTGAACTAATCTATCTCAAAGAACCTCTTTACCCCAAATTATTCCCAATCTATGTAAGTATTTCTAATAAAAAGAAAAAAGAATTACTAGATTCAATAGAGGATATTTTTAATTAATCTTAATTAACAGGACCCAATATTCCTAATCGAGACAATCCCCTCAACCCAATTACTTTTCCAGCATGATTCAAAGTACTATAAATTGAATTAGACCTTTTATCATCTGAACAATCTTTATGACTTCTTATTGCTTCCTTTAAAGTTTCTTTTAATCTTCCCGAATTACTAAAATCAATGGAATCTAATAAAGTATAGCTTGAGCCAATCTCTCTCACAGAATGACCATCTGAAGAAGATATTCCTCCAATATCATATTCTTTTTTTAATTCATCAAATAATGTTTGTGCTTTTTTATTCGCATGAGTATGTCCCGGAACAGGAAGCCAAGATTCCCCATTATGCACTTCTAATCCATCAACTAATCCCTCTTCAATAAATTCTAAATATCTATCAGGATTTCTTACAACAACTCCATCCATAAAATACGGGTGGTCTAAGATTATTGACCCTCCAGTATCTCTTGCTTGTTTTAAAGAATCCTTTAAAGATACTCTATCTTCTAACCGAACCCCCTCATCTAATCCTAAAACTAATAGGTGCCCACTTTGATCTTTTGTAAAAACTTCCTGACCCTTCACCACATAGATTTCTTCATCCGGAAGATATATTCCATTTTCAATTTTATCCACC
Source organism: Candidatus Woesearchaeota archaeon (assembly GCA_964399015.1). Classification (GTDB taxonomy): domain Archaea; phylum Nanobdellota; class Nanobdellia; order Pacearchaeales; family GW2011-AR1; genus ARS1285. The sequence goes on along the minus strand of CAYNOY010000005.1, from coordinate 13,423 downwards.
TCATAATGATTCATTAATCCAGAAATAAATGTCTCGTATCTACCTTCGCCATTATCCTGAGCATTTACAATTCCAAGAACCCCCTCAGGACCCAAGGTTTTCCTTGCTTTCCTAATCGCAGGCAAAGCCAAATCTCCCAAATCTTCTCGACAAGTACTCAAATGATTATGAAAGTCTGCTTTTTGTTTCATGGACTTAGAGAATAATTTTAGTTTAAAAAACTTCAGGATTACTACTAAAACCTCTCTAAAAATTCTTCCAAACACTTCACAACATAATCCATCTTCTCTTCAGTCAAACCAGGATAAACTCCTAAGAAAAACGTATCTCTCATAACCTTATCTGTATTTTCTAAAGAACCAACAATCCTTTTTTTAATATCCCTAAATCCAGGTTGCTTCAAAATATTTCCACCAAACAACATCCTAGTTTCAATCTTTCGAGACTCCAAAAACTCCACAATCTCTCTCCGACCAAATCCCGCACCACCCCGAACAGTAATAGGAAAAGCAAACCAAGAAACATCTGCCTTCTCAGACCAACTAGGCAATATCAACTTCGCAGAATACTTAACCAAACAATCATACAATCTATTAAAATTCTCTTTCCGCCTTAAACTAAATCCGCCTAACTTCTTCAATTGTTCCAAACCAATAGCACATTGTAAATCTAAAGGTTTCAAATTATAACCCACATTACTAAAAACATATTTATGATCATAGCCATCAGGCAATCCTTCAAATTTATGATTAAACCTATTTCCACAAGCACCAAGCGGATTTCCTTCACCAGTCTCACAAAAACAATCCCTTCCCCAATCTCTCAGGGAACGAACCGCTCTAGCAATCTTCCAATCTTTAACCGCAACAGCACCGCCCTCACCCATCGTCATATGGTGCGCAGCATAAAAACTATACGTCGAAATATCCCCAAAACTCCCAACCATCTTACCATCATATTTTGAATCCAAAGCATCACAAGTATCCTCAATAACATAAAGATTATGCCGCTTAGCAATCTCCATTATCTTATCAAGCTCACCAACATTACCAAGAGTATGAGCAAACATAATCGCCCGAGTCTTATCAGAAATCGCCCCCTCTATCTTAGAAACATCAATATTATGGTCCCCTAATTTAATATCTACAAAAACCGGAACTAAATTATTCTGAATTATTGGTGCAAGAGTGGTAGGAAATGTAGAAGCCGTAGTAATCACTTCATCCCCTTCCCTCAAGGGATTATCAATTAAAGGCGAACACAAGGCACTCACTGCAAGCAAATTAGCTGAACTCCCTGAATTGCAAACAATAACCTTATTCATTCCCAAATACTCTGCAAACCTCTTCTCAAACTCTTTCCCTTCCTTACCTAATGTCAACCAAAAATCTAGGGAACTATCAACTAATGCCCCCATCTCTTTTTCATCAAAAACCCTTCCAGAATAATTAACTCTACTAGAACCTGCAACAAACTTTTCAGATTCTTTTCTTAATCTATAAATTTCACGAACTCTTTCCAAAATTTCTCCCCTCAAAAACTCTTCTCTTTCATCCATATAATTACCTCATTACTTAGTTTTTTAAAGATTTAGTAACTGAGATACTCATAATTTGTTGAATTGACGATAGCATACAATGTTTGAGAAATCTTCACAGAAATCCCTGCAAAATAATCAGAGCTACTAGTAATCAAGATAATGCCTTATAAACATTTACTAATTCATCTAGTTTTTCTTCAGGATTCCCTGGTCTGAAATGAGTTCTTCCAAGGTAAGCAACATCTCTTTGAGTTTTAACACAAGCTGCAAGTCTTTCTCCTAAACCATAGCCAAGATGATGAATCAATCCCTGAGGAAAATCCATGAATCTATAGCTTAGGATATTTTCTTCACTTAATTTTTCCCCAATACCCTTTAATTCTTCTACACCATTCCAATCCAATAATTTTCTATAACAATCAAGCCTTCCTTGTTCGGTTAATGCATCCAATAATTCTAATTGAGATTTTTGTTCGGGAATCCCAGGTATTGTTTGTTCCATATCATCCTTAGAGTCTTCATAGGCAGTTCTTGGGATTGTTAAACCCGACTTCACTCTTGTGAAACGTGCCATCGCTTCCTTAGATATCCTGTCTGAAAAATAATCTCCAAAATCCCAGTCTCCAAGATTTACTTTAATTATGGGACTTCCTTTGATTTCAGTTGTCCCTAAAAACCGCCTAGTTGTAAGTTTCATTGCATGAGTTTCCTCATCAGCACCATAAAACCATTGTAAAAAATGTAATGATTCTTCAACAATATCTTCAACAGGCAAACCCTCTCTGATATTTAGAGATATGTGTGGAGGGAAAAACCAATAGCCCGGTTTTTGGAAATAGGAATTTGTTGTAGGATATCCACTTCCTCCATCCATAGCATCGAATTGAGCTACTACAGAATCTTGTCCTAATCCTACAAAATCTACTAATCTTACTTCAAATGGTTTCCCCTCAAAACTTACATCAAATGGTGTTTTTCTGAAATTTCTTTTCAACCCATAAAAATCAGACAAACAATCTATAACCGAACCTATCTCCCTATTTATTTCCGGTTCCATTAATCTAAGATATTCTCTTCTAAAATCTTCTAAATGTTTAACAAATCTTGATTCTTTGTTAGAATTTCTATGAGGAGACTGAGATTTACAATGTCTTTCTATTCGTTTCTTTATTTCTTCATCTTCGGATACACTGTTTAGTCTATCTATTATATCTTTTAATCCCTTAAGTGGGGGAAGTTCAGGAGTCTCTATAATATCTTGTAACATTTTAATTTTCTCAGAATAAGATTCTAAGGTTTTTCACCTCTAAAAAAAATCAGTTATTAGGGATTTTTAAATCTTTAGTTTTCCAGATAATAATGCTGAATAGGAAATGTTTTTATAGATCATTAATTTTACTTAGTGATGAAAGTAGGTGTTAAGACATTTAACAATGAAAATTTTTTAGATCATTTTAGAAATAAATGCGATTTTTTTGAGGTGCAGGCAATTGTTGGTAATGATTATAGTTTTCTAAAAAAGTTTAAGAAGCCTTTTATTGTTCATGCAGAACATCGTGGATTTGGAGTGAATGATGCAGATTCTAGTTTACATGCAAGGAATTTAAATTCTTTTAATTTTGCTAGAAAGATTGCAGATAATGTTAAGGCAAAACATATTATTTTACATCCAGGAATCATAAAAAACAAGAATTGTTCTAAGGAGGTTGCTGTTAAGTTTTTTAAGAAAATTAAAGATAAAAGAATAATTTTTGAGAATCTTCCAGATTTTAAGGAAGGACTTTGCACTACACCAGAAAAAATGAAAGAGTTTATGGATTTAACTGGGAAAGGATTTATTTTGGATTTTAATCATGCTATTTCTGCTGCCTTGCAAGGAGGGCTTGATGAATTTAAAATAATCAGAGAATTTATTAAATTAAAACCAAAACATTATCATTTAGGGGGGCAAAAGATTTGGAAGTTTTTAGGTTTTAAAAAAGATGCAGGTCATCTGGCCCTTATTGAAGGAAATATTGATTTAAAGAGAATTGTTAAGATGATCCCTCCTAAAGCGACCCTCACATTAGAGACCACTACAGATATTATTAAGACAGATAATGATTTATCTATTATGGGGGGGTTGGGGTGGAAGCAGGGTAAGATGTGAGTTCTATTTTTATTAAAATGGATGAGTTATGAAAAGACTTCAGAAAAACAAAAATATTCACTTAAATTTTTAGCTAATTAAGATATTTTTTCATAATTAAAATACGTTTTTAGATTCTAATAGATTATATCAATAGAAAATATATCTTGCAAAATATTCATAATTTTAAATAAAACCTTAAAAACTAAACAAACATAAAAATTTATGTCACTCTCTAAATTATTTCAAGAATGGAGGACTAAAAGAGATTTTAAAAAATTAGGGATAAAAGAAATATTATCTCCAATTAGGGGGGAAAAACGGATTACACAATTAGAATATGATCTTTCTCCCAAGATTTTCCAATTAGAAAATCCTTCAGAAATGGAAACCTATTTTGAAAATGCTATAACTGCAATTTATCGGGATAGACCAGTAAATGAATTCAATGAAATTTCCACAGTTAATTTAAATAAGGAATTTAAACCCTCTTTAGACTCATTTATTGAAAAAGTTGATGATTCAACAAGTGAATTGAGTCGCCGGAATGCGGAGAGAGACTTACTTCCAATAAACGTTATGAATTATACTGGAGCAATTTTTGGAGCAATATCTACAGTATTTTTATCTTATGGGTCTTGTTGTGAAATTGCAACAAGTTTAGCAGATTCAATGAATAATCAGACACCTCTCTTAGCTCCTCTGACAGGGATATTACAAACAACAATTTCACTTGCCCCACCCATATTTCTTGCAATACCTGGAGGAATTTTAGGCTCTAAGATATGCAGTACGATACCTAATGCTTATCTTAAATATAGAAGACCTGAGGCATTTGAATATCAAAAATATTCCGAGATTAAAGAAGCATTATCTCACTTAACTTTGTGATTTTAGGAGCAGGAAATAAAACAATTCTATTAAATTAATTAAGACAAAAGTATAATGAGGTTGTACCTAAAAAACTAACAATATTTATAAAGGGGTTTCACTGCCCTAAAAAATGCAAAAACACTTTATACCTGTCCATTTTGTGAGTAATCCAGGAAATTTTGAAGAGTTTATTCAAGGATTACAAAGATACGATGGAATGAGAGAAATTTTTAAAAGAAAAACTAATGATTTTAATTTTGGTTTAAAACTTACAACCTCTGATAAAACGCTTGACCCTATTTTAAGAGAAAAGGTAAGAGACATAACAAGAAAATTACCAAGCGATTTATTTCTCTTATATGATCCAGTAGATAAAGGCCCTGGAACAAGTGTAAGACAAGTTTTCTATAACCCTACTTTTTCAAACGGAATTGTTTTAGGTACATGTTTAGATCAGCAAGTAATTGATAGCGATGAAGCTGTTGAAAGGGTAATTGATTTAACAAATAAGATCGAAAAAGATAATTCATTATATGGTGTAGGTTCTAGAACCGTTCCAGTTGTTTTAGCAACAAATCAAAGAAATAGCGAACTTAGGATAATCCACGAATTATTTTTAGCTTCAGCAATGGGAATTAAAGGTCCTGAAGAACAAATTTCAGGAACTACTCCCGCATATTCAGAAATAGGCGACTGTTCAACAGGAATGGATATATTAAATCTTTCCCATCCAGGATATCCCGATTTAGTAAAGGGAATAACCTCTGCAGTTCAAATCGCAGATATGAATGGATTTGCTTCTTGCTACTATGCCCCATTAAAATCTGCTCAGATGGGATGCAATTTAACAAAAGGATTTGCTTGTTCAAGAACAAATCCTTTTTCAAATCCAAAACCCGAAAGAGAAGAATGCGGTGCAGTAACCGAAATGATACAATATCAAACACAACAATTATGTAGAACTGATTTAGGAGATTTTCTTTGCAATGCGATTAAAAATCCTACAACTGCAAACAAGATATCAGAATTCTACTCCAGATCCGAGGTAGAATTAGTTAAAGAACTGATGCTAGGAGATAAATAATAAAATGCCACAAAATCAAAACCAAAAACCACTCATTCTCTGGGATGTAGGAGGAGTCCTTCTAGAATTAAACTACACAAAATTTTATCAAGAAGGAGCAAAGGTATCTGGAATTCCATCAGAAGATTTCAAACAAATATATACCGAATCCAAGTTAGAACTAGATACTCTAAATGGAACTCTCTCCAACGAAGATTATCAAACACAATTAAAACAACTTTTAGGAAACCCCAACCTATCTAGGACCGAATTAGAATCAGTTGTTCAAAATTGTTGGGGTGGAGAAATAACCCCTGTAGTAGATTTAAAACAAAGAGTATATTTTGAAGCAGAATGCCCTGTAGGAATATTTTCAAACATCAATCAATTCGCATTTGAATATCTATCAAGAACACATCCAAGAATGTTTCAGACATTTAATCCCGAAGCTCCGATGATTTGTTCACATATTTCTAAGGCAGTCAAACCCCATCCTCCAATGTACGAAGAAGCACAACAATATGCAAAAGAAAACTCAATTAATCAAATCATCCTAATCGAAGACAGGAAAAAATATCTTGCAAAAGGAATACAAGATTTTGGATGGAAAGGAATTTGGTTCACTCCTTATATTGATTCTGCAGAGGCAATAAGACAAACTCAAGATTCAGATAATCTTCAACTTCCAAAAGAAAAATTTAGACAAGCAGATAATATCCAAGAATTAGAACAAGCATTAAGAGAATTTGAGGTAGCAATTTAATTCTTCAATCTCTCAGAAGGATAAATCAAAAACCTTTCTGGAGAAATATTCAATAGTTCTACTTGCACATAATCAGACCTACTATATCTTCCTGCCCCCAACCAAACAATACTTCAAGGTATCCAACGCCATCTCAATTACCCGAGACATTTTCATAAAACTTTTACCCGATTTTCTTTTTTGATGGGTCACAGGAACTTCGATAATTTTATAATTTTTGTCTTTAATATTTTTTAATAAATCTAAATTAAATAAATGATTTTTTTCTTTAACTTTAATATTCTCAAAGACTTCTTTTTTCATAAAAAATGGAAAACCATTTACATCTTTAATTTTTAAATTAAATCTAACTTTTATCAAAAAATTAAATATTTTTGTAGTTAAAATTCTAAATTTCCCATCCTTTCTTTTCCTACGAATAGCCTTACTAACTAAAGATCCACTATTTTTCAAAGCCTTAAAAACTTTATAGGTCTCCTCGGCAGTAACTTCTTCATCTGCACAAGTCCATCCAATATACTCTCCATTAGATTTACTAAATCCATACATTATTCCACCCCCATAACCTAGATTTTTAATAAGATTAATCGGTTTTATTCTTTCATTTTCTTCACCTAATTTATTTATTATTTCTTCACTCTTATCCCAAGAACCATGATTAACTAAAACCAACTGATAATCTACTTTTTTAGATTCAAAAACCCTAACAAGATTCTTAACCGTTTGCCTTATCCTTTCTTCTTCATTATATATCGGGAGGGTAATAGAAACCTCTGGAATTTTACGAATTACCATTTATTAATCTCTTCTCAAACCATTTAATTGTTTTTATTAGGCCTTCTTCTAAATCATATTGAGGTTCCCAATTAAAAACTTTTTTAGTTTTTTCAATATCTGCAACCCAACATCCATTATCATAATCTCTAGATTTTTCACTTCCCCAATTAATTTTACTTGAGGATTTTGTAATTTTTGTAATTTTTTCAATGACCTCCTTGATATTATTTTGAATACCTGTTCCAACGTTAAAAATTTCCCCTTTAAACTCTTTGGCCTTTTTAATTGATTTAATATATAAATCAACAACATCCTCGATAAAAATATAATCTCTTACAGAATCAGGGTTTGCTAATTCTAAACTTTCCCCCCTTATTGATTTAACAATCGCATAAGATATAAGTCTATCTTTTTGGTCATAATATCCAAAGGGAGAAAACAATCTTAAAGAAATAATGGGTTTATTTTTTGTCAAAGCAACAAATTGCCCATATTTTGTTGCTGCATTTTTTGTTATCCCATACATATTCAAGGGACTACAAATCATATCCTCTTTCATAGGTTTATTTTTCATCCCATATTCAGAAGAACTTCCAGTATTCACAAAACAATTATAATCAATGTCATCACAAGCATCAATTAAATTAATCGTACCCAAAAAATTAGTTTCAATTATCTTCTTATTTTCTGAATGAACTCCCCCATAAATTCCCTGAGTTGCGAGGTGAAAAATAACATCAGGCTTAATTAAATTAACCATGTCAAATAATTTTTCTCTTTCCCTTAAATCAACCCTATGCACAGTTATTTTATCAGTGCAATCGCTCAGCCTCCATAAATTAGATGTTTCTCTAATTAGGATATGAACTTCAAAATCTTTTGAAATTAATTTTTTTACTAAATTTGAACCAATAAAACTATTTGGCCCAGTAACGAGAACTTTTCCATTTACCATTTTATTACTCTAATGGTTTGACAATCATATTTTCCCTAAATTCATCCCGATCTAATAATGGGGAAGAATCTTCAAGGGGTTTACCAAATTCTAATTTTGGAATAGTTTTCGCATTAGGATCTAATTCTAAATTACATAATACTGGCCCAGGATGATTAAGAACCTCGTAGATTTTATTTAATTCTTGATTATTACTTATTTGAACGGTTTTCATTCCATAAGCTTCTGCAATTTTTGAGAAATCAGGGTCCCCTAGCCCGCCATCAATAGAGCTGGCCTTATAACTAGATTTAAACCAAACATCCTGGAATTGTTTAAGCATACCATATCCATGATTATTAAGCACAAATACCTTTATTGGAAGATTATGTTTAACAATAGTCTCAAATTCATTTATATTCATTTTTAATCCTCCATCTCCAATAATGCAAATTATCCGTTGTTTATTGTTAGCAAAACACGCACCCATACTTCCAGGCAAGGCATATCCCATAGAAGCATGTCCCAAATCTGAAAATAATCTCTGATTTTCTTTGATCTTAAATCCCTGCATAGTCCAAGACAAATTATTCCCAGTATCTACAACAATTATCTCCCCATCACTCAATTTATCTGAAAGAACATCCATAAAGACATAGGGATTAACATTTTCTTTTTGGTTAAAATATTCTGGAAGACAAATCGGATATTTTTCTTTCCATCCTCTGATTTTCTCTTTCCATGAATCTAGGTCTTGAGTTTCAATTTTTTTATCTTGGATATTTTTAAGAAAGTCAGTTATATTATAATTTAATTCTATATCAATTTTAATCCCCCTCCCCTTATTCAATTCTTTTTTATGTATGTCTAAAATTACTTTTTTTGCTCCCCTTGCAAATGTTTGAGGCCTTCCTCCAGTTTGCCGAGTATCTAATCTAGACCCTAGACTAATAATTAAATCTGAATTTTGAACTGCAAAATTCCCAACTCTGCCCGCCGCAACACCAAATCCTCCAACCCTTAGTGAATGATTATTGGGGAGAATGTCTATTCCACCCCAAGATAACACTACTGGAATCCCTAATCTCTCAATAAGGTTTCTTGTTTCTTCTTCAGCCCTTCCAATCTTAACTCCCGCACCCAAAATGATAATCGGTCTTTTTGCATTTTGAATTAACTCAATAGTTTGATCTACTTTTTGATCAAGCAATGAGAGGTCTATCTCTTCGAAAGATGGAAGATATGAATCTAGTTCAGAGGGATTTATTTCTGCTAACTGCACGTCTATGGGTAAATCCAATAAAACTGGGCCCGGCCTTCCAGATTTTGCAATATGGATCGCTTTATCTAAAAAATATTTTATTTTTTTAGGATCTTTAACATACTGGGAAAATTTGGTTATTGGTTTTGCTATACTCACTATGTCGGTTTCTTGAAATCCGATTTGCCTCGGACTATTTTCATCAGAAGATTCCTTAGTATTTACTTGCCCAGTAATATATAAAACCGGAATAGAATCAAAATATGAACATGCTACTCCCGTAAGAAGATTCGTCGCTCCGGGACCACTAGTGGCCATTGCAACTCCTAAATTTTTAGTAATCCTTGAATAAGAATCTGCAGCCATAGCAGCACCTTGTTCATGAGTTGTACAAACATAATCCAAATTTTTCTCTTTATCAAAAGAATTTACTAGCGGGGAAATAAATCCTCCAATAATTAAAAATACATGATTAATTCCTTGCGCCCTTAAATAATTTAAAATATAATCTGAAACTTTAATTTTAGGAACTTTTTGCAGATTTTTTTGATCTTCCATTTTTATAAAATTTCCTGATACCACTCATAACTTTTCCTAACTGCATCATTAAAACTAACCTTTGCCCTCCAACCCAAAAGAGATTTTATCTTAGAAGCATCCAAATGTTGTTCGGGAATTTCAGCTTTAGCCTGATGTAATATTTTTATCTTAATCGGAATTTCAATTGCCTTAGAAACATTTTTAACAACTCCTAAAACATCCATAATATTATCGCTCGCAAGATTAAACGCTTGCCCTCGAGTTTTAGATATATTTTCTGCTAAAAGGATATACCCTTCAATACAATCTTTAACATAAATATATTCTCGAATCATTTTCCCATCACTCCTTATTTCTAGCACATTACCATTTATTGCAGATTCAATAGCTCCAGGGATTATACGATTCATATTCAAATCTCCCGGACCAAAAACATTGGCACATCTGGCAATGGTCACCGGCAGATTATAAACTCCTGCATACATTTGAGAAATTAAATCAGCACAAGATTTTGAAACATCATAGGGAGCTTTCCCATGCAATCTTTCATCTTCCTTATATGGAACATTTTTACTAGGGCCATAGGCCTTATCGCTTGAGACCATAACCATAGATTCAATTTTTCCATAAACTCTTGCAGATTCTAATAAAATTACAGTCCCCATGATATTAGTTTCAAGAGTTTCAATAGGATTTTGAAGTGCAATTGTAACTATTGGTTGAGCGCCCAAATGGAATATAACATCTATTTGATATTTTGTTAAAATATCTCTAATTTTTTTATCATCTTTTAAATCCCCAATTACTACAGTACATTTTTTCCCCAAATTTTTATATTCAAAATAACTTTTAGGATCAAAATCTCTTAATAAAGCTACAACATTTGCCTGAGTTCTTGTTAAGGCTTCAACTAGGTGAGAACCCTTAAAACCACCCGCACCAGTCACCAAAACATTTTTATTATCCCAGTATTCATTATTCATTTTGGTCTGGAACCTCATTTAATGTCTCACCTTCATCAAAATTATCTTTATCTGGAGAACTAACTAATTCTTGAAAACAATTTTCCTCTAAAAATCGTCTTTCAGGTTGTTTCAACCAAATAGCCCAGGGTGCACCATCTGCCCAAGTATTATTCAAAGAATTAACATCTTTTTGATTATCCATACATTGCCAATACCCATCATGATGGTAAGATGCTAACTCGCCTTCTTTCGCTAATTTGCATAGAGGTTCTTCTTCCAAAACACAATTTTTATCCGTAGACAAATAATCAAATATTCTTCGATTAAAAACCATAAAACCCCCATTAATAAAATCCTTCATTTCAGGTTTTTCATCAAAACTATTTACTATTCCATCTTTTGTTCCAATCAATCCAAACCTGTAGGTAGGATTTACCGCAGTAATCGTAGCAACTTTTCCACATTTTTTATGGTGCTCATACAACTTTTTCAAACTAATATCTGCAACCCCGTCCCCATATGTTAAAAGAAATTCTTCATCATCTCCAATATATTTTTTAATTTTTGCAATTCTTGCTCCAGTCATACTATCCTCTCCAGTATCTGCAAAAATTATTTTAATATCTAATCCTTCTTCGGGATCGCTTAGTTGATAGGTTTTATTCCTTCTTAAATCTAAAACAAAATCATTAGACATCTCCTCTAAATTTAAGAAATACTCTTTAATCATCTCACTTTTGTAACCTAAACATAAAATAAACTCTTTAACCCCCTGGTGTGAATATAGTTTCAATATGTGCCATAAAATAGGTCTTCCACCAATCTTAACCAAAGGTTTAGGCTTATATTCAGTCTCCTCCGCTAATCGAGTTCCTTTTCCGCCACAAAGTATTACCGCTTTCATTAAACTTAAAATTCAATTAAGGATATTTAAACGTTGTTTATGTCAAATACATATTATGGAATATATTAATCAAAATGATGGGAGCAATCTAATTTTATGATTAGGGATTGAAAGTAAACATTATTGACAGGTACTCAATAAAATTTTGAATTCATAGTATAAATCTTTATAAATCCTAAAATTTCTTATTGACTATGGAATTTAAGAAACGGTTAGAATTATTTAATTCCGAAAAATTATTATTATATTTTTCAATATTTATTTTAATAGCATGTTTTATCCTAGAAATTTTTATAATCCTCAATTTCCCATTAGCAGGAAATGAAGCTTTTTTTGCAACAAGAGCAACTTATTTAATGGAGGATGGAGAAATTCCAAATACATTACACTTTAACAATCATGCACCTTTCGCTATTTATTTTTTAGGATTATTTTCTGTATTTTTCGAACTAACTACTCAAACCCTGCACCTTGCAGCATTTTTTTGGGAATTTCTAACTCTTATTCTAATTTTTTTCATATCCAAAAAATATTTTGGAACAACAAATGCAATAGTAGCTTCTGCAATATTTATTGTTTTTTCAATATCTTTTTCTGGAACAATTTATAATTCTGAATATCCCTCTGCTTTTTTTGGTTTACTAGCTATATTTTTTTATCTACTATTTTTAGAAAAAAGAAATGCACATTATCTTATAACTTCGGGATTAATATTATCTTTATCTATGTGGTTTAAACAACCCGGATTTCTTTTCTTTCTAGCAATTTTAATCCATCAACTATATTTATTCTCAAGAAAAAAACAATCCCTGCCCCAGTCTCTTAAAAATATTACCTTAGTGACCTTAAGCGTATTAATTTTAAGTGTCCCCTTTTTAACTTATTTTCTTTATCATGCAGGTTGGATGTTTATATACGACCTATTTATTTTTAATATTGTAGCTAATCCAGCTCATTCTAGATTTTTAATTGCAGGTAAATTTTTAAGAATGATGGTTCAATCGTTTGGCCTTTTTATTATTATTATTTTTGGAGTTCCTGCTCAAGAAAAAGAATCTAAAAATAATGACCTCATATCATTTCTTTGGATAGCATCAATAATCTTCATTTTATTCTACTTCATGAGTTATGAACTCTTCAATCTCCACCTCATTAATCTTTTAGTAATTATAATTCCACTTTCAATGTTTTATTTTACCAAATATACTCAAAACTCTCTAAGAGTGATAAGAATTGTATTGATTATATTTCTATTCACTACATTTATGGTATCTCTTGAAATTACTCTAAGGGAACATCAAAAAGGAGAAAAATTCAAACAAGAAGAAATAAAACAATATCTTTTATTTGAAATCCCTGAAGATAGTGCCGTTTATTCAATACATGACAACTATTATTTTCTAACCGGATTCAAAAGTACATATAGATACACGACAGTACAGCCTAATATTGACCTAACAAAATTCAAAGATTTTTGTAATTATTTAGATACACTTGATTATATCATACTTACAAAAATCCAAAAAAAACATATAGGCGCAAAAAATCTTAATTGTGTTTATTCTAAATTTACCAGCATAAAAACCTTTGAAAATATAGATGCTACAGGTCAGGGAAATGTGGAGATTTTGAAAAGAACCCCTCATTCATAAGTCTTCCAAATAATCTTAATGAG
>CAYNOY010000004.1:0-39964 GCA_964399015.1 Candidatus Woesearchaeota archaeon | reverse complement strand
TAGCAGGGACATTCTTCGGGTTCTCTAACGCTCCTTCTTCTAAAACTTGTTGCTTCAATTATCTGAGGAATATTTTGTAAGGTGAGAGAAATGTTTTCTTGTTTTAATTCTGTTAAAACTCGTTTGATGTGGGTATCTGCCCATTTTTCTAGATAATTCATAGGTAAGTTGGGTCTGTTTGGATTTTAAGGATTGTTGTTATGGATAGGGATATAAATTGTTGGAGTTTAAAAGTCTGAGAGAAAATAGGATATTGGAAACATTTAAATATATTGTAACATATGTGTTACATATGGAACAGAAAAATTACAAACTTGAGATAATTAATGAGTTATTGAAAGATAGGGGGCATGCGAGAGAATTAGCAAAGAAACTAAATACTAATCATATGATTGTAGTGAGAAAACTAAAAAATCTTTTAAATGAAAATGTAGTTGATTTTAAGCAACAGGGGAAAAATAAAATTTATTTTTTGAAAAAAACTATTGAAGCTAAATCTTATGTTTTGAAAACTGAAAATTATAAATTAATTCAACTGTTAAAAAAATATCCTTCATTGAGATTAGTAATAGAAAAGATTCAAAAGAATAAACAAATAAAACTTGCGATATTATTTGGTTCTTATACAAAAGAAACTTCTACAAAAAATAGTGATATTGATATTTATTTGGAGACGAAGAATGGGGCTATAAAAAAAGAGATAGAAAAGATAAATTCAAAATTAAGTGTTAAAATTGGGAAATATAATAAATCGAGTTTATTGATAAAAGAGATTGAAAAAAATCATGTAATAATTAAAGGGGTTGAAGAATTTTATGAAAAAAATGAATTTTTTGATTAGATTGAAAAATGAAGAAAAACTTAGTTTGATAGAACCTAGCGAAGAAATAAAAGAATCTTATTTTGAAAAATCAGAAAGTAATTTATCCTCGGCTAAAATACTTTTAAAAAATGATAAATTAGAGGAAGCAGTAGCTTTGACTTATTATAGTATGTATAATTTAGTGATTGCTTTGTTGTTTAAGGTTGGAATAAAAAGTGAGAACCATACTGCTTCAATTATTTTATTAGATGAATTATTTGGTATTGATAACTCAGATATAAAATATGCCAAAAAAGAAAGAATCGATAAACAATATTATACTGATTTTAATATTAAAAAGGAGGAGGTCATTGAAGCAATAGGGGTTGCAGAAAATTTCAATAGCGATTTGTTTGATTTTGTATCAAGATTGAATATGAATGATGTTGGAAGACTTAGAGAAAAGTTTAATAATCTTCTTTTGTCTTTTGAATTATGAAAAAACTTTACAAAAAACCCGAACCAGGAGATAAGGTAGAGATAACTATAAATGGAAAAAGTGAATCTGGGATTCTTTTGGAGTCTCATGATAGGGGAGTGCTTTTGTTGAAGCAGGTGAATGGATATAATCTTGGTTTTAAGAAGGAAGATATTTCTGAGATTAAGTTGGTTGAGAAGCAGAAAGAGGTTAAGGAAGCTAAGGAATTGAAGTCTAATTCTGATAAGCCGATTATTGATTTTTATTTGACAGGCGGGACGATTTCTTCTAAGTTGGATTCTACGACTGGGGGAGTTAAGTGGTTGATTGAGGCTAAGGAATTGTTTGGGATTTATCCTGAGATATTTGAGAGAGCAGACATTAGGATAAAGCATCCGTTTATGAAGTCTTCAGAAAATATGGATTTTGATGATTGGGCTAGGTTGGCGAAGTCGATTGGTAAGAGTTTGAATGATCCGCAGGTTAAGGGAGTGATTGTTTCGCATGGGACTGATTTTTTACATTATACTGCTTCGGCACTTTCGTTTATGTTGGGTAAATTGAACAAGCCAGTTGTTTTGACTTATTCTCAAAGGTCTTCTGATAGGGGGAGTTCGGATAGTAGGTTGAATTTAGTTTGTTCTGCAAATGCTGCGCTTTCGGATATTGCTGAAGTTATGTTGGTTGGTCATGCTAATTCGAGTGATGAATATTGTTATGCTTTGAAGGGAACTAAGGTTCGGAAGATGCATACTTCTCGGAGAGATACTTTTAGGCCCATAAATTGTAAGCCGATTGCAAAAGTTTGGCCTGATAAGATTGAAGTGATTAGTGAGCATAATAAGCGTAGTAAGAGGAAGGTTGAAGTTGATAATTTGTTTGATGATAGTGTTGCTTTGGTGAAGTTTTATCCTGGGCAAGATCCGAAGATTTTGGATTATTATAGAAAGAATTACAAAGGGATTATTGTGGAGATGTCTGGGTTGGGTCATGTTATTTCAGAGGGTAAGAATAATTGGTTGCCTAAGTTGAAGGATGTTATTGAGATGGGGATGTTTGTTTATGCTGCTCCTCAGACTTTGTATGGTAGGTTGGATCCTTATGTTTATTCGCCTGGTCGGAAGTTGCAAGAAGAAGGTGTTGTTTTTTTGAATGATATTTTGCCTGAGACTGCATTTGTAAAGTTGGGCTGGGTTTTGGGTCATAAGATGTGGAGAGGTAGTGTTGCTACAAAGAAGAAGATGTTGGAGAATTTGAGGGGAGAGTTTAATGATAGATTGGGTGGTGAGTGGGAGTTGGGTGAAGGTGAGTGAGGGGTTGGAGAGGAGTTTTTTGAATAGATGATTTTGTTGTTGTTTTAGGATTTGGGAGTGTTGTTCCTCCTCCGCGGAAAGCCGGCTTACGCCTTTCCCTTTCCGTCCCACTTATTGAAATGTTGTTGGGAATTTAATCATTGAGATATGTCTTCAGCAATAAATTCTTTCAGTAGAATCAGCCTTACTACTGCGAAAGATTCAAATTAGCAAGAAAGTATTTATTTGGAGTACCTCACTAATTTGTTATATTTTTATCCTAGAACATACCAATTCTTTTAAAGGGTTAATGACCTAATATAAAAATGGAAGGAAAATATAGGATAAGTGTTTTTGGATTAAAAGTTGATTTACCAAAGGTTGTAGGGGTACTTGAAAAAGCTCTTGAATCTGAAAGTTCTTTAAATGAAAGAGTTCAACTTAATACTCAGGAAACACCTTACATAGACCATGGTCAAAATCCCGCTGGGGATTCTGATTGTAGATCTTATATTCAAGTAAGAGACCCAAATGGAAAAATGATATTTCCAAAATCAAGAAAAATAAGGCGATTTTGTCAGATGGATGTTCAGACATATGTTAAAGGAGTAAAGAGCATATTGCAAGAATCTATGAAGCATGAAGCATAATTTTTTTAATTAAATTAACCTAATCAACAATCAATAACTTCCCCATTCTTCCATCCCTCATCCTCATAATAATCTATTTGGCATTCATACCAATTGTATAAAATATATCCATATGTGAAAAAATAATATCTTTCTTGTTTTCGGTTTGTGATAAGGTTGTTTTGTTCGTGGGGGTCTGCTGTTAGATTGTATGTTTCAGGTATGAGTGTTATCATATTCAGCATATATTTTATGTTGTCTTTTATTAAACCTATTTTAAAGTTTTGATTTTGGACAGTTAGGAAAATATTTTGATTTGTTTTCATGGGTTGTCCTTGGAATTGTTCTGAGAGGTTGAAGCCAATGAGGTCTAATATGGTTGGTATTGTATCTAAACGTTTGATTCTTTGAGGAATTATTTTTGGTTTTTGATTGGGTAAGTAAATCATTAAAGGGACTCTGACTTCTTCTTCGTAGACTCCAAATCCGTGCCTTAGTCCGTGGTTTGATTTTAATGTTTCTCCGTGATCTGCACTTAGGATGATTATTGTGTTGTTTAGGAATTTGTTGTTTTCTAAAAAGTTTAATAATTTTCCTATTTGTTTGTCTGTATAATAGATAGAATTGTCATAGGCATTTAAACTAGATTCGTAATCTCCTTTTGCAATATTGAAATAGCTGGTTTCGTAGGAGACTTTGTCTGGGATGAATATACTATTGTTTTCTGGATATTCGTAAGGGTAGTGTGATGCTTGAAGATTTATGTATAAGAAAAAAGGATTGTTCTTGTCTTTGGTTTGATTAACCCAGTTTATTGTTTCTTGGATTGTGTGTTCATCATAATCTTTTCTTGCATTGCCTCCACCATAATCATAATGATTGTCTGTCCTAGAATAACTATATAGGTCTAAGGTGTCTTTATTATAATAACGAATCATATTTGCCCAGTTGTCGTCTTGTGAAGAGATGTAGGCTGTTGTGTAATTGCCTTGATTTTTTAGAGTGTCCCATATGAATTCTCTGGGATAATTTTGGTCAAAGAAATTTCGGTAATCATTTGTTAAGATATATCTTGAAGATAGGAAGCCGGGTTGCGCATAATCTGAATGTGATGCTGTGCTATAGGCATTGTCAAAGATGATTGTTTTTTCTGAAAATTTATCTAAGTTTGGAGTTATGTTTCTTTCATAGCCATAGATTGGTAAATGTTCTGCTGAAATAGATTCTAGCATTATTATAATTATATTGGGGTTTTCTATTTCTAGGGCTTGGTTGAATAATTTTTCTCCTTGAGCCAGAGAATTGTTTTGTGTTAGGAGTCCTGTTGGAAGTCCTGCTAAAGTGTATTGTGAAATTATATCAATTGCAGGAGATGAGTGGTAAAAGTCTTCTTGAGGTATGATGTTTAAAACTAAAACTAAAATAGCTAGGGGCATTACGACTAAAAGTATTTTTAATTTTTTGCTCATTTTTCTTTTTGGTAAATCTTCAAATATGTATTGTCTTGTGAAATAAAAAAGGATTAGACTTAAGCCTAAGATTAAAATTGCAGAGGTTATGTAAATGAGAATTGTGGCTTGATAGGTTCTAGTTGCTATGAAATAATAAAGACCTGCTAAACTTATGAATGAGCCGTAATACCAATGCAGTAAGGTGCTTATTAGATACCAGTAGAAAAATGTTATTAGGATTAGATAGAATAGGAAAAGTCTGAAACCTTTTTTGGAGATTTTTACTATGTGACTTGCAGTTGGAATTAGTAAGAAGCTTAGACTTAGATTAAATGTTAGAACCATGAAAATTATTGCGAGGTTTCCGGTTCCTTGGTATTTTAGAATGTTTGTTATGACAGTAACTAGTGAAAGTATTGTGAAGATTGCTATATTGATTTTAGTTATTCTATTCATGTTGCACCTCTTGATGTGTTGGTGAAGGATGGATAGTATTAAAAAGTTTTGATTTGAGAAATATTTATAATCCCTTGTTCCCACTTATTCATATGTTAAAACTATACAATACTTTAAGTCGGAAAAAAGAAGTGTTTAAACCCCTAAATGCTCCGAAGGTTGGTTTGTATACTTGTGGTTTGACTGTTTATAATTATGGGCATATTGGGAACTGGTTGTCGTTTGTTGCTTCTGATGTTTTGAAACGATATCTTGAGTATTCTGGGTTTAAGGTTAAGAAAGTTGTTAATATAACTGATGTTGATGATAAGACTATTAAGGGAAGTATTGAGGAGGGAAATGGTTTGAGTGAATATACTAAGAAATATGTTGATGCTTTTTTGGATGATGAGGCTGTGTTAAATATTGAGAAGTCTTGGAAATATCCTAGGGCGACTGAACATATTGATGAGATGGTTAAGATTATTCAAAAACTTTTGGATAAGAAGATTGCTTATAAAACTGATGATGGAATTTATTTTAATATTAAGAAATTTAAAGGTTATGGGAAGTTGGCTCGGTTGAAGTTGGAGAATTTGAAGGCGAGTGTTCGGATTGATAATGATGAGTATGATAAAGAGAATGCGAATGATTTTGCGCTTTGGAAGTTTTATACTCCTGAGGATGGGAAGGTTTTTTGGGAGACTAAGATTGGGAAAGGTCGACCTGGGTGGCATATAGAATGTTCTGCGATGTCTTCGAAATATTTAGGACAACCTTTTGATATTCATACTGGCGGTGTTGATTTGGTTTTCCCGCATCATGAAAATGAGATTGCGCAATCTGAGGCATGTACTGGAAAGAAGTTTGTGAATTATTGGTTACATACTGAATGGTTGATGGTTAATGGTAAGAAGATGAGTAAGTCTCTGGGGAATTTTTATACGCTTAGGGATTTGATGGACTTGGGGCATTCAATGATGGGTTTAAGGTATCTGTATTTGACAAGCCATTATCGAAGTCAGTTAAATTTTACTTTGAATAGTTTGAAAAATGCTGAGAATTCTTTGGAGAGGTTGAAGAATATTATTTCTGGGATTGAAGATGATGGGAAGGTTAATGCTGGATACTTGAAGGAGTTTGGGCGAGTTATGGATGATGATTTGAATACTGTTAAAGGGTTGCAGGTTTTGTGGGGATTGTTGAGGGATGTTAAGGCGAGTGGGAAGATTGGTGCTGTTCGTGAAATGGATAAGGTTTTTGGATTGGGGTTGTTGGATGTTGAGAAAATTGAGGTTCCTGTGAATGTTATGAAATTGGTTGAAGAGAGGGAGAGAGCTAGGGGGGAGAAAGAATGGGGTAAGGCTGATAAGTTGAGGGAGGAGATTGCGGAGAAAGGTTATCAGGTGAGTGATGGTGAGAAGGGTGTGAAGGTTGGTGTTTTGTAATAATCATTATATCGAAACAATTCTTATAAACTCTTATTTTCTTTGAGATTTATGTATGAAAAGAGATTGGATAAGTTAATGGTGTTTTCTATATCTTTGATTGTCTCGCTCATTTTTTGGAGAGGTTGGGTTTATTTATTTTCAGGAGTTGAGAAGGTTTCGTTTCTTAGAGGTGTGACTGGTTTGAATATTCATCATTATCATTATGGGATGTTTTTGGTTTTGATTGTTATGTTGATTTTTATTTTTTATAGGGTAAATAATTTTTTGATTGCTTTGGTTGGTTTTGGATTTGGAACTTATTTTGATGGATTTGTGTCACGGTTGTTTAAGAGTGGTACAAGAGCAGATGAAATTTTTAATTATTATAATAATTTATTTCCTACGATTCTGTTGTTTGGAGTTTTGATTGTTTTGGCGTTTGTTTTTTATAGGATTAGTGAAAAGTATTTTGTTCGGAGATAAATATAAAAAGTGAGTTTTGTTGTTAAGGGTATGGTAAAAAAGATAAAAGAGGGAGCTTATTGGTTTTTGTTAGGTGTGACAGTTTTACTTATGATTTTGATTATTATTTGGTTGATAACTAAAAATCTATAAAATGAATCTAAAAATATTTGAGGTCCTACAAACCATATTGATAATATCTCTTTCAGTCTTTGGTTTATTTATTGCCTATCAAATAATCTTAAAAATAACCGGCCATTCTTGGGAAACTGAGGATATAATTATAACGATGTTATTTTTTAATATTGGTTTAACATTTACTATAGCCTTTAATTTAGTGCAATTAAAATCAGACCATAATCATTTATCAAAACAATTTTATTGCTTAGCAAAAGATTTTAAAGAACATTTGTCTAATATTTAATATGGTAAAAAAAGAGTTGGATATTTGGGATGTGATTGCTTGGATAGCATTGGCAAGTATAATAGTTTGGGTTATTTTGAAAATGGTGGGGATGATATAATATGAACCCCTCAGATTTTTTGGATTTGAAGTACAAGCCTTCATCGAAGGACTTGGTTTGTTTGTTTAGAGTTGAACCTAATAAACTTTCTATGAAAGATGCGGTGGCTACTGTTGCTTTGGAGTCGAGTGTTGGGACTTGGACAGATGTGCATGAAAAAAAATATGTGAATAAATTAGCTGCGAAGGTTTTTTCTATTAAAGGTAATTATGCAAAGATTGCGTATCCTCAGGAGTTGTTTGAGAAAGGTAATGCTCCGAATATTTTATCTTCGATTGCAGGAAATATTTTTGGGATGAAAGCTGTGAAGAATTTGAGGTTGGATGATATACAGATTCCGAAAGATATTCTTAATTCGTTTAAAGGTCCGAAGTATGGAATTGAGGGGATAAGAAAAATGATGAAGGTTAGAGATAGGCCTTTAGTTGGTACGATTGTTAAACCTAAGTTGGGGTTGAATACAAAGGACCATACTGATATTGCTTATCAATCTTGGATTGGAGGTTGTGATATTGTTAAGGATGATGAGAATTTGAGTAGTCAGACTTTTAATAAATTTGAGAAAAGATTGAGTTCTTGTTTGGAAGCGGCGGATAAGGCAAAATCTCAGACAGGTGAGGAGAAAGGTTACTTAGTTAATGTTACTGCTGAGACAAATGAGATGATTAGGCGTGCTGAATTGGTTGAAGGGCAGGGGGGGAAATATGTTATGATTGACATTGTTACTGCAGGTTTTTCGGCTTTGCAAACTCTTCGTGATGCTAATTTGAAATGTGCCCTTCATGCGCATAGGGCAATGCATGCAGCTTTTACTAGAAATAAAAAACATGGTTTGAGTATGATGGTCTTAGCAGATATTGCTCGTTTGATTGGAGTTGATCAGTTGCATATTGGGACTGCAGTTGGGAAATTGGAAGGTTCTTTAGGGGAGGTTAGTGAAATAAGTGAAGAGATAGAGAAAAAAGTAGTTAAAGCTACTCCGGGGCGTTTAGCTCAAGATTGGGGAAAGATTAAATCTACACTGAGTGTGAGTTCGGGGGGTTTACATCCAGGACATGTTCCTTATTTGATTAAACATTTGGGGAGGGATATTGTTATACAGATGGGTGGAGGAATTCATGGGCATCCCAAGGGTACTTTGAGAGGGGCTATTGCGGCTAGGCAGGCTGTTGAGGCTGTGATGCAGAAGAGGAGTTTGAAAGAGTATTCTAAGGATCATTTGGAGTTGAAAGAAGCTTTGGATTTTTGGGGTAAATAGGGTTTAAACACTAATCTTTAAAAA
The DNA here is from genome assembly GCA_964399015.1 of Candidatus Woesearchaeota archaeon. Taxonomy (GTDB): domain Archaea; phylum Nanobdellota; class Nanobdellia; order Pacearchaeales; family GW2011-AR1; genus ARS1285. The sequence goes on along the minus strand of CAYNOY010000004.1, from coordinate 31,179 downwards.
CTAATTTTCTTTGAAAGGTTTATGTTTACGGCATTAAAGTCATTGGGAGCGGTTAAGGACTATAAAAGTTATAGATGGTTCTTTACTTCTAAGGATATTCTTGTTGTTGGTGGGAAATCTGATGAGCAAAATGAATTGGCGTTGAAGCACTTTCTTAAGCCAAATTATACTGTGATGCATACTTCAAAACCTGGGAGCCCTTTTATGATTATACAATCGGAGAATCCTTCTGAAGAAGACTTGGAAGAGACTGCTGTTTTTTGCGCGTGTTTTTCAAAACAATGGAAAGAGTTGAAGTCGGCTAGTTCAAAAGTGGATATTGATATTTTTCAGGGGAATCAGATTTATAAAAATAAAGCTATGAAAAAAGGGACTTTTGGCATTAATGGTTCTAAGAAGAGTATGAAAGTTAAGGCTGAATTGGTTTTGATTTTTCAGAAAGGTAAGTTGAAGGCAGTTCCTAAGACTACCTCTGAAGAAGTTTTGGCAGAGATTAAACCTGGAAAGTTAAGTAAAGAAGAGGCTGCTGGAAAAATTGCTAAAAAGATTAAGGATGAACATCATCTTCCGATTGCGAAGGATGACATAATGCAGGCGATTCCTAGTGGCAGGTTAGGGATTAAGTAAATATAAATACCCTCTTTTGTTAAATAAAATATGACATCACAAACACAAATGCAGTTAGGTAAGAAAGGATTGACAAAGGAATTCTTGGAAGATGTGAAAAAGCGTCTTGAGAAACCTGCTGTTAAGAATTTGAAGATTTCAGTTTTAGCTTCGGCGCGAGAGTCTAAGGAAGATGTTAAGAAGTTTTCGGAAGGGATTAAAGAATTTTTGGGACCTAAGTTTACTACGAGAGTTCTGGGTTTTAGTATTTTTATTAAGAAGTGGCGGAAGGCTATGAGTTGATTTTTGTTTCTAGAAAGTTTTATAAACCCATTTTGCACAATATTTTTAGGTTGAAGTCATATTATGACTATCTAACTCTGTATTGAGAATTATAAAAATTCTCAAAGAAAAACTTTGCGCGATTTCCTTCGGAAATGTCCATTAGGCAAAGTTTTCTAAAGAGTGCCTAAATATAATATGGAAATATCAGCAGTTTACAAATTAGATGCGAATGAATATAATGAAAAATTAGCTCAGGCTTTGAAAGAAATGAGTGAGTTTGAAGCACCTGAATGGAGTTATTTTGTTAAGACTGGGACTTCTAAAAAGAAACCTCCACAAGAGAAAGATTTTTGGCATAAAAGAGCTGCTAGTATTTTGAGGCAGGCTTATGTTCGGAAAACTATTGGAGTTAATAGATTGAAGACTAGATATGGTTCTAAGAAGAATAGGGGAATGAAGCCAGAAGCGTTCAGGAAGGCGTCTGGGAAGCTTATAAGAGTTATTTTGCAGCAAGCTGAGGCAGCAGGATTATTGGAAAAAACAAATGAATTAGGTAAGAGGGCAGGTAGAAAACTTACTGAAAAAGGTAAAGAATTAATGGAGGGAATTAAGTAAGATGTTGAGCCTTAGAGGATTAAATGCTGGAAATGGTGTAAGGTTGTATAATAGAAATAGGGGCGTAGAGATTAGTTTAAAATCCAATGTTCAAAATGGGGTTAAGTTAACATTTGATGTTCCCGATGTTTATCTAGTAACTCAAGGAGTTCCATTGATGAGTTCAGGAGATGTTTTTGGGGCATTATTAACTGAAGGAGAAGAAATGCCTTTAGTTGTTTGTGAAAAAAATCCTGATGGTTCTTTATTAGTTAATGATAATGTTTCTTTAATTTATTTTGGTAAACCTGGAAAGATTGGAAGAGGTTTGGAATTGAATGGTATGGCTTCAGGATTAGAAGTAATAGAATATTCTGCGTTACAAGATTCTTTTGCATTGCAAGATGCTTCAGTTAGAGATTTGAGAGAATTGGTTGATAGAAAAATATTTTCAAGATTAAGGAGAACTGCTTAAAATGAATGTTAAAAGAAATGAAAAACGGAAACAGCAAAAAAAGATTAAGCTTAGTAAGGCAAATAAGAGAACTAGGTGGGCGCCTGTTTGGGCTGTTTTGAAGAAATTTGGAGCAGGTAAAAGAGTTCATCCTTCATCAATAACTTCGACTAGAAGAAGTTGGAGAAGAACAAAATTAAAAATTAAACCGAGAAGACAAGGTAAACCTCAATTAGGATAAAATATGGCAAAGGAAAAAAAACCAACTGAACTCAAATCTGTTTTGGAAAGAGAATATATTGTTCCACTTAGACATGGTTGGCTTAAGGTTCCTGAATATAAGAGAGGAGCTAAAGCTATTAAAACTTTGAAGGAATTTATTATGAGGCATATGAAGACTTATGATTCTGATTTGAGAACTATTAAAATTGATAATTTATTGAATAATGAAATAAGATTTAGAGGAATGAAAAAGCCCCCTGCAAAGATTAAGGTTAAGGCTACAAAGTTTGAAAATAATATTGTGAGAGTTGAATTAGTTGATCTTCCAGAACATGTTAGGTTTGAAAAAGCTCGGAATGAAAGGAAAAGTTCTGAAGTTAAAAAGAAAGTAGAAGAAATTGAAAAAACTAAGCCTGTTGAAGAAACTGAGAAAGAATCTGAGGAAGAGGGCGAAAATAAAAAAGGTGAAGATAAAACGGAAGAAGTGAAAGATGTTAAAGAAGAAGTGAAAGAAAGTAAGCAAGCTCATAAAAAAGAAAAGACTGCGTCTAGTGAGAAACAGGTTAAGGTTCCCAGAAAGACTTTATCAAGATAATCACTGATTCTTAGATTTTAAGATGACATACAAGCTAAAGAGGAAGTTAAAAAAATTAGGGAATAAGCAATTTACGCAAGACATAAAGTCATTTATCCGAACTTCTCATGATTTCTATAGTGAACGTGTTCCGGAGCTTAGGACCTTGGCTAAGAGGTTGCACGAGGAACATTCTTTGAAAAGTTTTTATCCTGTTTTTAATAAGTTGTGGAAATCTGGATATCAGGGAGAGAAGTCTTTGGCGATTTATACTCTTCGACTTTACAAAGATGAATTTGATTTAACAACTTGGAGATTTATTAAACCTAAATTAAAAGATATTAAAAGTTGGGATAGAGTTGAGAGTATTTCAAAAGATATTGTGGGGAATATTTTATTGAAGTGTCCAAGTTTAGATAAAGAGATTTTGAAAATGGCTAAGTCGAAAAATCTTTGGTTTAAGAAATTTGCGATATGTTCTATGTTTCCTTTGATTAGGCAGAATGAAGATACTAAGCTTGCAGTTCATTTATGTGAACTTTATCTTGGAGAGGGACATGAAGAAATTCGGGAATCGGTTGGTGAAACTTTGAGAGAAATAAGTATTTACAAACCCGAAGTTGCTAAGAAATTTATTTTGAAACATATGTCAATGCGTGATGAGATATTTAAGATTGCAACTGAAAATTTGAAAGAGCTTCGGAAGATTAAGAAGATTAAGAGGCTTGAGGATGGTGGTTCTGGTTGGTTTTTTTGGAAGAATTTGCGTTGATAGTTTTGGGGATGTTTTTCTCTCTGTGAAGATTATTTTCCCTCTGCGAAAATCCGTTCCTTATGTCACTTTCCCATTTTCGCCCCGGGAATATTATTAGCGTTAAAATTTAGGTTTGGAGAGGGTTTTTTGTTTGGGATTAGTTTTTTATTAATAATAAAACAGGTTTTGTATGAGAATCGGTATATTTATAATTCTAAGAAAATGAATAATTTTATGGATCAATTAGATGAATTAGATGTTATATTGAATGAGGTTGCTAATCCTGAGACGGCAAAGATACATCAGGGATTTTTTAAGACTGGAGAAGGGCAGTATGGTGCTGGAGATGTTTTTTTGGGGATAGTTGTTCCAGAGCAGAGGAAAATTGCTAAGCAATTTATGGATTTGGGATTTGATGAATTACAGAAGTTGCTTAATTCTGAAGTGCATGAAAAGCGTTTAGTTTCTTTGTTGATTTTGGTGGAGAGGTATAAGGGGGCTGGTGATGAGGAGAGGCAAGAGATTTTGGATTTTTATTTAGATAATGCTAAAAATATTAATAATTGGGATTTAGTTGATTTGTCTGCGCCTAATATTGTTGGGAATTATTTGTTGAGTGTGGATAATCGTGATTTGATTTATGATTTGGCTAAGTCGAAAAATCTTTGGGAGAAAAGGATTGCTATTGTTTCTACTTTTGCTTTGATTAGAGATAATCAGTTGGAAGATACTTTGAGGATTTCAGAGATTCTTTTGAATGATTCACATGATTTGATATATAAGGCTGTTGGATGGATGTTGCGGGAGTTGGGTAAGAGAGACAGGGAGCTGTTGGAAGATTTTCTTAAGAAACATTATGGTCAAATGCCTAGAACGATGTTGAGATATGCTATTGAGAAGTTTGAAGAAGGATTGAGGCAGGATTATTTGAAGGGACGGGTTTAGATAGTTTTTTAAGTTATAATTTAAGTATTCTGCTATGATTTGTAAAAGAATAAATTTTGAAAGAAATGCTAAAATAAAATCTGGATTTATTTTACCTGTTTTAGATATGCCTGTGACAATTATGCAAGGGTATAATGGTCCTTGGAGTCATGGGGCTTTAGAGATGACTACTGAAATTAAGGGTAAAAAATATGTTTCAGTTAATGATGATAGCTATAGTTTAGATTTTCAAGTTCCTTTTGGAACTCAGGTAATTGCACCTGCATCAGGAAAGATTTATTTGATTAGTTCTAAAAAATTTTATGATGGAACTGATTTTGAAATTGGGATTAGGACTCCTTCAAGTTTTGCCATGATTGAACATAAAGATTGTATTTCAATATGTTCTCATTTAGGAAGATTTGATTCCGGAGTTATTTCTGGAGAAAAAGTTTTGCAAGGACAACATATAGGTGTAACTGGAAAGAGTGGGTGGGTTGGACCGCGACCTCATTTGCATTTTGAAGTTTGTGATAAGGTTAGTAACACTCGTATGAGTTGTCCTGTAAAATTTGATGATTATTCTGGGTCTCTTGAACATTCCTTGTTAGTTGCATAAATATAAAAAGTGATTTTATGATGGGGATATATGATGGAACAAATACCTATTGAACAGCTTCTTGAATTTTCTATAATTAATATAGATAAACCTGCGGGAATAACCTCGTTTAAGACTGTGGATATTGTTAGGAAAATTCTTGGAGCTAAAAAGACTGGGCATACTGGGACTTTAGATCCAATGGTTACTGGTGTTCTTCCTGTGTTGATTAATCGGGCTACAAAACTTTCAGATTATTTTATGAAGAAAGATAAAAAGTATGTTGGGAAGATGCATATTAATGAGGATATTTCTGAGGCTGATTTGAAGAAAGAGATGGGGAAGTTTGTTGGGAAGATTATGCAGAAGCCTCCTGTGAAGTCTAGGGTGAAGAGAGTTTTGAGAGAGAGGGAGGTTAAAGAATTTAAGTTTATTAAAAAGGAGGGGAAGACAGTTAGTTTTGAGAGTGATGTTCAGGCTGGGACATATATTCGGAAGTTGATTCATGATTTAGGGGAGAAGATTGGTGGGGCACATATGACTGATTTGAGAAGGACGAGGGCAGGATTTTTTAATGTTGATGAGAGTGTGAGTTTGGAAGAGTTGCGTGAAGCTTTTGCTAAATATGAGAAAGGTGATGAAAGTGTTTTGAGAGAAATGTTGATTCCTGCAGAGATTGTAAGGCGAATAGTTGGTTCTGTTCAGGTTAAGGAAGGCTCGCTTTTTCATCTTTTGAATGGACGATTGTTGGTTAAAGATTATTTGAAGTCTAGGGAGAAGGTTCCTGATTCAGATGTTTTTTCTGTTTTTTGTGGTGAAAGATTTGTGGGGATTTATCGGAAGATTTGTGTGGGAGATGATTTGGGAAAGGCAGAGAAGATTTTAGGGGATGTTGATAAGAGAGAGGTTTTAGGAAAGGCAGAGTTTGTTATGAATTAATAATGTTTTTATATTCAGTTTTCTTAAATAATCTATGAAAAAAAGAAGTTTTGTGATAATTATTTTAAGTCTGGTGACATTAGTTTTTGCATTTATTTTTATAAATACTTTTGGGGTAGAGAGTTGTGGAAATAAAATATGTGATTCTGGAGAAAGTCGTTTAAGTTGTTCTATTGATTGTGGATGTAGGTCTGGTTATAAACTTGTTGGAGAGGAGTGTGTTCAGGGGTCATTTTGTGGAGATGGGGTTTGTAATGCTGATGAAAATTATATTGGATGTTTTGAAGATTGTGGTAAAGAGTCAAATGGTTTAAATAATTCTGGATTAAATAATCCAACTGGAGTGATTAACATGACAACTAATGTTACTGGGAATGTTACAATTGTTTGTGGAGATAATATTTGTGATGATGGAGAAGATTGTTCAACTTGCGGGGATTGTTCTTGTGAAATAGGTTATCAATGTGCTCAGGGGACGTGTGTAGATATAACTACGCCTATGCAAATTTTAGGAAATCCTTTTGCACTTCATGGTGTTGGAAATACTCCAAACAAAGTTAATGAGTTACAATCAGATGTAAGATTTATTGCTACATGGTATAAACTTAACAATGAACTAATAATGCAACTTGATGATTTCTTGAAAAAAACAAATCAAAGAACAATAATCAGTTTTGATTCATCTACTTCTGGGGAATTTAATTATCCTTTGCTTAGTGATGAACAGAGGGGGGTATGGAAGGAAACAGTTGGGGCATTTGTTGAAAGATATGATGGTGATGATGACCTTGGGTGTATAATGTCTTCTCCTGATTGTTATGGTGTAGGGGATGGATTATATCCTGATGAGACATTGCAAAATGCACTTGAACAAAATCCAATAAAATATTGGCAAGTTGAAAATGAATGGTTGAGTCAAATAAGAGATCCGGCTGACACTAATCTAAAGCCCTCAAAAGAAGCTCTTTTGTCACATTTTATTGAAATAAGAAATGAAATAAAAGAAAAAGATAGTGAGGCAAAAATAATAATGGGGGCCTTGGGCGGGGCGTTTTTCACACATTATGATGAGGGGTATAATTCTAAAACTTTTATTGAGGCAGGGACCTCTGATTGTACTTATGAAAAATTATATTTTAGTGCAGATGAGAATAGAATAAATGAAATTGTGGGGTTGGTTGCAGGAGGGGATGTTCAAGAATATAAAGAGAAGGTGGAATATTTGCTTAAAGAGGGGGCGCCTTATTATGATATTTTAGATGTTCATTATTATGGAAATCAGTTAGAAAATGTTTATGATGATATGGGGTGGCTTAATGATAATTTGGAAAAATATGATATTGAGAATAAAGAAGTTTGGGCGTTGGAATATGGGGTGCCTTATTTCTTTTTTCCTTTGATGGGATTGGAGAAACCAGAATGTGGTGAGACTTTTCCTTATAGTAATGAGATACACTCGGCTTCTATTGTAAAGGCGTGGGCTGTTGGAATACATAGTGGAATAAGTAAAATGTTCTACAGTTCTCTTTATCCTACTGTTGGATGGGGTGAAAATTTTCTGAGACTTTCTTTGATGGATGTTTCACCTTCAGGGAATTCAGAAACAAAAAAGCCAGCTTATTACACATTTAAACTTTTAAGAGAGAAATTAGATGGTGCGGAGAATGTGAGGAAATTGAGTAGTTCAATATATCAGTTTGATATTGAAGGTGAGGGTTCTGTTTTTATATTATGGGATGATAATCAGGATAGAATTGTTGATATTTCTAGTGAGATTTCTAGTTCTGATGTGAAGATAACTTATATTGTAAGTGAATTGGATAATGGCGAGCCTGTTTATCCTTCGGCTAAAATTGTTCCTGTAAGTGCAGTGCCTATTACTGATATTCCTATTTTTGTGGAAGAGTATTGATGATAGTTAATCCTTTAAACTATTAATTCTTTTAATAATTATGAGAGAATTTATTTATTTTTCGTCTAAGGCGCAGACGTCTGGGAACTTTAAGGATTTGATGAAGGCAGGAAGAATGGACATAGTTTGTAATGTGATTATCCAGACATTTTTTATAAGTCATAAAACTCGGGAAGATATTCATTTGCATATGATATTTAATGGTATGCCTAATCCGCCGATGCATCTTGAGATAATTTCTGATCCTGATTTGCCGATTAGTAAAAAAGATGTTGCGGGTTTGATTAAGAGAATGTTGTATAAGGCGAGCCCTAAGAAAAAGACAGAGGTTTTTCCAGGTTGTTTTATTGAAAAGAAATCTTTTCGGCAGTTGTTGAATGAGATGGAAGATGAAGGTAAGGTTGTGCAGATTTTAGATAAGAAAGGAACTGCATTGAGAGAGGTTAAGGGTGATGTGTTAGATAATTCTGTTTTTGTTATAGGGGATCATGAAGGGCTTCCGAGAAAGGAAGTTAAGAAGTATAAAGATAGAATTTCTCTTGGGAGGAAGGTTTATTTTGCTTCGCAAACTATGATAATTATTAATAATGAATTGGATTTGCGTGAGAACACTAAGCTTTAAAAATATCAAGCTCTTTCTTCAGGGATGAAAACCTTAAGAATATATATTTCAGGCTCTGTACAGGGTATTTTTTTTAGAAAGTATATGAAAGAATGTGCTGATGAATTGAGTATAAGGGGATTTGTTAGGAATTTGGATGATGGAAGAGTTGAGGTTGTTGTGGAGGGAAGAGATGAAAGAATTAATGAAATGGTTGTTCGTTGTAAGAAAGGTTCGCAACACTCAGCTATAAAAAAAGTTGAAACTCAAGAACTTAGGCATCAAGGTTTTAAGGGGTTTAAGATAAATTTATTTTAAAATGGGAAGAGAAGATCAAATAATTCAGGAAAGGGGAAGAAAGTTAAGGGAGTTGCGAGAGCAAGGGATTAATCCTTATCCGCATAAATATAATGTTGAAGATTATTCTTGGGATATCAAAAAGAAATTTGTAAAACTTAAGGATGATGAGAGAACTAAGGAAAAAGTAAAAATTGCTGGGAGAATTATGACTAAGAGAAATCTTGGGAAACTTATTTTTGTAACGCTTCAAGATGGAAAAGGGAATATTCAGGCAATACTTCAAAAAGGTGAAACCACAAGTTCTTCGTTTGAACTTTTTAAAAAATATGGGGATAGTGGGGATTTTTTTGGGTTTGAAGGAAGTGTAATGAAGACTAGAACTGGCGAAATTTCTGTCCTTGTAAAAAAAGCTACAATATTATCTAAGGCAATTAACCCGATGCCTGAGAAATGGCATGGGCTTCAAGATAAAGAAGAAAGGTATAGGAAACGTTATGTTGATTTGTTTATGAATGAAGATGTGAAAAAAACTTTTGAAGTGCGAAGTAAGATAATAAAAGCGATTCGTGAATTTTTAGAAGAAAAAGGATTTATGGAAGTAGAAACTCCGCTTTTACAAACTCAGTATGGTGGTGCTAATGCTAAACCATTTGTCACACATATTAATGCATGGGATATGGATATGTATTTATCAATCTCTCCAGAGCTTTACTTGAAAAGATTAATTGTTGGAGGTTATGATAAGGTTTTCACAATTTGTAAGAATTTTAGAAATGAGGGGGTTGATCATTCGCATAATCCTGAATTTACAATGATTGAGGCATATTGGGCTTATGCAGATTATAATGATATGATGAAATTTATGGAGGAGTGTTGGGAATATTGTGCAAAGAAAGTTCTTGGTACAACGAAAATTAAAAGGATGTATAAAGGAAAGGAAGTAGAAATTAATTTGAAAGCGCCATGGCCTCGAAAGACTGTGAACGCTGCGATTAAAGAAGTTATAAAAAAGGATATTTGTAAATGTAGTGAGAAAGAATTAAGAGAAATTGCAAAAAAGCATAACCTCAATATTGATAATGGATTGAATTGGGGGGAACTTGTTGAGGAGTTGATGGAACTTGTTGAAGAAAATACTGTTCAACCAACTCATATTTATGACCGGCCTAAAGAAGGTACGCCGCTTTGTAAAAGGCATAGGGAAGATGAAAGATTTAATGAACAATGTGAACCTGTGGGATTTGGAATGGAATTAGGAAATATTTATACTGAACTGAATGATCCTGAATTGCAGGCAGAGACCTTAAGAGAACAGCAAGAAAAAGGTCGAGGCGGAGACGAGGAAGCACATCCAATGGATGAAGATTTTATTGAGGCAATTAAAACTGGGATGCCACCAACGGGAGGAATTGGGTGGGGGATTGATAGGATGGTAATGTTATTTACAGGTGCTGAAAGTATAAGGGACGTGATATTATTTCCAACAATGCGTCCTGAAGATGAAGTTGTATCTAAAAAAGATAAGAAGAAAACTCGTGGTGATGGGAAAGTTAAATGACATCTATAATAATAAAATCAAAAATTCGTGAAACAGTTAAAGAATTGGATGAGGAGAACATGATTAATAATGTTGCTACAGAGGTTGAGGAGGCTCTTGAGGTGAAAATTAGAGAAGATTTGAAGAAAGCTATTGCTCGGGCTAAAGCTAATCAGAGACGGACTTTGTTGGCTAGAGATTTGTAATTTTGAATGAAAAGATTTAAATAATATCAATTGATATTATTGTTATGGAATCTGTTTCAAAACAAAATTATGCAGAAAATAATCCTATAGCTAGAAGTCCGACACTTCAAACAGTTTTAATGGTGGAGAAATTTATTGATGACAATAGTGGGGAGTATACTAAAACTCAGTTATTTAATAATTTGCCAAAAAAAGTAATGTGGCAAACATTTCAAGTGATTATGGAATATTTAGGGGGTATTAATAAAATTGTTTGTGATAAAGATGGATATATTGTTTATATTTGGAATCCTGAGCTTAGTGCAAGAATCAAAAATCGACCAGAGATAAAATTATAAATAGGGTTTTGAATATGCAGAATCATAAGGATTATGAAAGGTTGTTTAAATTTTAAATGTCAAATAAAAATAAGGGTTCGAAAAATGAAAGAGAATTGTATAAGATGTTTGTAGAAAATTCTTTTAGGGCTGTGCGTGTTGCTGGAAGTGGAATGATGGAGAATGCAGATTGCGATATTTTAGCTGGGAAAAAAGGGAAGGGGAAATATGCTATTGAAGCGAAGTCTACAAAAAAACCAATCCAGTATATTTCTAAAGATCAGATTTCAAGGTTTGTTGCATTTTCAGATATTTTTGGATTGAAACCGGTTATTGCTGTTAGATTTAATTTTCAAGGGTGGTATTTTTTTGATACAAAACAGCTTGATGATTCTGGAGGGAATTGGGGGCTTTCGTTGAAGAAGGCTAAGACTCATGGGAAAAGATTTGCGCAATATTTTGGTGAGAAGATTAAGATTTCTGGAAGTGAAATTGTGGAAGCGAAGAAGGAAGAAGATTTTTATGATGATTTGAGGGATGTTGATGAAGAGTAAATTCTAAAAACTTCTAAGTGTTGCTAATCTTATGAAAATTATAGGTTTAATCTTCTTAGTATTTTTGGTTCCTTTAATTTCTGCTGAGGTAAGAATTAATGAGATTGAAATGAATCCTTCAGGAAAAGATACTGGAGGTGAATGGGTAGAATTATATTCTGATTCTGAGATTGATTTGAATAATTGGAGTTTGAAAAATAATGATGGAGATGTTTTATTTTTGAATGAGAGTTTTGAGGGATTTTTGGTTATTGTTTTTGAGGGGCAATGGTTGGATAATTCTGATGAAAAAGTTTTTTTGGTTGGTGTTGATGGGGCGATTGTTTCTGAAACTTCGTTGTTGAAGGATAGTGGAAATGATTTGAAGACATTGCAATATTGTGACGGAGAGTATGCATTTGAAGGAAGTAGTGAGGGTTTGGAGAATAATTGTAAACCTAAGAATGAGCAGGAGGAAGTTACGATTAATACTGATGAGAATGAACAAAGGCCTATTGAGGATTTTGAAATGGAGGAGTTGGATGAATCTGAGTCTCTTGAGACCCCAATCAAAGATGTGCAAATGATTAAACCCGAAATATATGATGCAGAAACAGAAGGTATAAAAACCCCTGGAAGTATTCTTTATCAATCTAAAAACGAGCTAATAAAACAATATTCAGTTTATGGTTTTGCAATACTTTGTGCGATTCTTTGTGTTTTATTGGGGTTTAATAAATTAAGTTAAAATGGTAGAAGAAATAAGAGCAATGTTGGTTTATGAAATTCTAGGGCGACCTCCAGAACATATTCAGAAGGCGTTGGAAAATTTTATAGATTCCTTGAGTGAGAAAAAGGGACTTCGATTGATTAATAAAAAAATTAGTGAACCAAAACTTTTAGATAAAGAAGAATCTGATTCAAGTGCTCAGGAAGTTTATACGACTTTTGCAGAGATTGAATTGGGGATTGAAAATATGGGGCTTTTGTTTGGATTAATTTTGAATACTATGCCTGCGAATATTGAGATTTTGGAACCTTCTTCTTTGAATTTGAATAATTTTGATTTGTCAGGAGTTTTGAATGAGCTTACAATGAAACTTCATAAGTATGATGAGGTTACAAAAGTAGTAACTATGGAACGAGATAATCTTGCTAGAGAAATTAATGAATTGAAATCGGGTGGTTCTGAACCTAAATTAGGTGGATTGACTACTAATGTAAAACCTTCTTCAGAGGTTGTTAAAGAAGAATCTGTGGATGAGAAAGAAGATGTTAGGGAAGAAAAATCTGAAGAAAATTCGGATAGTGAGAAAAAAGATTAACTTCTGCCAATTTGTTTGTTGACTTCTTTGCCTTTGTTCCAGCCCATTCGTTTTTTGAATTGTTCTGTTTTGTCGTTAAGAACTTCTCCGGATTCTTTAGGTTTTTGTTTCTTTTTCATTCGTTTATAGAAGAACATTGCGAAAAGTCCTAGGAGTAATAAAATTAGTAGTCCTATTGCCCACCAGCTGAAACCTTGTTTTTCGATGCATTCACCTAGACAACAGGGGCCATCTAAACTTGCGATTGTTGCTTCCTCACATTCTAGAGGATCTAAACAAACGTCTCCACCCATGTCATCGCAACTTAGACTGGTTTCAGAGTTATCGATAGGTTCGTCATCTATAATTGGTTCATCAACCTCTACAATAATTTCATTATTTCCTCCAATTTCAAATGCTATTGGGAGTATTGAAGCTTTGTCTTCGTATTCAACAATTATCTCTCCTGAAATGTTTTCTCCTTCTTGGACCTCTAGGAGAGTTACATTCACTACCACTAATTCTCCGATGTTTAATGTTTCAATTACTAAAGGTCCTATTGAAACTTCTAGGTCGCTAGATAATACTATGTTGCTAAGATTTTTGTTTCCGATGTTTTCTAGGACAAGTTCAAAAGTGTAATCTTCTCCGGGTTCTAATGTTCCTTGTAAATCTAGTGCGAGGATTCCTATTTCTGCGGTTTCTTCAATGATTGTGATTTCTTGAAGTTTTAATATGAAGACTGGGATTCGATAGCTTCCGATAGTTAATGTTGTTTGAGTCGTGTTGATTTCTGAAACAGAGAATTTTACTTTTTCTTCTATGCTGTCTATTAGATTAACTGTTTCTGTTTCTTGGTCTAGGGTTGCTGTTACAACCATGTTTCCGTTGTGACTCATAATTCTTACTGATACTTCATCTTCTGTTATGATGAAACCTGGATTGATTGATAAAACGCTGGTGTTGCTTGTGGTGATTGTGAATGGTTTAGAAATTGGTTCTTGAATTAATTTTCCTGATTGAATGTATTGAACATTTTCGATTCTTAGTGAGAAATTTCCTGCCCTTTCTGGAAGTGTTGCATAATAAAAATATTTGTCTCCTCGCTTGACAAGTCCTGAGAGAGATGCTTCTGGATGGACCTTGCCTTGCTCATAGATTAAAACATTTTCTTTATCTAGTGAAATAAAGCTTCCAGTTATTTCTGCTTGCAATGTTTCTCTAGCGTTATAATTGTTTTTAGAAAGAGTTATTTCTATTGCTAGTACTGAGGGGAGTATGAATAGGATGATTAGGAATAATAGTATCTCTTTTTTCATGTAGTGAGAAAGATGGAGGGATTAATAAATGTTTGGAGGGGATTGATTACCAATATACTTTTAATGCTTAAAAAATATCTAAGGGTATGGAATTAAATTCTGAGCAACAAAATGCTAAAGAACATCACAAGGGTAATTTGTTAATAATAGCCAGTGCGGGAACAGGGAAAACTACTACGATTGTTGAAAGATATGTTTCATTGGTTGAAAAACGAAATGTGAATCCCGATGAGATTTTGATGACTACGTTTACAAATAAGGCTGCAAAAGATATGATTATGAAAATTAAGAAAAGGACTAATTTGGTTCCAAAATATATTGGGACGATGCATTCATTATTTTTGAGGATTTTGAGAGATAATGAGAAGATGGCGGAGAATTCGGATTTTACATTGATTACTGATGAGGCTAGTAAAAAGAAAATTGTTAGGGAGATTCTTGTTGAGGCTAAGATTGATGCTCGGATTGAGAATGTTAAATATTTTCTTGCTTGGATTGCGAGATTTAAAAATCGGGGGATACTTGCGGAAGATCTTTCGTGGGAACGACTTGAGGAGGATTCTCAAAAAGAATTTACTGAAGAGGCGCTTGATGATGAGATTATGATAGTTAAAACTGAACTAAAACAATCGGTTAATAAAATTTATAAGTTGTATCAAGCGTATTTGAAAAAACACAGGTTGCTTGATTTTGATGAGATATTACTTTTAACATTTAAATTATTTAATGAGAATGAGGAGATGAGAGAGAAATATTCGAACAAATTTAAGTATCTCATGGTCGATGAGGCGCAGGATTTGAACATTGTGCAAATGAGGATTCTAGAATTATTACAAAATGAGAATTTATGTTTAATAGGTGACGACTGTCAGAATATTTACGAATGGAGAGGGTCTTCGAATAAGTTTATTTTTGAATTTAATGAAAATCAGAAGAAGATATTTTTAACTAAGAATTATAGGTCTAATGAGAAAATAATTTCTGGGATTAATAAGATTATTTCTAAAATGAGTTTTAAGATTGATAAAAATTTAGAATGTACTCGGGAAAAAGGAGAGAATATTAAGATTTATGATTTTTATAGTTTGGATGAAGAAATTGATTCTATTGCATTTGAGGTGAAAAAATTAATTGAAAAAGGTGAAAAAGAAGAAAATATAGCGGTACTTTTTAGGACTAATTATTTAGGTAAAAAAATTGAAAGAGTGTTTAGGCGAAATAAAATTCCGTGCCACCTATCGAAGACTGTAACTTTTTTTGAACGAGAAGAAGTTAAGGATTTTATTTCATTTTTAAAATTAAAAGTTAATCCTTATTCTGTTATTGATTTTGAGAGGGTTGTTTTATTAAATCCTGGAATTGGAATTGCAACTGTTGAAAAAATTAAAGAGATTGCGAATAAGGATAATTTGTCATTTGTTGAGGTATTGGATAATTTGGAATCTTTGAAATTAAAGGATTATTATGAACGTGCCCTAGAAAATTTGAAGAACGGGTTGCTTGATTTTGATACTAGTCCCTATGTTAGTTTTATGGATACACTTACTTATGGGAGAATTATCTCAGATAAGTATGAAAAAGAACTAAGAAAACTTGATGAAAAATTGGAAAATTTAGAAGTTTTGAAAGGCTGGTTTAATGGGGGAGAATTTTCTAAAGATTCAATAAAAGAGATATTAGATGGGTTAATTGAAACTGAAAAAAAGGAGAAAACAAAAGATAAGGTTATTCTTTCAACGATTCATGCTGCAAAAGGTCTTGAATGGAAAAATGTTTTTCTTGCGTGTTGTAATGAGAAGATCTTGCCATATTATACAGATGATTTAACCAAGATAAAAAAAGATAGTGAATTGAGATTATTTTATGTTGCTGTTTCAAGGGCTAAGGATAATTTGCAAATAACTTATTCTAACAAACATGATTGGAAGGAGTTTCATAGATCTCATTTTTTAGATATTCTTGGTGGGAGATTGGAAGATGAGGGGAGTGAGTTAGGATTTGTTAGTGGTGATGAATTTTAATGAAGGTTAGATGGTATTGAGTTTAATGTCGTTGTTTCTTGGCTTTTGAAATTATATAAAAATTTATGATGATATAGTTTTGGTATCTCCCATTTTATATTAAATCGTGATAATAATTTGGCATGTTAAAATCCAAACATTTAAATAGTATTATGAGTATATATTCATAACTAAATTATGGAGAAAATAAAAATGCCGAACAAAGATGGAACCGGACCTGAAGGAAATGGTTCAAAAACTGGAAGACAGATGGGAAATTGCAAGGATGCTAAACCAATTAATGGACGAGGCTCTAATGGAAGAGGGCTTGGTAGAGGTAGGGGTTTTAGAAGACAGAATATCTCACCTGAAAATTAAAAATGCCAAGACCATGTAAAAAAAGAAGGATTAGGGGTCAACCCAATTCTTCTTTTTTTAAACCTACGGGAATAAGAATGATGGAATTAGAAAATATAATTTTAGTAATGCCTGAATTTGAAGCAGTTAGGTTAGTGGATTTAAATGAAATTTTTCAAGGTGAGACTAGAGAAGAAATGCATGTTTCACCATTAACATTATCTAGAATCTTAAAATCTGGAAGGAGAAAAATTACTGATGCGATAGTTAATGGAAAGGTTATTAAAATTGAAAAATGAAAGAAAAAATAGCAATCATTTTAATATTTGTTAATTTAATTTTAACAATTGGAAAAAGTATAATTGGGTTTATTACTTATTTGGTTGTAGGATTAATATTATTGGGAGTAAGATTCTAAAATGAAATTTGATGATTTTTTTAATAAACAAAATGTTTTTGCAGTTGTAGGAGTTTCAAGAAATAGGGATAAATATGGGTATAAGGTATTTATAGATTTAAAAAAATCAGGGTATGAGGTTTATGCGATTAATCCCAAAATTGACCAAATTGAAGATTTTAAGGTATATTCTTCTTTAAAAAGTCTTCCTGTAGTTCCAGAAGTTATTGTTTGTATTGTTCCTCCAGAGGTTACTTATGAAGTTGTTAAGGAAGCAAAACAATTAAATATAAATAAAATCTGGATGCAACCTGGTTCTGAGTCTAAGGATGCAATGGATTTTTGCAAAAAAAATAATTTTGAGATTATTGCTAATTCTTGTATAATAAATAATAGAAAATTGGGTAAACTAGGATGAGGCAATCGGCATTAAAGGCGGCAAAAGGATTATGGATGTCCGCTCCAATGATTTTAGGAACGATTTTATTAGTTAGTTTAATCTCAGCAATAGTTCCTGGATTATTTTACACTTCAGTTTTTAGTAAAAATGAGTTTTTAGATTCATTTATTGGAATTTTAATAGGGAGTGTTTCTGCGGGTAATCCTATAACAAGTTATATTTTTGGTGGAGAAATGTTAAACCAAGGCGTTGGATTGACAGCAGTAACTGCATTTATTGTTTCATGGGTAACGGTTGGTTTAATACAACTTCCAGCTGAATCAGCAATACTTGGCAAAAAATTTACATTAATCAGAAATTTAATTGCATTTGTTTTTTCAATAATTGTTGCGATAATAACTGTTTTAATTTTAGGGGTGATAATATGAAATTAAAAAATAAATTGAAGGAACTTTCAGGAGCCTGGTATTTTTTAGGCATAATTGTTTTAGTATATCTTTTGCTTTCAATATTTAATAAAAAACTTTATTTAGAGAGTCTTCATCTTTTTAATCAAATAATTTATACAGTAATACCTATTTTTTTTATAGTGTTTGTGTTGATGGCTTTATCTAATTATTTTATAACTCCCCAATTTGTTATAAAACATTTAAAAGATAGGGGGATCAAAAAATGGTTCTTTGTTATTCTTGGGGGAATTTTATCTTCAGGTCCAATTTATATGTGGTATCCGCTTTTGGCAGATTTAAAAAATAAAGGATTGAGTTATGGATTAATATCATGCTTTTTATATAACCGTGCAATAAAAATTCCATTGTTACCTTTAGCAATGATATATTTTAGTTGGCAATATATTTTCATTTTAATGTCTGTAATGATTTTTGTTTCAATTCTTCAAGGGATATTAATAAATAAATTAATGGAGGTTAAATAATGAAAATAGCAATAGCGTCTGAAGGGAAAAATATTGAATCAGAGGTTAGTCAAAAGGGTGGAAGGGCACCTTACTATCTTATCTTTGAGGGTAAAGAACTTATAGAAACAATCAAGAATCCTTTTGTATCCGGTTCTGGAGGTGCTGGTTTTTCTGTAGCATATATGTTAGCTGGAAAAAAGTTAATACAGTGATTGCAGGAAAAGTCGGAGGAAATATGGTTTCTGCATTAAAAGAAAAAGGAATTAGATTTAAAGAAGAAAGTGAAAAGAAAATTAAAGAAGTTCTTTGATTGAATATTAAAAATTTTAAATTGTTATTGAACCCTTTTGATTAATTCAATGATTTTTTTACAGGATATTGAAAGGCCTTCTTGAAATTTATTATCTTCGGGATATAAATCCTTAACATCTTTTTCTTCGATTGCAACATAAGAAATAATTGTTTTTTTGTTTTCTTTATCTGGATAAATTACTACTTGTTTTGGGGGCAACAATAATGCCCCTCTTAATGGTTTTTTGTTAATGCTCTCGTATGCCTTTTGAGGATTACATAACATTATTGAATAAAATTTAAAATCTTTTGAAACTTCAACACCATGTTCTTTAAAATTATTAGCCATGTTAAAAATTTCTCGGATAATAAAATCAAAATTTGCTGCTTCTTTCTTTATTTCTTCAATGACTTCATCCATTTGTTTATCAGAAGATACTTTAATTAATTTCATTTTATTCTTTCTCCTCAATACAAAGTTCTTTATTTCTTATTGCATCAATTGTTTTTATAACTAGGATTATAATTATCAAGTTAAGAAAAATAAATAAACCCCATGAAAAAATCTTATAGAATAATAAATGTGTTTGTTCATACATTAAAAGTGTTGCAATAGTTAAAGCATCTAGTGGAAATGAATAAGCCCACCAAGGCAAATTAAATTTAAGTTTAATAAACATTTTTGCTTGAAAGATTACAAGAATAAATAAAAATACTGCAAAATAATAAAGCATATTTCCAAAAGGATTTAATCCCCCCAATAGTTTTGTTAATGCAATAAATCCAATTGCAGGTGGTGCAAACAAAATAAACATTGTTGGAATTAATTTTTCCTGAATTGGATGATGGAAAATAATCCGATTGAATACTAAGGTAGTTAAAATAAACCACCAAAAGAATCCGATACTAAAAAAGAACCAAGAAAGTTCTGGAGAAAAATGTTTAACTCCTGCGATAGGGATTATAATACATCCAACAACTGGAATAAACCAAGAAGCATTCAAATGATGTATCTCATATTTTTCATGCCTTATCCAAGCTGACATGATTATTATTGTAAAAATAAATTGGACAATAACGCCTCCCCACCATAAATATTTTGAAACAGCCATATTTATACCTAAATAAATTAAACTTGCAATAAGCAATAATTTTGCTAAAATTGGATAAAAATTAAGTTTAATCGGATGATTAAATTCTTTTTTTACTTCTTTTGGATATTTTATTATTTTTAATAAATAGATAAATAAAACAGCAATTATTATACTTAATGTAAAATATAATAAATAATGGCTAATTGAAAATGGCAATTTAAGAATATGTTCTGCCTTTTGCCATGCAAGAACAAATCCAATTAGTCCTAAACAAATAGCTAAAAAAGATATTGGAAAATTCTTTAACCTATTAATTTTGTATTTTTCTTCCATTTCTTCTATATGTTCTTTTTCCATTTTTAAGCTTCACTATTAAATTTTTTATTTATTTTTCTTATTTTATTATCTCAATGGGACAGATCTCTTCTGCCTCTTTTAAATATTTAGCTGAATTATCTTTTATAATAGCTTTTCCATCTTTCATTTCAATTCCGTCAGGACAAACTCTAGCACAAACCCCGCACCCTAAACATTTATCTTGATCAATTTTCATGTTTTATTTTTCCATTATTTTTAAAAGTGTTTTTCACTGCTAATGCAACATTTTCATGTACCTGAGTATTTAATGGGGATGGAAGAATTTTGTTTTTATTCAAGTTTTTAACTGAATTTGCTATAGCATAGGCTACTGAAAGTTTCATATCATTAGTAATGTTTTTTGAATCAGAATCTAATATTCCTTTAAAGATGCCTGGAAAAGCTAATAGGTTGTTTATTTGATTTGGATAATCGCTTCTTCCAGTACCTACAATAAATGCTCCATTTTCATAAGCTTCTTCTGGCATTATTTCTGGATCTGGATTAGCCATAGCAAAAATTATCGGGTTATTACCCATTTGTTTTATTAATTTTCCATTTAAAATATTGCCCTTACTTACTCCAATGAAGACATCTGCATCTTTTATTGCATCAGAAAGCTCACCAGAGATATTTTTTTGATTGGTTGTTTTAGAAATTTTAAATTTAGATAAATTATCTTTTATATCTTGTCTTTTTTTTGAGATTATTCCTTTTGAATCACATATAATAATTTCTTTAACTTTTTGACATTTTTTTGAGGAATTATCTGAACAATTAAGTAAATTAGCGATTGCAATTCCTGCTGCTCCTGCCCCATTAATGACTATTTTAATATCTTTAAAATTTTTCTTTACTAGTTTTAATGAATTAATTAATGCAGCTAAAACCACTATAGCAGTCCCATGCTGGTCATCATGAAATACAGGGATCCCAATATTTTGAAGACTTTCTTCAATTTCAAAACACCTTGGAGCAGAAATATCTTCTAAATTAATTCCTCCAAAAGTCGGGGCAATATTTTTAATAAAATTAATTATCTCTTTTTTATCTTGAGTTTTTATGCATAATGGAATTGCATTAATTCCTCCAAATTTTTTAAAAAGCATTGCTTTTCCTTCCATAACTGGAAGTGCTGCTTCAGGGCCTATATTTCCAAGTCCAAGAACTGCAGAACCATCACTTACAATTGCAATTGTGTTATTTTTTAATGTAAGATTTTTTGCTTTTGTTTTATCTTTAACTATTTCTCTACAAACTTCTGCAACACCGGGCGTATAAACTAATGCAAGATCATTTTTATTTGTTATATCTTCCTTAAGTGTTATTTCTATTTTTCCTTTAAGTTTTTCATGAATCTTTAATGATTCTTTTTCGAAGTTATTTTTTGATTTCATTTTATTAATTGCAATAGGGGCAAGAATTCTTGCTGGGAGTTCCTTTTCTAAATTTTTTATAATTTTCTGCATGTTCTAGACTACAAAAATATCTTGTAACCTTATCTTTAAATACCGGCACTTTTACTTTTGCAGGAAATTCTTTTCCTTTTTTTATTTTTTCATTGCAATATGCACATTTTTTTCTTAATAAACCCATTTTATTCTTCTCCTAATTTTAATTCTTCATAGACTGTTGTTGAAGCTATTGCACCTTCTGCACAAGCAGTAATAACTTGTTTTAAATTATTATTTGTTATGTCTCCTGCTGCTAAAATATCATTAACACTGGTTTTTTGATTTTTATTAGTAATTATGTATTTGTTTTCTGTTTCAATATCTAATTGCTGAGAAAGTTCTTCATTAGGTTTAAAACCTATTTCAATAAAAACTCCATTTAGTAGTAATTTTTTATTATTATTCAAAACAATTCCTTCTACTGAATTTTTTCCATATATTTTTTTTATTGTTGAATTAAAAACAGATTCAATCTTTTTTTCTTTTTCAAGTTGTTTTACCCATGCAGGTTCTGCTCTGAAAAATTTATTTTTTCTATAAATTACATAAACTTTTTTTGCATGTTCTGCTAATAATAAGGCGGCAGTAATTGCAGCATTTCCTCCTCCAGCAACCGCAACAATTTTATTTTTATAAAAAGCAGCGTCACAAGTAGCACAATAGCTAACTCCTTTTCCTAAAAATTCTTTTTCCCCTTTAACATTTAATTCTTGTTTTTCTCTGCCTGTTGCTAAAATTATTTTTTTTGCAAGATATTGTTCTTTATTAGTTATAATAATAAAATTATTATTTTCTTTTTTTATATTTGTAACTTCTTCTTGTTTAATTTCCCCTTCTAATTCTTTAACATGACTTACTATTTCTTGAGTTAAATTAAAACCTGAGATATTATTTTGAGAAGGATAATTGCATACCTTATGAGCTTCGGATATTGCCCCACCATTGAGCCTCCCTATAATTAAGAAATTTAAATTATATCTCGCCGCATAAATTCCTGCAGTAAGTCCTGCAGGTCCGCTTCCTATAATTATTAAATCATATTTTTTCATATTTTTATTTTTGAAATTTAGTTTTTACTTAAAATAGAATTGATTTTTTCTTTTAAATCCTCTTTTGGAGCAAATCCAATAATTCTATCTATCTCTTTTCCATTGTTTGTAATAATCAAACAAGGGATTCCTTGAATATTAAATAAGGAGGCTAATGATTGTTCTTCATCTGTATTAAGTTTTGCGAATTTTAACTTTCCTTTAAATTCCTCGCTAAGTTCTTCAAATATTGGACCCATCATTTGACATGGGCCACACCAAGGCGCCCAAAAATCAATAATTACAGGAGTATCTGATTCTTTTACTTCTTTATTAAAATTTTCTTGTGTTATATTTTCTAGAGCCATATTTTTAATCTCCATTATTTTCATTTTTTATTTTTCTTCTAATTTTTTTCATCATATTTAATACATTTAATATTTCGGGGTATTTAATTTTATAATGAACAAAACTTCCTTGTTTTTCGGTTTTAAGTATTTTTCTTAATTTCATCATTGAAAGATGTTGTGAAACAACTGGTTGAGGAAGATTAGTTTTTTTAACAATTTCATTAACATTAAGAGATTTTTTATCTAAATTAATTAATATTTTTAATCTGCTCGGACTTGAAAATATTTTACAAATTTCACATTCTAAATCGCATTCTAAATCATATTCATCTGTCATATTAGGATATTAGGATATGCTAATATATAAATGTTTCTATTTGAAGATTGTTTTTAAAATAGATTAATTAGAATATAAATTTTTTATATGAGCCATCTTCTTAAAATTGTTTTGTTTTGTTTAAAGCTATTTTAGAATAGTTTGGTGATGATGAATTTTGAGATGTTTTGTGAGAGTGTTCTATGAATTTCCTTTTCGCGAAAGGCAGTGTTAGTACTTCCCCCGTCCGAGAATTGAAATAATTCTCGGACGCCAAACGCACGAAAACTTATGGAGTTTTCGGCTCCACAAAATCCAATGGATTTTGACGGAAACTAGTGCTGTAGGTACGTAGTTTTTCCGGTTTCCGCCCTACAATTACTAATAGTGTTGTAAATTTTAGGGGACTTGCATCTAGCTCAGAGGCATAATTAACAATCTAATCTAGAAGAAACTTACTTAGAAATATCTTTTAACTTTTTCATGGTATCATCAAAATCTTTATCTCTTGGTCTTCCTTGAGGTGCAGGACTTCTTCTTGTGGGTAAATGTCTTCTTGGAATTATTTGTCTAGGTCTACCTCTGCTGCCCATACCTGGTGGAGGTAAACCTGGTCTGCCTGGACCTGGTCCGGGTCTGCCACCTGGTGCAGTAGGTCCATTACCCAACTTAACTTTTCCTTTACCCCTAAATATCCAGATTCTTAATTGATGTCTAAAAATTATTGCTAATACAACTAGGATGATAAGGATAACTAGTAGAACAATTAACCATAGGCTTCTTTTTTCTTTTTGTTTTGGGGCACAACAAACATCACCATAATCACAGGCATAGGAACTTTTTTCTTCTTGTTCATCTGAACATGAGGTTTCGCAACTATATTCTGCAACATCGCTACATAGGTCTTCTTCTTCTATGAATTCACATTCTCCTAAACAACAGTAATTTGTATCTTCAGAAATAACTTCGCTTGAAGTACATTCTTCATCTGATTCGCAAATTATTCCACCTTTTTCGGAACAAGATTCTTGAACAGGTTCTACTGAGCAACATACTTGGCTTAGTGATGGACAAGGAAAATTATCTAATCTGTCCTCTATTTTACAATCTCCTGTAGAGGTGCAAGAATAGCCGTAGCTAATGCAACTGGCAGTTGTATCTCCTCCACTCGATGTAACATGAGGTTCTTTAGGCCAACCACTTGCTAAAATAAATGAGGTGTAAGAATTCCAACATCCTGCTTCTTCCCTTAAATCTAATAAATAATTTTTTGCATTATCAATTTCTGCTAGAGTTAATCCTTGTAATCCTAGAAGTGCTACCGAAGTGTCATATAATTTGTTTCTACTTTCGTCCCAGTATTTGTTTTGTTTTTGTTGATTTACTAATGCAGTGTAATAATCATCAGCTCCAGTCATCATGTACAAGAATGCCGAAGGTAGATATTTTTTGTTTGCAGATTCGTCTGACATTGCAGATAGATAGGGCATGTATGGAGAGATGTCTTCTTCCATTTTAGCTAGAGCCAAAACAGTCCAAAGGCTTCCTTCGTAATCGCAAGTATTTGATAATCCAAAGCAATAAGCTTCGACTTTTTCTATTACTGAATCGTGTGCGGCCGCAGATTGAGTTTTACTTGAAACATAAAAAACATCGCTTCCAGGTTTTTTGTAAAGAAGGGTTGTGATAAAATCTTTTTCACAAGAGATGGTATAATTTTTTGAAATGTCTGTAACTTCGAACCAATAATTATTGTAAGCTTTTCTTAATCCAGATGGATCTGAACCTGTTATTTTTTTGTTTGCCATTAAAGTAATGCTTGCCCCGTTAATAGTACAACTTGTTTCATTGTCTGCATCAATTTCTAAAAACCAGGTTAAACTTGTTGAAGTTACTTTTTTAGTTAATAACCAATTAACTGCTGTCTCGGTATCTTGTCCAACATAATCTAGTGCTAGAACTGCTAATGCTGTTGGTTTTATCTTACAAACTGCTCCATCGCTATCTCCCCAGCAAGGCCCTTCTCTCATGCCGGTTAATGTGGACCTACAGTCTGATTGAAGTCCTGAATCATAACCTATTGCCATAAGATTAAATGCTGCTTGCTCAACATTGTTTGTTCCTCCGCAATTATCCCCTAATTGTGTTTCTAAACAACTATAGGATGTTTCGATAGAAATTTCATCTTGTGCTAAGATGGAGCTAACTGAGAATAATATGGCTAAGACTAATAGTATACTGAACGCTCTTTTTTTCATCATGGAGGGATAAGAGCAAGGGGGTATTTAAATTTGTTGGGTTTTGTATCACATAGAGTGTATTTTCAAATGTAATTATGTTTATAAAAATGGGGAAGTTATATTTTTAATGGAAAAACCTTTTGTTGACAGTGTGATTACAATTTCTCCTTATCGTAGGCATAAACCTGAGCATGAGGATATAGCAATGCCGACTGTTGAAAATTATGAAAGATTTTGTGCAAGTGGTGGGCCTGAGGATTATTGTCGTTATGCTGTTCTTGTTCAAGGTTGTCAGGTCTGGGATGATCATAGTAAGGAGATGTTAAATTCTGTTTTTAAATTTGGGAGATATGCTGAAGAACTTGGAGAGATTCTTTCAAGAGAAAAACTTCTGAAAAAATTAGGGCAAGGATTTGGAATTGGAATTAATTTTAAGTCTCCTTTTGAAAGAATGGTGCATAAGGATTCTGATTTAGAATCTCCTAAACTTTATTTGTGTAATGGGTTTAATGCTGAGGAGAAAGATTCTTTTCGAAGGGGGCTGGCTAAGGGTCCTGGAATTTTAGGGAGTTTGGGTTGTTGAGATTTTATTAGGATTTATTTTTTCCATACCCCAACTGGAACCATTTCTTAACTGCATAGCCAACTGGATTTTTTGTTATCCTGACTAAGTCATCTGGTTTATCAACCCCTAAATCTTTGTAAATAGGATTACTGAAATTTGGGGGCATTTTAGTTCCGGCTTTTTTATACCAATTTAATTGTCCTTGGATGTATCCTTTTTTTAAAGGGTGATGATTTTTTTCATTCCATTCAAGAATCTTTGTTTCTAGAAGCTCTTCTTCAGTTCCAAGAGTTTTGAAAAAACCTAATAAAATAAATAATGCTCTTTTACGTCCGTCTTGTTTGAGACCTTCAAGAAGTAGTTTGATTTGGGGCGGGTAGATTTCTTCAGGGGGGTCTAGGATTATGAGTTTTTCAAAGTCTCTTTTGGGTTGATTGTTTGGAGGGTTTAATGGGTCTATTTTTTTTGCTCCTTTTTTCTGGATTTCTGTAACCCTTTCAGCTTGATCTTTTTGTTCTTTCCAGTCTAGTGCTTGGAGCAATAATTCTTTTGCTTCGTCTTCTTTTGGTGTTGGATAGAATTCTTTGACTTCTGCCTTTAGTGCTCTTGCGTCAAGGATTTGAAAATTTTCTATTTGATCCTTGTCTATGACTATTGAAGCTAGGGCGGTTTTTTCGTGAAGGCTGTAAGGCATTCTAAATAAGTGTCTTGGCGCTACTAGAATTAGATCTGCTTCAATTAATTTTTCTGTTGCGAATCTTGCTTTTGCTTCAAATAGTTCTGGATTTTTTCTTGAGTTTACTTCACAGTATTCACAGTAATACATTTCTTCTCTTGAGATTTCAAATAATTCTTTTCTGCATTCCGGATTTGGGCATTTTGATTTTCTTCTATTATTATACATTCCCTCTTCTGCGTCGATTTCATTTTTGCAGGCAGGGCACATCCAATGGATTAGGGATTTTTTCGTGGCAGGTCTGTGACATGAGATACATTCCCTAATAACTAAATCATCTTCTTCTTTTCCGGTTTTTTTGGCGATGTCTTTTGTACTATTATCATGAAGGATTTTATCTGTTAATTTTGGTTGAATTGCTTCTCCCAAATATCCACAAATTAATCTTGGCCATTCAGGAAACATGTCTTTAGTTTGCTTTCCGTAAATTTCTTTTGGAAAGGCTTTCCATGGAATGATTATATGAAAACCTTTAGAACCTGAGAATTTTACTCCAACATTTTCAATTCCATGAAATTTTAATAATTCTATTAGGATTGTTGTGTATATTTTACTGTATTCTAAATAGGGTGAGTCAATATCTAGAAGTAAATCCCATCCTGTTCTTAATTCGTTGAATTCATCTCGGTTTAGTTCGTTGCTTATTTCTAGAGGGTCTGACCATATTTCTTCGGAGCAGTGAAATGATGTGGCTCCTCGTTTGACTTGTTCGAACATGTCTCCTACATATTGAAAACTGTCTGGTCTTTTTCCAAAACCTTCAAAATATCTTGGAACGCACTCTCGTTTTTGAGAAAAATCGAAGATTGCTTTTTGAATATCTTTTCTTGAATAATAAATTAAAGTTACCTCTCGAATTCTTTGTTCCTTGAAACTTCTCTCTGGAGATTCAGAATTATTCTCCATCTCATTGAGGGTTTATCTTTTCTTATATAATAGCCTATTCTATAACATAATAATATTTAAAAGCAAATTGATATTCTTGATTATATGTTATTGAAGTTAGATAATCCGAAGATACTTTCAGAGATTGTTAATATAATTTCTGAATTGGTTTTAGAAGTTAGGTTAAAGGTGAATCAGGAGGGATTGAAGATTATAGCTATTGATCCGGCTAATGTGGCGATGATTTTGTTTAAACTTCCGAATACTGCATTTTCGCAGATTGAAGTTGAGAAAGAAGAGGTTCTTGGTGTGAGTTTGGATAGTTTGAAAGCAGTTCTTAGAAGAGTTAAGTCTGGGAGTATTTTGACAATAACTAGGCAAGAAAATGAGTTGAAATTACAGATTCAAGATAAGATAAAGAGAGAGTTTAATTTAGCGTTGATTGAAATAGAGGGAGAGGAGAAGGAAATTCCCAATTTGTCTTTTTCAAGTAAAGTTGAGATGACTTCGTTAGATTTTGCTGAATGTATTGAAGATTGTAGTGTTGTTGCAGATTCTTGTACTTTTGCTTCTGCTCCAGATAAATTTCAGATAATGGCTAAGGGTTCATTGAATTCTTTTAGTTCTGAGTTTTCTTCAGATGAATTGAATCTTGAAGCTGAAGAAGGTGTTTCGAAATATTCTTTAGAGTATTTGCAAAAAATGGTTAAGGCTACAAAGATTACTGATAAGATTAATATTAATTTCTCGAATGATTATCCTTTGAGGTTGGATTTTAAGACGCCTTTGTTGGAGTTATCGTTTATTCTTGCTCCGAGAGTTGAGACTGATGATTAGAAAATGTTTGAAAAAATATCTCGGTTGTTTGGCGGAAAAAGTTTAGATAGAAAGCTTGAGCCTATGTCTGAGGGAACCTCATTTAGAAGGGCCTTGTTTACTGGCGTAGGGCTTGAGAGTTATGCACCTTGTTCATTTAATGTTTGTAATCAAGGTAGAAGATATGAGGTGGAGATTGATGAGGATATGAATGCAGAAGTTAGGGCGTATTGAAAATGGAAGTGAATATGACTAATGTTTTGGTTTTTAATCAAGATAAATATGCTTTAATGATTTGCAATTCAGAGAAAAAATAAACCTTTTTTTCTCTGACCCTCAAAAACAAGGGCATTTCAAACCCTACTTTTAAGTAGGGTGCCCGTTGTTTTTGAGGTAATAAACATGGCAAAGAACGTTGGGAATTTCCTGGAGGAAAAGTTAAGGATGGAGAAAGTTTAGAAGATTCTGCTAGGAGGGAGCCATTGGAAGAATTGAATATTGGGGTAAGGTTGGATAGAGTTTTTGGAGATTATGAGACTCAAACTCCTGAGGGGGATTTTTTATGTAGAACTTATTTTGCAGAGGTGGTTGAAGGGTTTCCAAAGATAATGGAACCTGAAACACATAGGGGTTATATGTGGGCGAGTTATTCTGATATGGTTGGGTTGCATAGTGAGGGTACTTTGGTTCCTAATTTGGTTAGTGCGTTGGTTGATTTGAAAGATGTTGTTGGGCAGTAATTTTACACAAATATTTATAAAACCTAAGTGCTTGGAGTTATTATGAAAAAAGGGTTTTGGTTAATATTTTCGGTTTTATTCTTAGCGTTAGGAATCACATTTTTTACACCTACGATTACTGGAAATGTTGTAGGAGTTTCAAAACCTGTTTCAAATACTTTTGGATTTGTTTTATTAATTGCAGGTATGATGTTACTTGGAGGATGGTTTGGGAAGAGTAGTAATAATGATCTTGAGAAAAATGTAGATAATAGTCCAAGGGTAAATGAAGATAAGGGTTTTGAAGTAAAGACTGATAAGGGTCCTGAATTAAAAAAAGGTGTAGATTTTGAAGCAAAGGCAGAGATGCATCGAGAATCTGCGCGGAATTTTAGGGAAGAAGGAAAGCATAACCAAGCGGATATTCATTTTAAAAAAGCGATGGATGCTTATAGTTCTGCGGATAAAGGTTCGTATGTCCAGGACACAAAAAAAGAAATGCAAAGAAAACCCTCGGTAAATCCCCAATATGAAAAAGGTAATTCTCCTAATGAAAATATTCCTGAAAAATTAAGTTCAGACGAATCTAAGAATCCTGGTGAAGAATACTAGTTTGTTTTATGAGAGATAGTTTTTATTGATCCTATTATTGATTTTAGTTGTTTGGTTGAGATAATGTTTTTTATTTAAAACCTAAACTCCTCACAGAAACTATTATAATCTCAAAGCAACTCCCTAATTTATGTTCAGAGTATTTCGTTCAGAGAACTATAAAAAAAAGTTGAATAAAATAGATGGTTCATATTATAGGAGAGTTCTGAATTTTGAGCAATCTTTGAAGGAAGAACCCTTTTCTGGAAAGCCTTTGGGTTATAGATTTTTTTAGAGCGAAAAAGTTTAATGGATACAGGTTGATATTTCTTTCGTATGAAGAACCCAAATGTGTATTCCTCATAACAATTACAACAAAAAAACTACAACAACAAGATATTGATATAATCAAAAAGAATCTTGATAACTATAAGGATGAATTAGAAAAAATAATCATGTCTCTTTAAATTTCTTCTACATTTCCTTGAAGAACATCTTTTATGCCTAATGCTACATCTACAAGAACTTCCTTATCTGATTGTAGTTTTTGTTTTAATATTTGATATTCATTAAATTCTTCTCTTGAAATAATTACATTGCTTTCTTCCATGTTATTAATAAAAGTTGGTGACTTATAAAATTTTCTATACTGCATAAAATCACAATATGTTGTTAAGTTAAAGGGATTTTTAAAAGATGTAAACCTAATAATTAATGTAAGAGATACAAAATGGATGAGCAAATAGCTTCACAACTTGTTGAAAAAAGAACCGGGTGGAAGAATTGGCCTTATTGGATTAGAGGGGGATTAATTTTCCCTATTATCGTTTTTGTTTTTACAATTATTCGTTTGATTGGAGGGGGTACATTTTTCAATTGGTCAAATTTTGGTCATAATGATTGCATTCATTGCTGGGGCATTTGTTGGCAAGATTCAGGAATCTTCAAGAGAATGGTCTTATTGGCTAAAATTTGCATCATTATTTGCATCATATAGTATTTTGTTTAATATACTAGGACTTATGTGGGAAGGAAGTTTGGAACTTTTATTAATAGTAACTGCACCAACTTTTATTTTGTTTATTTTTGGACTTATGGGAAATGAATCTCCTTCTCTGTGGGATTTAACTACTATTTATTCTATGATTATTATTACAAGTGCTGTAATCTGGTTTATAATAGGTCTATTTTTTGGTTTAATTTACGGAAAAATAAACGGAGAGCATAAAGATATAGGTGCATGGTTTTGGATTTTATTTTCAATAATCTCGATTTTAATAATAATTGGATTAATTATTTATTTTATTTTCTTTAGTGGAACTTTCAGTTTTTAGTTCAGATGTAAATTTTATTAAAAGAATTTAGTCTTATCTAATTAAAATTATCTATGTGAATTATTTTTCTAATACTATAAAACGTACTCATTACAAAAACATTTATAAACGCACTATTTTTCCTTGAATCAAGTGAAATATTATGGTATCAGGCAAACATAAGTCAAATTCGCGAAGAAAAGTCTTTAAGAAGACTCCAGGCAATAGTAATACTGTGCATTACATCAAGAAGAAGCCCCAAACCGCTAAATGCAGTGTAACGGGCCAAAAATTGTCTGGTGTGCCTAGATGCAGAGCTTCAAAATTAAAAACCCTCCCTAAGAACCGTAGAAGGCCAGAAAGACCATTTGGAGG
>CAYNOY010000003.1:30533-41135 GCA_964399015.1 Candidatus Woesearchaeota archaeon | reverse complement strand
AATGGCAATTGAAAAAAATCTTGTTGTAAGTGGAAAGAGAAAAACTGCAATAGCAAAAGCTACAATTAGGAAAGGTTCTGGAGTGGTTGTTGTGAATAATATTCCCTATGAGAATTTGGATTTTTTTAAGAAGTTGAGTATTTCTGAGCCTATAGAGATTACTAAGAAAGTTTTGGGTAAGATGGATGCAGATATTAGTGTAAATGTTAAGGGTGGGGGTTCTGAGAGCCAGATTGAGGCTTCGAGGTTGGCCATTGCAAGGGCATTAGTTGAGTTTAATAAATCAGAAGAATTGAAAGCTGCTTTTGCAAAATATGATAAGAATTTGTTAGTTGCAGATACTCGAAGAAAGGAAGCGAATAAGCCTGGAGATTCTAAGGCTAGAAAGAAAAGACAGAAGTCGTTTAGATAGTTTTTAGAAAGCTTTATTAATTAAGTGAATTTATTAAAATTAAGAGGTTAATATGATTACTGGATTTATTACAAATACATTTCAGGGGATGTTGGATGGGTTGTCTGCAGACCAGAGAGTTTTGTTGAGTCTTTTGCTTTATACAATTTTTATTGCATTTTATGCAGTTTTTATTTGGAAGTTTTATAAGTTTCTTGCAAGTAAGGAGATTATTCACCTAAATCTTAACCAATATAATTATTCTAATCATCCGGGTTTGGAAAAGGTTTCTGCGATTGTGCTTTATACTGTCGAATATTTAGTGATACTTCCGTTTTTAGTTTTGTTTTGGTTTGCGATACTTTCTATTTTCTTGTTGTTGTTATCTAAACAAAGTGCTGATCAGATTCTTTTAGTGAGTGCTGCAATTATTGCATCGACTAGAATTACTGCATATATTAGTGAAGAGTTGTCTAAGGATCTTGCAAAAATTTTACCTTTTACTGTTTTAGCTACGTTTATCTTAGGAGAGAATTTTTTTGATATAGAAAGTTTGATTGATAAAATCACAGCAATTCCTTCTTTATTTAATAACATCTTAATGTTTATTGTGTTTATCTTTGTTGTAGAATTTGTTTTGAGAAGTGGATTTTCTCTTGTACAGTTATTTAGCTCAGGTGATGAGGCTAGTGAGGCTGGTGAGGCAAAGGTTGTTGCGAAGGACTGAATGATGTTGGTGGGAAAATGGTTTACATAAAACATGCAAAGAAAATTCCATTTGAATATCAAAAAAACGAGGAATTTTAGTTTTTGGGATGCTCAAGGATTACTCTGCGTCAGAAACGCAGAGTTTTAATTAAATCCTTGACATGATAAGATAACTGATTATATCTATCTGGGATCTAACCAGTGTTGTCAGATGCATTTTAGGGCGAGTTTGTTGAGGAAGGGCGTGAAGGCAGATATTTCATTGGAGGGGGAGGGGTGTTGATTTCAAGATTATGGATGTTGAAAATCTTGATTTTCAAGAAAATGAATTTGATTATGTTATTGATTCTTTAGGCTTGTGTACTTTTTCTAATCCGGTTGGAGCTTTAAATGAGATGTCAAGAGTTTGTAAGCCTGAAGGGAAGGTTCTTTTATTGGAGCATGGAAGGAGTTTGAATCGGCTTGTTAATTGGTGGTTGGATTTGAGAAGTGAAAGCCATTATCAAAAACTGGGTTGTAATTGTAATCTTGATTTGGTGAATGTGGTTAAAGAATCGAATTTACAAATTGATGAAGTTGATAGGAGTTTTTTTGGAATCTTTTATCAGATTTATGCTCGTCCTTTGTAGGAATTATATGTAATTTTTCTGTTACTTGTAACATAAATTATGTTATCTGTAACATAATTTTTATTTTGTCCAGATATCTCTTAATTGAAATGGGATTTTATATTTTTTAAAAAGCTGTTTTATTTTTAATAAGTCTTGTTTTTTTATGATTAAGGTGTTGGAGTTAATCTTTTCGCTATTTGTTTCATGTATTAATCCTTTTTGGACATATTCCTTTTTAGGTTTTTTTAATTTGTATCCATATAGTTTTCTTAATAATGCCATTTTATCTTTTTGGAGGAGAGTTTTTAGATCATAAGTGATTAATAGGTTATGATTTAAGTTTTCTGGATTTTCTTCGTAATTGCTGTAAAGAATTTTTGCATAGGTTAAAATTTCTTGTTTTAAATCATTGTATTTATCTTGATTTAATTTTCCTATGATTATTTTTATGGGGACATCAAGATTTCTTAAATGCCATGTTTTTTCTGCTCGCTGTTCAAATTTATTTAATTCTTTTTTGGTTATCTCTTTTATTTTAAGTTCATCTTTTAAATCTTTAACCTCCATAAATAAATCTATATCACTTTTTTCATGGAAATCTCCCCTTGCAATACTCCCAAAAAGAATAATTTTTTCCACTTTTTCTATTATTGATTTGTTTTCTATTAATTGTGAAATAAAATCATAAGTATATGAGAAGAGTTCATTTTGTTTCATTTTCTTCTCCTAATTCTTTTTTAATTATATCTGTGATTTTATTAAGGTTTATTATTGCCTGATTTACTTTTTCTTTTTGTTTTTCTTTTCCATAGCATAAAAGATTTCTTAATTCTTCTTGATTTGCCATTAACTGAATTAATTCTTTTTTATTTGGAAATTCAAAATCCAAATATCTTTCTGCTCTTTTTTCAGAAGCAAAATAATTATGATTTAATTTGAATCCGTCAGAGATTAAATTTTTCTTGTGAAAAAAATATTCTAAAAAATTTGTTGAAGCTTCTGAAGTGTTGAATGCTATTATTTTTTGCCCTTCTATTAGTAAGTCTGCTCTTATTTTTTCGTTGATGTCTTGCATAAATTGTTCAAAATTATTAAGAGGTTCTTTTTCTGAAGTCATGTATTTAGAAAGAGGTTTTTGTTTTTAAGTTTTTCTGTTACTTGTAACATAACTTTTAATTAGATAGTTTAATGAAGGTCAAACCATCTTAAAATTCAATACTCTTGAATCTGGACTTAAGAGATAAACTCTGTCGGTTTTTGAACGTAAACCTCTGTAGATTTTTTGGAGTATTTCTCTTCTTGCCTTGTCCATGTAAAAGCTCATAAAATAGGTAGGTTTGTTTTTCTTTAGAACTTTCCAGAAGATGGAGGATATGTTGGGGTATGGAAATTTTGTTAGAACTATGCTGTTGCAAATATCTCCTGGGAAATCTATTCCTCGATTGCATTTGGTTGTGAATAGGATGTTTGTTTGTTTGTTTTTGAAATCTTTTATTCTTTGTCCTAAGGGGTCTTGAATTTGTTCGGTTACTAATTCGTGTTGTGTTGGTAGATTTGATAATTCTAGGTTTAATTTTTCTATATCTGTTGGAAGGTCTGCAAAACTATTTACATGGACTAGGGTGGGCTTTTTTGCACAAATGATTGTCTTGGATAGTGCTTTAAGGTATTGATTCCTTGTGATTTTGTTTGATTGAAAATTTGCATATTTGCAATCCATTTCATATCCGTGTTTACAAGGAATTAATTCTCCTTGATGTTGGATTTCTGCATCAACTACCTTGAAATTAGTTATTCCAAAAATATTTTTTAAAACATCTTCTGAATGAATTGTTCCGCTCATCATAATAAATATTTTGTTTTTCTCTAAAAGTTCTTGAAATCTTTTTTCTAAATTAGTTGTTACTAATTGAAGGATTATGTCATTGTCTTTTCTTTCTACTGAAAAAAATGTTTCGTCTATGAAATCAGAAAAAGTTCTTGCTACCCTGTCTAGATGATAGAAGTAGCTTGAATCGTCAACTCCTACTTCATCTAATAGGGTATTATTTTGTAATGCTTTTTTGATTAGGTCGCTAATGGGTGTTTTGTTTATTTCTTTTATTTCGTTTGTGGGTTCTGTAAATTGTCTTTTTAATGTAGTTGTTATATCTGTTAATTCTTCGATTATTTTTCCTGCCTCATCATTATCTGAGAAAACAAAACCTAGAGCGAATAAAAGTCTGTTTAGATTAATTTGCTCTATGTTTGCGAAGCTGTCTAGGAAGTCGTCACATTCATCTATAATTTCTAGTTCTGTTTCGGGTTTTCGGTTCATTGTACTTTCGATTTTATATTTTAGGCTGTTGAAGATTAGAACGTCTGCATTTTTGTAGTGCATGTATTGGTCGTAATAGGCGCATCCAGGTTTTCTTTGATAGATGGTGTATTCTTTTCCACTAAGTCCCTTGTATTTTATTTTGTTTGCTTCTTTGAATTTGTGGATTTCAAATTCTTCGGGAAATATTGGTGACCAATAGGGGCAGATAGAGGCGATGGTCATTCTTTTTACATCACTAACTGAACTAAAATTTGTTATATCTACGTCAGGATTTTGTTTTATGTATTCTTTTAGTCTTGGAAGATTTTTTTCTTTTAATTCTATTTTGCATGGAATAAAATTGTTGTTGCACGAATTGTCTTTTTCTGGTTTGAATGAAGGATTTACTCCTGCGAATATATCTGAAAGTTTGGTATTCTTTTCTTTGTAATATCTATTTATATCTGGAAGTTTTCCCCCCTCTAAAAATTTACATGGAAAATTGGATCTACCAAATATTGAGGCTATTTTTAATTTTTCTTTATTGTTTTTATCTAGAATATGATGGTCGTTAGTGTAGTCTTTTGTGTATTGTTCTTGAAGAGATTTTATTGGAACTACAATAGATGTTTTTCCAAAATGCCTTGCTAAATTAAGTGCTATTGCAGATTTTCCTGTGCCACACATTCCCCTTAGGAAAATTATTTTGTGCCCTTCTTCTGTTGCCTTGATTATTTCAGCGACTACGTCTTCCTGAGATTTATTGTTTGAAAATTTTAGAGGGCTTAAAGGTTCATTGTTTTTGTATAGGGACCACATTTTAGGATTTAAAGAGTCTTTTGAGCAGTTCTCTTTTTGTTTATTTCTTTTACATCTGAATTTTTTATTGGGCAATAGCTTTGAAATTCGCACCACCCGCATAAATTGCTTTCACAGGGAGGGAATTCAGTTGTTGATTCTATTTTTTTGATGAGTTGGAGAATCTCTTGTTTTAATTGTTCTAATTGTTGGTCCGTTCTTTTTGAGGTTACTTTTTGATTAAAATCTAGAAAGTGCCAGATAAGATGAACGTCTTTGGCTTCGGGAAATATTTGTTTGATTGCTATTGAATATAATGCTAATTGTCTGTCTTTGTCTAATTCTTCTTGGGATTTCATTGTTCCAGAAGTTTTGTAGTCATGAATTTCGAAAATGTTTGTTTCTTTGTTGTGAGTAATTCTATCTATGAATCCTATAATTTTGTTCCCATCTTCAAGGCTTAAGAAAATCTTTTTTTCTGTTTCTATAGTATTATCCTTAAATGGTTGATGGGTTGTGAAATAATCTATTAAAAATTTGATTCCCCTGTTAAAATAATTTTCAGAGGTTAGTTCTTGTTTTACTATTTTGATATTTGGATTGTAATCTTTATTCCAGGCTATTGCGTAATGTTCAATTAACTCATCTAATTGGAAATCTTGAGTTTTTCCCATGAGTAATTCATTGTAAACCCATTCAAGTGTTTCGTGAACTTTAGTTCCAAGAAATCCTTCGATAGTATTTTCTATGTCTGGTTTTAATTTCTCGATATATTTGAATTTAAATTTTAGAGGACATTGTTCAAATGTTGATAGTTTTGAATGAGAGTACATTGCCATTTTTTCACCTTTTTGTGAAATTAGAAAAAGAGATAGCGTTAAAAAGATTTCTGTGGTTCTGTATATTGTTTTTCTTGTGAGTCTAAAAATTCTACTACTGTGCTTTCTAAACTGTTAAAATCTACTTTATGAGTTCGATAAGGCCATTTGGGGTTGTTTCCCAATAAATGAATTGCTGTTAGATAATATCCTGCCCTATCTGCTTTTCTTGTAGCAATCACATTATATTCTGCTCCTTGCATAAATCTGTAAGGGATATCTAAGTTGGTTTTATCTAACCACATACTTAAAACGTCTCCTACTTTTTTTGAATTTTCTTTACCATCCATTTGATCAGAAATTATTTGGATTGAATGGGGATTAAGATCATATTTTAAGAAAAAATTTAAGGTAAGAAGTGCTATGGCGTTTGCTTTTAACATGGCCATTGGAGTTGTTTTTTGATGAGCCTGAGGAATAGAGGTATACAAAAAATTGGGATTGTCTTGTAAAAATGACCTTCCCCTTTCTAAAGTTTTTGTTATATCTTTTTCCCCATTAAATATACTACATTTATTCTCAAATTTAGAACCCTCATAATCTCTACCCTTTCTTGTGTTTTTACTTAAATATCCTGTCACAATTAGTGAAGTTTTGTGATGCGGGTTATGGGATTTTAATTTAAAACCATTATTTGTTTCATCAAAACCTAAAACAAATGGTCTTTGGAATTTTAATTTCTTTTTTCTTTTTTTAGTCATTTTTTATGGAGGTATTAGGGGTTTTTTAAGAATGTGGCAAAAGATTTATTATGTTGAAGTATAGGGGTTATTAATAACTTTTAAAAAGCGCAGTTTATTGTAGGAATTAATATGAGGGCTATAATTCTTGCAGGCGGACTGGGAACGAGGTTAAGACCATTAACTCTTGAAAAGCCTAAGCCACTTCTACCAATTAAAAGCAAGCCCCTAATTGAATGGTCTATCCTTAATTTGAAAAAACATGGCATTACAGATATTATTCTGTCGATAGGTTATAAATCTGAGATGATAATGGATTATTTTAAAGATGGTAGTCAATGGGGTATTAATCTACAGTATAATATAGAAGAGGAGTTATTAGGGACTGGCGGAGCAGTAAAATATATTATTAAAGAATTCGGAATAGAGGACCCCTTTGCATTGGTTTGGGGAGATAATTTAGCAAATTTTGATTATCAGGAATTAATTGGGAAATTTAATGAAAAAAATGCGGATTTAGTTATGTCGTTAGCTACAAGATATGATGTTGAGAATTGGGGTGTTGCTAAACTAAGTGGTGAGAAAATTATAGGTTTTATTGAAAAGCCAAAAGAAGAGGACGCTCCTTCAAATTTAATTAATGCCGGGGCATTTATTGTTCATCCGAGAATTTTAGACATATTACCTGAAGGTATTTCTAATATTGAAAGAGAATGTTTTCAAAAAATATCTCATGAAGAGGGGAATGTTTATGCCCATAGGCATGAGGGTTATTGGTACCCTACAGATAATTTAGAAAAATATAATCACGTAAATGAAAACTTTGAAGAGAAACATTTCTATCAGTAAATTTCTTCGGGTCTGAAAAATCCTGAGTTAGTTTTTTAAAGTGTTAATGATTGTTATAAAAAAGATGGTTGCAATAAGAATTATTAGAAGAGTTATAGGATTTTCACTAAAAGGGATTGGATTTTTTTGGAGTTTTGGGGATAAATTTTTATGTTCAAATTTGTGTGGCGAGAATTGTACACCTTCTCAGAGCAATAGCTGTTCGTTGTTGTTTCTTTTTGCAGGGATATTATTTATTGTGAGTGGGTATGTTTTGATTGTTATGAAAGATAAGGAGAGAAAGACTTTGAAGGCAAAGGTTAAAAAAGCTATAAGGTCTGTTAAATAAAATGAGGGTGAAGAATATTATTGGATTTGGGTTGATCGGTGCAGGAATAGTTTTAAGTTTTTTCAGTAGATTTTTTTGTGCAGACCTATGTTTAATTTGTCTTTCACGGCAACTGGCTTCTTGTTTTTTCTTGTTTATTTTTGCAGGGATTATGTTTATTATAAGTGGGGCTGCATTAATTTTAGAGGGATAACTTCCAAATACTCCTCCAAGGTTACTTGTAACTACTTTTTAGATTTGTGTTTTATAAATCAAATTATTATCTAAAATATATTTTTCTCCTTCATTTTATATTTAAAGGAAAAGATATATTATAGTATATACAAGGAGGAAAAATCAAAAAATTTGTAAAAAAATCCTAAAAAATTCTTTTAAAGAATTTTTGGGACTTTTAACTTCATAGAAGATTAAAAGTTTTAAGATTTTAAAAAAGCTACACATTCTAATGTGTAGCTCAAACTTTTGAAAATGATAATAGAACTATCTTTTGCGTTGGCTGGTGGAGTGAACTTTGGACTAGAAAAGCGATACAGTATTATTGAAGATATCATGAAAAAATATCCTCATGCTACCTGGAAAAAAGTAGTTGATTGGAAAAAAGGCATTGGAAAATATGTCGTAAAAATTTGATTTTTATTTGGGGTGGGAGGTGAAGGTTTGGGTGGTTGAGTGGTGGTGGATTTTTATTTTTTAAAATATAATTAGTATTCTTCGCATTTAACTTGATAGTATGCCTTTGGATGATCGCAAGAAGGGCATACTTCAGGAGGTTCAGGTCCTTCATGGATATAACCACATTCTCTGCAAACCCAGGTAGTTGTTTCTGATTTTTCGAAGATAGTATTGTTTTCTAATTGTTCTAAAAGTTTTTTGTATCTTTCTTCGTGATGAGCTTCTGCTTTTGCAATTGCTCTAAATCTCTTTGCTATTTTTTCGTAACCTTCTTGTTCTGCTATTTCTGCAAATTCTGGATACATTTGAGTATGTTCATAATTCTCTCCATCAATTGCTGCCTTTAGATTTTCAATTGTTGTATTGTAGATTGTTGGTGCTGAAGCTTCTACTATTAATTCAGATTGTTGTTCTTCAGGTAATTCTTTTTTTAATTCTTGAATGTGCTCAAATAATCTTTTTGCATGAGTTTTTTCTTGGTCTGCAGTTACTAAAAATATTTCTGCTATTTGTTCATAGCCTTGTTTTTTGGAGATTTTTGCGTAGAAGGTATATCTGTTTCTTGCTTGTGATTCTCCTATGAATGCTTTTGTTAAGTTAATTAGGGTTTGTTTTAACATTTTATATTATAAATTCTATGTTTAAAGTTTTCTGTGTTAATCTATTTAATCTTTCTGATTCTTCTATTTCTTCATTTATTGTTTTTGATACTCTTCTTAACTCTGCCCCAAATACCTTGGGATCCTATTCTATTTCTGAAGAATGTGGGCTATAGCTCATTTTATTCATTTTCTCCAGATTTCCATAGTCCATGAAGATTACAATATTCTCTTGCAGTTACTTTTGCGTCAGGGTCTTTAAGACAGAATTTTGCTTGAGGCTCTTCCCCAGGTTTAAGATGTTTTCTTTGAGTTTTATTGTTTATATTTATTTCTATCCATTCAATATAATGTTCTTCAGTCATGGGATGTGGAACTTCTCCAATTTTTATTAGGGTTTCGTTTTCTTCTTTAGTTATTACTGGGATATGTTTTTCTGTTGAAGCATCAATTGTGTTTTCTTGTTGAAGTTTCATGGGTTGTCCACAGCAGACTAATTCTCCGTTGCCTTCGTGTAGAACTTCTACAATATTTCCACAGATTTCACATTTGTAAACCTCATTTTGTTTTGTCATGGTTTTGATAGGTTGGCGGAGTTTAAAAAATTTGTGGATGGGCTTGATTTTCCTTAAATTTTTCAAGAAGATGTTTTGCAAGAATTAATCCTGGCAAGGATTCCTGGTCATCGGGTGCATAATAGTGTGCCTCAGTTAATAATTTGGCATCTGCTGAAACACTAATGTCTGCTTGTTCGAGTAATTCTATATCGTTCTGACGGTCGCCAATTGCTATTGAGTGGATTTGTTTTCCAGTTCTTTGAGTTAGTAGTTGTTTTACTCTTTGAAGTCCTGTTCCCTTGGTTATGTTTGGGTCTCCAATGTCGTAGGCTTCTCCATTCCAAATAAGGTAGTGAGTGTTTTGGTTAATTAACTCTTCTATTTTGGGAACCCTGTCATGGCAATGAATTGTTAGAAATGTTTCTTTGGGTTCAAAACCTCTAATGTTTTCGTGTTGGACTTCCCTTAGTTTTGATCTTAAATCTGATAATGATTTTATGTAATCACGGTTATGTCCTGCACCGATTTCATCTGGGCCTACACTAATTCTTCCACCGTTTTCTGCTTGTAAAATAAAATGGTTTCCATTTTTATATTCTCCAAAAAGCTCTGCAAATATTGTTTTTAAAGTTAACATGCTCCTGCCTGAAGATATTGCGATGTTTGAATAATTAAGAAGTTCTTTTGCAGTTTCAATAAATTCTTTTGGGGGAAATTTTAAGTCAAGGATTATTTTTTGATTTGATTCTATTATTTCTGTTCCCCTTGGTACGATAACTCCATCTACATCGAAAACTATCAGGTTTATGTGTTTCACATCTTTTAGTTCGCTTATGTGTTGCATTGTTGAAGTATGTTGGGGGAGTTAATAAAGTTTGAGTAGGTTTGGTTTTGTGTGGGGTTGTGAGGGTTTTATGGGGGCATAATCCCTAGCCGTTTCAGAGATTTCTTAAATCTCTGAAACACAAATGGCATAGCCATTTGTCGTATTTGAACCGACGGGGCACTTCAAATAGGGATATAAATTAAGGGGGCTTTCAGCCCCTGTTAAGCCCCTAGCCGACTCAAAGAATCTTCGATTCTTTGATCCATTCAAAAGGCGAGGCCTTTTGAAGGTTTTGAACCGACAGGGGAGGTGAAAAGACGGATAGGAATAGACGCCATCTTCGATGGCGGAAAGCCCCTAGCCGACTCAAAGAATCTTCGATTCTTTGATCCATTCAAAAGGCGAG
>CAYNOY010000003.1:0-30433 GCA_964399015.1 Candidatus Woesearchaeota archaeon | reverse complement strand
GTGAAAAGACGGATAGGAATAGACGCCATCTTCGATGGCGGAAAGCCCCTAGCCGGATTTGAACCGACGACCTATTGATTACAAATCAATTGCTCTACCACTGAGCTATAGAGGCGTAATTTATTATAAGATTCGGGGTTTAAAAGAGTTTTGTTAGGCGTTTAGAGATAAGATAGTTGAAAATCCCTAGCCGGTTCAGAGAATCCTTGATTCTCTGACTCATTCAAAAGCATAGCTTTTGAAGAATTTAAACTGACGACCTATTGATTACAAATCAATTGCTCTACCACTGAACTATAGATGCGTAATTTATTATAAGAAGGGGGTTTAAAAGATTTTTGTTAAGAAATTATTTACTTATTAATGATTAATTGATTTTATTATTAATCTTTCCCTTAAATATTTTCTTGCGTTGACTTTGAAGTCTTTTCCAGAAAACATGTTTCTAAATAATGATGAGCTAGATTTTAATTGGGCATGGATTAAATTTGCTTGTTGTTTAAATAAAAGGTTATCCTTTTTTAGATTTTCAGCATAAAATTCTATGTAATCTAAATCTGATTTTGGGCATTTCATTTTAATTCTTCCTTAATAATTTTTTCATATTCATTAAATTTTTCATCATGGAGGATATCTGCAAAAAAGATTCTTAGATGTTTTGCATCTTCAAAGTCTTTTTTTCCTTTTAAAATAATTTCCTTATATAAAATTTCAAATTCTATGGGGGGAATTTTAAATTCAAAATCTTTTATTCTTATTTTTTGGGGATGAGTAAATTCAAAATATTTTGTTTGTTTAGATGAATTAATTGGAATAAATTCTATGTTTGGAAACATTTCATTGTTTCGTGCAAATCTTATACTAGTCAAATTCTGAATATAAGGATAGATTTCTTTTACATTGTCTCCCTGGTAACACCAAAAATTACTTTTATTTAATTCATTAAATAATTTCTCTAGCGTTTCTTTATTCATTTCAGGAACTAGAAGGTCAATATCCTCAGTACCTCTTGTTCTTCCTGTTGAGATACTGACAAATCCACTAACTACAAGATAATCTGAATATTTTTTTAGCACTTTTAAAAAATCTTTTAAAAAAAAATCCAACTCGGTTAAATCCCTATTTATTACAATAGTGTTGTCTTGAATAGAATAGCCTTTCATTTGGATATTAAGATAACCATTTATTTAAGGTTTGTTGTGAAGAGAATATCTTAATTTAGAATTTGAGATTTAAAAGATTTTTGTTTCAGAGAAAAGTATTTTCGAGCATCTATAAAATATGTTCATCTTCTGTTCTTTTGTAAGAATGTAATTCATCTATTGAAAACCATAAGGATATTTCTTCTGTTGCTTCTTCAGAAGTTCCTGAAGCATGAATTAAATTTTCTATGGATTTTTTTTGAGAATCTGCATATTCAAAAGAAGTGTGAGCAAAATCTCCTCGGATTGTTCCAACAAGTGCATCTTTGGGTGCAGTTCCTCCAACAATTTTTCTTACAACTTCAACTGCATGTAATCCTTCGATAACCATTGCCGCAACAGGACCTGAAACAATGTATTTTTCTAAACCTTCATAAAATTCTTTGTCAATGTGCGCCGCATAATGTTTTTTAGAAAAATCAGGATCTACCCTAGACATTTTTAATCCAACTATTTTTAATCCCCTTTGTTCAAATCTTTTGATAATTTCTCCAACTAATCCCCTTTTTACTCCGTCTGGTTTAACTAATACAAGTGATTGTTCAATTGCCATTATTTCTTTTTGTCCCCTTCTTTTTTAGAATCTTCCTTAGGTTCTTCAGTTATTTCTTCTTTAGCCTCTTCTAATTCTTTTTCTTTTTCAGTTTCTTCTGTTGCTTCTGTTTTAACTGCTTTTTCTTGAGCTTGTTTTATTTCATCTTCTGCTTGTTTCTTTTTTTCTTCTTCAATTTCAGCTAATTGGTCTAAACCTTTTTCTAATTCCTTCTTAGGTGCCTCTAATTCTGCTTTTGGTTTTGGTTTTATTTTTGGAACTTCTTCAGGAGTTAGAGGTCTTTTAACTTCTAGTACTCTAATTTCACATAATGAAAGTGGGTATGTTTTCTTTAGCATTAAAGACAATGGTTTTTGCATTCGATTTGATAAGATTTCGTTGAATAATTCATCATTTGTTTTTTCTGCAACATAATCTTCTATCCAGTTTCTACATTTGTTTCTTATTGTTTTTCTAACTACCCTTGATACTCTTTTTCTTGTTATCAAAAACGGTTTTATTTGAACCATATTTTCTTGAGAAGGTGTTTCAAAAGAATCTTCAACGTAACTGATTCTTTTTCTTATCATTCTTCTTATGAAGTAAGGCATTAATTTTAATTTGATTGGGTGAGCTACTGCTTTTTCGTCTTCAGTGTTTATTTTAACTGTTGCTTCTACGGATTATTCTTTTAATTGCCTTGTTAAGTCTAACTTGATAGTCTTATCTTGAAGTTCGTCTGGAGAATTTCCAATTAATTCTATTGTTGATTTTGTTAGAGGAATTTCTACTTTGACGAATTTTTTTCTTCGTGTTATTACTTTTGCTGTTCTTGGTTTTTTTGCCATATTTTTATTTTTCTCCTATGATTATTTTAGAAACTCTTCTTGAGTTTTTAGAGTGTTTAGATTTCTTACATACTTGACATGAGTAGATTAGAACTTTTCTTGTGGTTGTTTTTGTTTTTCTTTTCCAGTTTTTGATTGCCTTTCTACTTCGTTTTCCTTGGTTTCCTTTTCCAGGCGAAGCATTTCTTAATTTTGATCTTGCAATAGAACCTCGCTTTAGGGTTCCTCTTTTACCACCTGTGCTGACTAGGTCTATTTTTTGTTCAGTTCTTGCCTTACAAAAGGGACAAAATCTTGTTGTTTTTTTTGGTAGATTCATATCGT
Organism: Candidatus Woesearchaeota archaeon; assembly: GCA_964399015.1. GTDB lineage: Archaea > Nanobdellota > Nanobdellia > Pacearchaeales > GW2011-AR1 > ARS1285. The sequence continues at coordinate 27,527 of CAYNOY010000003.1, read as the reverse complement.
ATATCCAAGGAACCAAGGTTCCTTAGATGGAACCTCCTTCCAGATTACAAGTCACTTTTCCTAATTGGGAATTTTGAAATCAAAATTCTTTACAATGCTTTCGCATTCTAAGATAGTAAACTTGATGTTTATTATACTAATTGATTGAAGAAAGGGTTTTTAAAGTTTTGGATGTTGATGGTGTCGGAGTTAAACTATGGTAAAGGTAAAATTTGAAAAAGGGAAACAGAGAAAATTTTTAGATTTAGTTGTAGATAGGTTGGGAAGTGTTTCATTGAGAGGGATTTTGCAATTTGGTTTTGATGTTAAATATTCTAGTTTGAAGAATTATTATATTGAGAGAAGATTGATGAATAGGGATTTTTTTGAAGATTTGTGTCATATTGCGAAGTTGGATGTTGCTGATTTTGATATAGAATATCTTGGGGAGAATTGGGGTCAGGTTAAGGGTGGAACGATGAGTAAGAGGAAGGGGAGGGTTTAAGCTATTAAAATTTGTTGTGCCTGTCTCATTGCTTCTGGATCATTTTTTATAGATATAACTATCTCTTGTAATTTCTGTACTTCTTCTGAAGATACTTCTCTTTCGTCTTTAATTTCTTTATCACACATATTAAGAATAAATTTTAAGAACTTATAAATATTTCGCTTTTAGGTCTTTGTAACTGTAAAATGTGGGAGTCCTATAATTATATTTTAAATTTATTTTCCTATAGGATGCGAAAGCGATATTATTTTTTATAGTTTTATTGTCATCTGAAAAAATTAGATTAAATCCCTTTACGCTAGCACAAGCAACAATTCTTAAATCATTCATAAAATTATTCTCCTTTTTCTTCATTCCACCAATCCTTTTGTATTCCTGAAAATATTCATTGGTGATTTTTTCTATAACATCTGAAATAGTTATGATATTGTTGCAAACTAATCCATCGTATAATGGAAGTATTTTTGGGGCCCTTCTTAATTCATCCCTTATGACTCTAAAATTATGGATAATAAAAGTTCTATCTTCCTTAATTGCCTTTGTTAATCTAAGTGCAATTTCGCTAGATTCATTTGCGATAAATCCGTAAATATTTGTATCGAATAAAACTCCAACCATGCTGTTAGTTTTAGTCTTGCTTATGTTAAATAGTTTTGGTTTTGGATTGAAAGAACAACGGGAAGGTTTAAAAGTTTTTGATTTGTGTGAGTTTTAGGGTCCTATAGTTTAGTGGCAAAACGTATCCTTGACGTGGATAAGTCTCAAGTTCGATTCTTGGTAGGACCATTTTTATTTCTTTAAGAACTCCTTTTCTTAACTTCTTTTTTTAATTTCTGCAATTTGTCTGTTTAACTTTTTTCGTTCGTGGCCTCGGTTCCCTCGCCACTCACTAACACCACCCTGCCATAGTCGTAAGAGCCAGCCAAGTACTCGACCCCAGAGCCCAAGACCGAGTCCCTGCCCAAGTACAACCTGGAAATTCCATTATTTCTTGTCCAAAGAGTTCTACTTGATTTATCATCAAATTCAATTGAATAATCTGGATTAATTCTTGAGAATGTTTTTGAAGGATTTTTATGATTAAAATCAGGTGCTACAATAACCTGTGTTTTATCGCTTGTTACAAATGATAAACCATAATCTGATTTTCCATCTGCTTTAATTTCTAATCCATTTACAATAACTGGTTCTTCAAAAGTTTCTATTGATAATTGCTCTGCCAAATCTTTAGCTAAATAATCATTTGGTTTATAAGTGTCTCCTGCACTTCTTAAAACAACTGAAGGAGCATCTTCATAAAATCCTTCCAAATCTAATCCGTTTTCTAAAGCAGAATCTAACTCCGGTAATGTTGCAGTTCTTATTCCAATTTGATTTAACAAAAGAACCTTAAATAAATTTGAACCTTTTCTTCCTATGTTAAGGGTTTCTGTTGCTTTTTCAGAATATTGCTGAATTGCTTCTTTATATGTTGATTGTTCTGATTCTGAAAGAAATCTTGCAATAGGATAATTTCCCTCTAGGATTTCCCTTGGAATAAGTGAAACTTTTTGATTTGTCATGGATTTTTTTGGTATTAATTGTTTTTAAAGTTTTCGGTTTGTTGTAATTGTTTAATAATAACAATGTTTGTTTATTGAGATTGTTGAGGGCAGATTTTGGGATTTTTTTAATAATCTTTATATACACTGAGTTCCCCTTAGTGATATGAAAAAAGAGAGTCAAAAAAATCTACAAAGCAGATTTTTAGGCTTATCAAAACGTAGTTTTGATAATCACTATCGTAGATGTAATTTTAATTTGGGTAAAAAGGGGCAGGTTGCTGTTTTTGTTATTCTTGCAATTGTGATTGTTGCGAGTATTGGGTTATTTTTTGTTTTAAGGGGTAATATTTTTGGAGTTAGAGTGCCTGCAGAATTGGAACCTGTTTATGATTATTATCTTAGTTGTGTTGAAAATGAGGCAGTTAATGGGGCGATGATTTTGGGTCAACAGGGAGGATATATTGAGACTCCTGAATTTTCTCCTGGAAGTGAATATATGCCTTTTTCATCTCACTTAGGTTTTATGGGGTTGGGGATTCCGTATTGGTATTATATTTCTGGAAATGGGATTATTCGGGAGCAGATGCCTAGTGTGGAGAAATTAGAAAGTGAGTTAGAGAATTATGTTGAAGGAGGAATGTTGTTTTGTGATTTTGCTGAGTTTAATGAAAGAGGATTTGTTGTGGAATTGGATAATGAGGATATTGCTGTGAATGTTAAGATTGAAGAGAATAATATTGGTGTTGAAGTTAATCAGAGGTTGAATATTCAGTTTGGTGAGGCAAGTTGGACTGGGAAGAGTCATTCTGAGAATGTTAAGTCTAGTTTGGGGAAGTTTTATGGGTTAGCTAAGAAAATTTATTTGGATAATAAGGAAACTATGTTTTTGGAAAATTATGGGGTTGACGTTTTGAGACTGTATGCTCCTGTTGATGGAACTGAGATTAGTTGTGTTCCAAAGGTTTGGGGTGTTGATGATGTTAGGATTGGATTGATTGATGCGTTGGAGGCAAATGTTCCTGCAATTAAGCTTGAGGGAGAATATTATAATTTGAAGTCCGAAGAGAATGGGTATTTTGTGCATGACTTAGGGGAAAGTGTTGATACCAATGTTAATTTTATGTATTCGGGTAATTGGCCTATGAAGATGGAAGTTTGGCCTTCAGATGGTTCTATTTTGAGGGCAGATCCTGTTGGGACTCAGGAAGGCCTTGGGATGATGGGTTTTTGCTATGTTCCGTACCATTTTGTTTATGATTTTGCATTCCCTGTTTTGATTCAGTTGTATTCAGGTAATGAAATGTTTCAATTCCCTGTTGTTGTTTCAATTGATAAAAATAATCCAAGAGAAGCATTAGATGTTGAAGGTTTACCAAATGTAGTTCCTGAGTTATGTCGGCATAAGAATAGTGAGATGATTGTTTATACCTATAATACTAATTTGGATCCTGTTGAGGCTAAAATTAAATTCAGATGTTTTGATACTAGTTGTGATATTGGTGAAACTGAATCTAGGGGAGGCGATGCAATTTTGGTTGAAAAGTTCCCTCAATGTGTTAATGGATATATAATTGCAAGTGCGGAAGGATATAAGACTAAGAAGTTTTTGGTTAGTACTGTTGATGAAGGCAGTGTGGATGTTATTTTAGATAAAGAGTATGTTTTAGATTTGGTGGTTGAAGGTTTGGGTAGATCAATTGTTACATTTAGTAAGGATGATGGTTCAAGTACAACTGTTGCTTATCCTGACCAGAAGCAGATTGCATTAAGTGAGGGACAGTATGAGGTTCAGGTTTATGTTTATGGTGATTCTAATCTTAAATTAAGTGGTATGAGTACCCCTAAATGTGTTGAAGTTTCGCAATCAGGATTTTTTGGATTGTTTGGTGCAACTGAGGAAAAATGTTTTAATTTAGATGTTCCGGATCAGACTGTTGAAAGTGCGGTGTCTGGAGGTGGAACTCAAAAATATTATGTTAGTGAAAGTGAATTGAATGGGGCGAATAGGGTAGTTGTTGTTCCGGAGAATTTTGGAGTTCCTTCTAAGATTGAAGATTTACAATTAAATTATAATCATGTTCAAACCAGTGGGCTTGATGTGAGGTTTGAATGACTTCTCGTAACTGGTTTTGTTTGTTTGTTTTACTGATACTTAATGTTAGTTTTGTTTTAGCTGTAAATGTGGACATTAATACTAATCGGAATTATAATGTGGTAGGGTCTTCTGTAAATCCTCAATATACTAATCCGCAATATGATAGTTATACCTCGGGTTCTAGATATAATAATAATTATAATTCGGTGAATGATTCATTAAGTGGGTATGGGCAAGCGTATGATAATAGATTTGGGTATAATGTTTATAATTTTGATAGGTCTCAGTGTGGTTCTGGGAATAATGTTGTTCTTCAAATTGTTCCTGGAAGTTGTAGTCCGAATATTGTTCGTTCTGATTTGTTAGAAGAACAAAATGTTCCTGTTTTTTGTAAAATTGAATCTATTCAGACAAACCCCTCTGTGGATGTTTCAAAGATTAAGAGTCTTAATTTTAGGGGGAATTATCCTGCAGGAGTTTCAGGAGTTAGTTATTTTCCTGCAAAATCTGCGATGAGAGGTTATGATACAAAAAAGCTTCCAGATATTTTAGATTCTCCAGTTAATGGGGATTTGGGATATTTAGTTATTGTTTTATCGAGACAATCTAATGAGGCGACTATGCCTAATTTTATTCAGGGAACAATTGTTGCTACAATTGATTATGAAAGTGAGGAGAGTTTTGGAGTTGGTGAAAGTAGTTTTTATCTTGATGTTTTAGGGGAGAATGATTGGAGTAATAATTATCGTGAAACTAGTCTTTGGAATGGTAAATCCTATCTTAGAGCTGAAAGTATTGAATCTGATAAAGCTACAATTGCGTTTTATGATAGTGCAAATAATAAACAGAACGACATTACCTTGAGGGAAGGAGAGACTTCGAATGAGATATTTTTGGGAGGTGATTATTGTTCTACAGGGTTAAAGGTTAGGTTGGATAATATTGGGGCTCCTTCTGAGAAAGCGTTAATAAAACTTAATGATAAACAGACCTGGGTTGCGAAGGGTGATAAATTTTTGAAGGGTAAGTGTAGGATTAGTGATATTAACAGTTATACTGGAGGTGGGAAGGTTAGTGTGGTTTGTTCTGGAAAAGATAATAGATTTGATTTGTCTTTGAATCCTGGAGGTGCTGAGTTTACCTTGTCTAGTGGAGATGATAAAAGTGTAGGGATAAATGAAAAAGTTGAAGGGAATGTTTATTTGGCATATGTTGGTCAGGATAGTGCTAATGCAAGATACGCTGTTTTGATTAAAGATGAATCTTCGAGGACTGAAACTCAGTTTAGAAGTAAAGAATTTTATTCGAAAATTGGGGAAGTTGGAGGGGTTGAATCTGCAGTGAGAGATAGATTGGGAGACGTTGAAGTTATATTTTTGAAAGATAATGACGATTATGAGGGAATAACTCTTAATGAGATTTCAGCTATTGCAGATAAAAATTGGGATATTGAGAATGAAGATGGGCAGTTGGCAAGGGATTATTATGATAAAGCGATTGAAAAGTACAATGATTTGAGGGAGTTGTATCCTTCTGAGGAAGGTCCCGCAGGTGATGAGTATGCTGCAGTAGGATTATTTGAAGCAGCACAATTAGCTCAGCAATTTGAAATGAATGCTAAGGCTTTGGAACTTTATGGTATTTTGATTAGGGATTATCCTAATTCTTATGTTGCAAAAGATGCTAAAAGGTCAAAAGATTTGATATCCCAATATGATAGTGGTAATGCTAATTCTGTGATTAATTTGAATGATAAGCAGTATTTTATTAGTTTGATGGATTTGAAAAAACCTGGAAAATTTGATGCAGGAGTTGTTTTGAGTATTAATGGGAACCAAAAAAATCTTGCTCTGGGAGATGTTACTAGTATTGGAGATAAGAAATTTATTGAGGTTACTAAAATTGAAGATAGATATGTTTCTATTAAGTACAACAAAGAAGTAGATGGTGATGAGAGTTCAGAGGTTAAGAGATTGGAGTTTACTAAAACAAATGAAGTTAATTTAGATGGGGTAGAGGTTAAATTGATCACGATTAATTTGAAGAAACAGGCGAAGGTTACTGTTACTCCTTCTGATTATGGGACTCGAACTGAAACTATGTTGGCATTTAATGTTGCTATTGATAAACGGGCAATCCCCTTGAGCCCTGAGATGGCTATGATGATGAGGAATAGTTTGATAAAGGTTATTGAAAAAATAGATGAGATTAGTTTTCAATTGGGTAGAGTTATTAGTGTTATGAAGGCAGGTTGTTTTGCAACTTCTTCTTTATTGACTGCTAAGAATGCTATGGGGTCTAGTGGAGCTACAATTGCCAGGAATAATTTGATGACTAGTGCAGGTGGGTGGAATGAAAAATGTGGAAAAATGGTTGATGATGGGCAATACGCTAGTTTGCAAACGTGTTTGTTGGAGAATAGCAATCAAGTTGAGGGAGACATTAAAATTTATGGTGATGCAATCCAAAAAAATAATAATATTTTGAAGGGGCAAGTTGGTTCTGAGGGGGATGCGGTTAAAGATAAGTTTAATGAGTGGTGCAAGGGCAAACAGGGAAGTGTTACTTTGCCTGACCAAAAAGAAAGTAGTGTTACCCTACGTGGAGAAAATGGGGTTTGTAGTTGGGAGAGCATGACCTCGGACCAGAGAATAAAGATAATGACATTATATGATATTAAGGATTCTGGAAGTGAAGTTTTGAAAACTGTTGCAGAAAGGGAGTTGGGTACGGTTGTTTTGATGGGTAAAAGTTATGATGAGGAAAGTGATGCAAAGACAAATGCGGTTAAGAATGATAAGAATTTGGGTGTGAAAGTTACTCGTCCGGTTGGAGATAGTGTTGTTTATGGAGATATTAAAACTATTACTAAGGGAGATTCGGGACATAGTGTTTATGGGCAAATTACTACTGGCGGAAATGTGATAAGAGTGTTTATTCCTAGTCAAAAGAGTTTTGGGGGTACGTTGTTTGAGGCAGAGAATCAGGTTGCTGGAAAGGAAGTTATTGTTGAACTTAGTTTAATTGGGGGAGTTAATAATGAGTATGCTCCGGAGGGGGAGATTTATTTGGTTTCGGGGGGGAAAGTTGAGGGAAAGGCTAAACAGTCGGTTCAAGAGTATATGAATTTGGCTGGAATGGATAATGTTAAACAGGCAGATGGTGAAAGTTATCAGAATACGATGAAGAATACAGATAATTTGAAAGTTAAGTATTTTGAGAAACAGCCCTATAAAGGACTTCCGGCAGAGGTAGTATTTGATATTGAAAATGGTTGGTATGTTGAGACTACTTATGTTTTGAGTGGATTTGGTGTGCCCTATGATGAATCAGGCAGGGTTGTTAATTATTATATTTGTAATGCAGGTCCAAATGGTTTGATTGAGTTTAAGCAAAACGGGGATGACATTTGTAGATATTATAATGAAAGAACTGGGGCAGATGTTAGCTTTCCGGGTTTGAGTTTGAGTGAATCTAAGAAAATTGTTGATAGAGCTCGAAATGCAATTGATGAGGCAGTTAAGCAATATGGTAAGGAAAAGATTACAATAAATAATCAGAGATTTGAGAAAGGGATTTCGTTTGGGGGTGAGAGTGGTAAATGTACTGACTTTATGAGTGCATCTGATTGTAATATTTTGTTTAATGTTTGTGACCCTGTAATTTGTCCACCTTCAAGATGTGATATGGGTGGAACGTATCGTGTGGATAATGTTATTCAATCGGGGATTATTGGAAGTTTGACCCTTTGTTTGCCGAACTATAATGAAGGTGTTGCTATTCCAATTTGTTTGACAGGGGTTCATGCAGGATTGGATGGGTTTAATAGTATTTTGAAATCAACTGCAGATTGTTTAGATGAAAGTATTCGGAGTGGAAGAAATGTGGGAATTTGTGATGAGATTCGGAGTGTTTATATTTGTGAGTTTTTCTGGAAACAGGCTCAGCCGTTTTTAGGGGGATTGATGCAGGGAATGGTTGGAGGGTTTGGAACTGCAAGAGGGGGTGGAGAATATTTGTCTGTGAATAGTGCTTGGCAAAATACCCAGAATGCAGCAGATTATATGAAGAATCAATATTCAAGTAGTTCTTCTCAGGCATTTAGTGATAGGTCCATGTCTGGAATTGGAAGTGGGATTTGTAATACTTTTGTTTCGCAGATTACTTCAGGAGGGGGTTTTTCTAGTGGTGGATTAAATGTTCAAAATATTTTTGAAGGAGCTTTTGAACCTGAGAGTCCTCCACAATTTCATGGCTGGTTTAGTGAGGATATTATGAGTAGTGCAACTGTTCCTCCAACTGCACATTACAAAGTTTATTTCCATATTTATGCTGGAAAAAATCGAGGTGCTTCTTACAGTGTTTATTTGAAGGGAGGAGATATTGGTGGAAATTATATTGTTGATAGAGGATCTGTTGGAAGAGGAAGTCAAGTAGATAAGTCTAGAGATTTTACTGCCCCTTCAGGATTTAAGCAATTGTGTCTGGTGGTTAATGGGCAAGAGGAATGTGGATTTGGACAGGTTTCAACTTCTTATTTGGTAAATAAATTAAGTGATGATTATGCCCAGGCTCAAATTGAAGCAGAGATAACTAGTGAAAAAGGTTGTATTGCGGGTACTCCCTCATCTGGAGTTTCATTTAATCCTAATTTGCAAGCCGGTTATGAAGAATCTCAAAATCCTAAAATCTATAATCGAGGAATTATAAGGGTTTGTTCAACTGATGATCCGGGTAAGCAAACGGTTTCAGAAATTGAAGAAGGAGAGAGTTCTAGTAAAAGTAAATGGAGAGAGGTTGGTTATTGTGATGACCCTTCACTCAAATGTTGGTTAGATACTACTTCAGTTGAAGAAGTGATTAGGAATACCGCTACTGAAGAAAATATTTTGGGAAGCGTAGGTGTTCAAGATATTATTGGGGATATTGATTATTTGACTGCATCTGAAAGTGCTGCAAAAGCTAATGAAATTGAGAATAAGATTAATGAATTGGTTATTGGTAGTGAGGAGAGTTCTGAGAGTATTGATAGTAAAATTATTGGAATTGAAAGTGATTTGGAGGCGTTGAGTGAGATTGGATTGAATAATAATTTTAGAGCTAGAGGTTTGTATTTGTTTGGTAAATTGTATAAAAAAATTGCTTTGAGATTATTGGGCCTAAGTGTTGAGGATATTGAGATTATTATTGAAAATTTTGAGGAGGGTTCTGGTTCGAGTTCTGGGGAGGTGATTGTTGATGGGCGTGATGATGTTTTGAGTTATGGAGATGTTGAGGGAGAGGATGAAATTGTGATTGTTGATCCTGCGAGTGAGTTAGAATCTGTGTCAGATCTTGGTGAGGGGATTAAGATAACCCTAATTGAAGATAAATTTTGGGGTGAAGATGATAAGACAAATTATAGGTATCAAAGAGGTAGATGGCTTTCTACAGATGAAGAATTTTCTAATAAGGGTTTGGGATATGAAGAAGGTGTTGCAGAATTGGTAAGGATGGCTGAAGGCAGGAGTATTGAGGTTAGTGAAGTTCCTGTTGAAAATAATTTAGATGATGTTCTTGATGCTTTGAGAAGGACTTAACTCAAAAATAAAGAATCCCATTGTTCCGCTTCGCTCCACTTCGCAGCACACTGAGAATTTTGTTCTCAAGCATATCAACTCTAAAGAGTTGCCATAAGCTGCGGGGTATTCTTTAAGCCTTCAACTGAGAGACAGTTGCGCCCCACCACCAAGACCTATAATCGTACAGAGAAAAAATAGTTTTCTCTGTTTCTCCAAATTCTTTTGGAGAATTTGAATATAGCAAGCTACGGAGTATTAGACCCAGTTGAAGCAATAAAAAACTGGCCATTTTTGATTATTGAGTTGTAATCTTCTAATGTTACTACTGTATATAAATGGGGAGAATGAAAACTCGATAGGATTCCTATATAGTGATGAATATAAAACTTTAAATACGGAAAAAGGGGATTTAGGGTATGCAGACTTATAGTTGGATTAGTGCAAACATGGAATTATTCAAATTGATTTATTCATTGATAGTTGTTTTTGTTTGTGGAGTAATTGTTTTGAAGGCGCATAGTCTTTTTAGAGTTAGTATGCATCAGGGTATTAGATATTTTAGAAATGCTTTCTTTTTTTATGGGATTGCATTTGTGTTCAGATATGTGTTGGGTTCTAGGATTATTTCAGGAATGTTTATTTCCGGTGCAAATTATTGGATAATCGTTTGTTTGTTTGAGTTCTTTTTGGTTATGGGGAGCTTTTTCTTACTATACAGTTTAATTTGGAAAAGATTTGAGCCTTCTGAGAAAGGTGCATTTAGTTCGTTGTTTAATTGGAAAATAATGGTGTTTTATGTTATGTCATTTATAATTGCTTTCTTGGATTGTGTTTGGCATCATTATACTTTTATGTTTTTGTCACAAATAATTTTGTTTTTGGTTATGATTTTTATCAGTTATGATAATTACAAATATCAGGGGCGTAAAAGAGTTTTTTTGAAGTTTTATTTTATTGCGATGTTGTTGGGCCTGACTGCTTGGACGCTTAATGCATTGGTTGCATTTTATCTTAGTTGGAATAAAGTTGTTTTGCTTGGAGTTTACTTGATTAATATTGTGATTTTTATTATGTTTTTATGGGGTGTACAAAAGGTGACTCGGAAAAAATAAAATGGCAAGGAAAAGAGAAAGACTGGAAGTTATAAGGGATATTTTGATTGCGATTAGAGATCACCGGAAGATTAAACCGACTCGTTTGCTTTATGCTTCAAATCTTTCGCCTCAGATGTTTAAGGATTATGTTGATGAATTATTGAAAAAAAATTTTGTGGTTATTGAAATTGATGAAAAAGGGAAGAAATTTTTTAGATTAAAGGTTCGTGGTAATGAATTTTTGCAAGAGTATCGATTAATTGAGAATTTTGTTGAGAATTTTGGGTTGTAGTTGTTTGTTTTAGTTGTTTGAACAGTGTTCAAACAAGTGTTTTTGATAATGTTTATAAAGTTTGATTAGTGTTTAAATCTATGATAATAAGGTCGGTGAAGGCAAGAGAGGTTTTTGATTCTAGAGGTAATCCCACCGTGGAGGTGGAAGTTATGACTGATGATGGATTGTTTAAATCTATGGTGCCGAGTGGTGCTTCAACCGGTGTTTATGAGGCAGTTGAATTAAGGGATGGTGGAAAAAGATTTGGAGGGATGGGTGTTTTGAAAGCGATTAAAAATGTTGAAAATATAATTGGTCCTGCAATTATTGGTATGGAATGCATTAAACAAGAAGAGATTGATAATAAAATGATTACCTTGGATGGAACTGAGAATAAAAAAAAGTTAGGATCAAATGCTATTTTAGGTGTTTCAATGGCTGTTTGTAAAGCTGGGGCAATTGCTAATGATGTTGAGTTATATGAGTATATTGGAATGTTATCTGGAAATTCTTATATGAAAATGCCACTTCCGAGTTTTAATGTGATTAATGGTGGAACTCATGCAGGAAATAAATTAGCTATTCAGGAATTTATGATTATGCCTGTCGGGGCTAGGAATTTTAAGGACGCTATGCAAATGGGTGTTGAGGTTTATCATGTTTTGAAAGGAATGCTTAAAGAGAAATATGGTTTGGGGGCAATTAATGTTGGTGATGAGGGAGGATTTGCCCCAGACATTTCTGATAATGAAGAGGTGTTGGGTTTGTTGGGAAAAGCTATTAAAAAAGCAGGTTATTCTGGGAAAATTAAGATTGGCATTGATGTTGCTGCTTCTGAATTTTTTAGTAAGGGAAAATATAATCTGGGTTTTAAGGGTGGAAAGAAGGACCTTAAAACAGGAGATGCATTGATTAATATGTATAAAAAATTTGTGGATAAATATGATGTGATTTCTATTGAAGATCCTTTTGATCAGGATGATTGGAAACATTACTCTAAGTTTGTTTCTAAGATGGGTGATAAGGTCCAGATTGTGGGAGATGATTTATTGGTGACTAATCCTCATCGGATTGGGAAGGCGATTGCTGAAGATGCTTGCAATGCCTTGTTGTTGAAAGTTAATCAGATTGGGACTGTTAGTGAAGCAATTAAGGCTGCAAGACTTGCGATGGATGAGGGATGGAAGGTAATGGTTAGCCATAGGAGTGGTGAAACTGAAGATAGTTTTATTGCAGATCTAGTTGTTGGTTTGGGTTGCGGGCAGATTAAGGCAGGAGCTCCGTGCAGAAGTGAAAGGTTAGCAAAATATAACGAGTTGTTAAGGATTGAAGAAGAGGTTAATGAAGGAGAATAGTTTTTCTTGACAAAAAAATTATAGATTTTTAAGGTCCTTAAAACGATTTAATTTAAAATAAAGTTTTGAGGATAAATATTTAAAAACTCTTTTTTCTATTAAATATTATGAAATTAAAAATTGATTATGAAAAATGTTGTTGGAATGAGGGCAAGTGTGAAAGTTGCGAATGTGGTGAAGGCAAAGGTTGTGATGGGTGTGTTGAAGTTTGTCCAGTTCAGGCGATAGAAAGAAAAGATAAGGTTGAAATAGACTTGGATAAATGTATTAATTGTGGTGCATGCATTGTTTCTTGTCCTAAGGGAGCGCTTAGTTTTGATGAATAATTATTATGAAAAAACAATGGACACCTGCACTTACAGTGCGGGTTTGGGATACCCCTTGTTTTTAGGATTTACAAAAGATTACGCACCTTTAGTGTGTAGTTTCAACTTTTGAAAATGAAAGATGTTGATTTGAAAAAAGAGTGTGAAATAGAAAATTTTGATTATGGCTCTTGCTGGGATGAGGGTGAGGACAAGGATGTTAAGGAGATAGTTGAAGAATTTTCTAGGGGGGTTCCGAGGACTGGATTGACTGGAAAATATTTAAGGCCTAAGAACCATGTGGGAAGAAAGCAGTTGAAACGAAGCTGGAATAACGGTTTGATTAAGGATGATAGTTAGGTGAGAAGTTTTTCGGTGAGGAGATTTTAAAGGGGGATTTATAGAAGATATTTTTGGAGAGTTGTAGGATTTACTTACTACATTTATTGGAATTTTATTAGTTGTAGTTAGTAACTTTATGTGCAGAAAGTTTTAAGTTTTTGTTGAAAAATTTAACTCTCACTTTCGGTTTTGAAAAACGTGAATTTTAGAGGTTTTTGGTGGAATGATTCAGGAAATATTAAAATTTGTAAAAAAAATAATTATTCACTACATTTAAGGGAGGTTGGGAATTTGTAGTGTTTAATTCTTTATGCAGAAAGTTTTAGTTTTTGATAAAAGGTTTTAGTTGGTGAAATCAGAAGTAATTTAGGCCTTTTTGATGGGGTGTGGTGTTTGAGGAAAATTGTTTGTTTTAGGGAAATTTACCCTAGTTCGCATAATATACGTTGTGCGAACTTCCTATGTGTTAAATGACTTGTGTAGGTAATAGGGCTATTTTGAGAAGAGTTTTGGGTGTTTGGGGGAATTTTGTTAGGGGATTAGCTAGATTCATCCAGGGTTTCTTTTTGGTGGATTTCTAATCCAAGAAAATAACTAAGGGGGTAATTTGTTATCTGGTGTTTTTCGGGTTGTTTTGAATCTCTTAATTTAATATAGGCTTTTTCTCCTGCTGTAATGTCTGTAAATCCTTCAAAAGTTAGATTTCTCGAGGGATTTTTGGGATCTGTGAAGGTTTTGTTTTCGAGAGTTTGAGAGATAAAATGATTTGTTGTTGGTTGTTCTGGGGAAAGGTTTGTAAATCCGGTTTTGTCCTCACAAGAGCCCCCTTGGCGGTCTGCATAGGCCCTTGCTTGCCCATATGCAGCTTGTAGTGCTTGTTTTTCTCCTAGAATGTGTGGGACAAGGACTGAGGGAGATTTATTGAGCACTGTTTGGGTAATGCTGTAGTGATTCCCATCTAACCGGTTAACCTGAAAACGAACAGGGGCGTCTTCTGGAGGATAGATGGTTACATTTCCTTGATCACCTACTGAGGGAATGTCTTTTGCAAAAAAGAAATCTTTTTCATTTTCAAATGTTAATCTATATTCTGCCATGAGGTTTATTAAAAATTGAAATATTTAAGGATTTGTGTGCTATAATCCTGCTATAAATTTTCTAGTGCGAACTTCTTATGTGTAAAAATTGAATTTAAGGGGGATTATTTGAAAATTCATAGTTAGGATTTAAACCGCCCTAAATCTGAGAGTTTGAAAGATTTGGAGCGTCTTGGGAGCATTATTTTTAAACTTTTGAAGATCTCTAAGGGGGAACACTGAAAGATTTAGGGAGATTTGTAGTGTTTAAATTAGGGTAATTGTTAATTTGTAGTTATAATTACCTAGTCAAAGAATAAATTCTTTGACTCATAAAAACCAAACTAGGTTGTTTTCTTATGCAGCAAGTTTTAGTTTTTGATAGAAAGTTTTTGTATTGGGGGGTTTTAAGGTCTGAATGGATTGAAAGAGGTTAAGGTGCCAGGTAAATCTTCTGAAATATAACTGGGTGTGGGGGTTAAGGGGTTTGGATGCAGGAGATAGTCTGAGCAAGCATAAAAAACAGAGCCTATGAGCAATGTTGTTGCGATTCCTAAATCAATTAGATTTTCTTGGAGATTATTTGGAGTATAACCTGAATGGTGTTCGTGACTCATAAAAAACTTAAAAAAAGATAATTTTTAAAGGTTTGGTTGTTTATTGAAAATATAGGTTTTGTTGATAAACTTTTTAAGTTTTATAATCCTAATAGTTTCTAGATTAGTTTTTTGAAATATTTTAATTTTACTTCTTGAAAAGTCTTTTTGGAAGGTTTGAATTTTGTTAAATAAATTTAAAAATTTTTATTAAAAACTAATTTTTTAGTTAATTTAAGTTATTTTTTGTTAATTTTAGGTTAATTGTGTAGTGTAAATTTAAGCTGTTTTTGCATAGTTTTTTGTTTAATCGAAGAGCTGTTTAATTAGTAGTGTTTGGGGTGATTTAAAGGCCTTCATGAACCTTTTTTGTTGTTTTTTTGAATTTTAAAACGTGTTTAAACAGTTGTTTTTTGAGGAATTTAGTGTTTAAAATTGTTTAAACAGTTGTTTTTTCTTAAAAAAAGTTGTTTTTTATATTGTTTAAATTTTAGGTTTTATCGACGGCGATTGGTTGTTTAAACAGTTGTTCATCACAACGTTTATAAAGAATAGTTTTCTAAAATATATTATGTTAGGATTTTTTAGTAAAAAAGCGGAAAAACAAGAAGTTGAACAATTAAAGCAGGCTGTTCAAACAGGCTTCACTACTGTTAAACAGGATATGGGTAAATATAACACGTGGATTAAACACCTTAATGCTACAGATTCTGAACTTAAAGAGGAGGTTTTAGAGCTTCAAGAAGAGCTTTCTACCGTCAAGGACGAGCTTGAGAACATCAAAAACGTTCTTTCAATGGTTGGAAGCGTACCAGCGTTTAAACAATCTCAAACAGTGTTTAATAAACAAACAACGTTTAAACCTGTTTTAAACGATGTTCAAACAGGTGTTCAAACAGGATATTTAGATAATTTATCAACAACTGAGAGAGCGATTATCTTTGTTTTGTTGAATTCAGATATGAAGTTGAGTTATGAGGATCTTGCAGCCATGTTGGGTAAGACAAAGGCAACGGTAAGGGGCCAAATAAATAGTATTAAACAAAAGAGTGAAGGGCTAATTGAAGAAATAATTGGTGAGAATAATAAAAAAAGGGTGTTTATTCCTGAAAATGCTAAGGAAATCCTATTAAAAACTAAAAAAATGGGTAAAAGCCCTAAAAAAGGCGAAAAGTGAGAGTTACGATAGGTTTAAACTGACAGAAAATGATAAATTTTATAAGAAAAGTGAGAGAAAATATGAAAAATTTAGAATGTGAGGGTTCAAATTTAATGAAATTAGCTAAAAAAGTGAGGGAAATGAGGTATTGTGAATCAAAAACTTAGTTTGAAGCATAATTGGGATAAGAGTGAGGTTAAGGATTTTAAGGTCCTAAACCCACATATCTTGCCCTTTCAGGCTCTGGGATCCTTAAAATATCTTGAAGAATTTATTAAACTCAAAGTTATGTTTATACATATTCGTTACAACGAATTTAAAAAAAGAATATGAGGAGTTTTATGTAAAAACTCTGAGGTAGTTTAATTTGGTAAATGGTATTTTAAAATAGCCCAATTTGGCGTTTTAAAGCTCTCTAAGCTGTATAATTGTAGAAAGTGTAGCTATCTTCTTAAGCTCTTGAGAAATGGATAAAATTAGTTTTCTATTGTTTATTTTTTGTTTTATTATCGGGATCCCTTTATTTATCATTCTTTGAACGTAATCCCTAATGGAGCTTTCACTGAGTTGCAAATTGTTTGCTATTTGTTTGTATGTTGCTTCAGTATTTTGTTCTTCTAATTGATATATCGTCGAGAAAACTGCCATTTCCTGAGTAGTTACGCGTTTGAATTTTAACCTTATTTCTTTCTTTAATCGGTCTAATGAATTTAAGATTGCTGAAGCTTCTTGGAGGTTTGATTCTATGCTTAATGTAGGTGATTTGGGTGTCTGTCTGTCTGTCGGACTGTTTGTCTGTCTGTCTGTCGAAACCCCTTCATTTCCTGTGGAAATACTTAAATTTGGGGATATTAACCCCCCTATTTCCTGTGGAACTGTCGAATTATCTGTCGAATTCGCAGTATTTGTCGAATTTACTGTCGAATCTGTCTTAGGAGATGTTAAGGGAGATAATTTAGTATTTAATGCATTTAGAAGGATTTTTATTTCATTTAGTTCTGCCTTAAGATATATTATTTCATTATAAAGATTAGAAATATCTCCTTTAGCTTTTGAAAAAGCAAGTTTGATTTGTTCTTCTTTCATTAAAAAAACTTGGAGTTAATTTATTTAAAGATATGTGCAATTTCTTATTTGTTAAATTATTTTTGTTTAGAGTAAAAATATTTGTGAAAGTCCCGAGAAGATTTTTAGGTTCATCAAATTGGATTGTTTTGATGATGAAAAACCTCATAAACTTGGTTTGTAAGTCTCCAACGAAGACGTCTTGAGAATACTTCTCCTTTTTTGTTTTTCCTTATGGGTATGACTAAATTTTTTTCTTTTAGTTTGAATAAAAGTCTTTTAATGAATTCTTCATCTCGTGCGATTTCTCGCGCTATTTCTGCGGTAAATGGTTGTTCTGGAAATGAATTGTACAAAAATAAAAGAATCTGTTCAGTTATCTTGTTTTGTTTTTCTTCACTGAGCCTCATTTTAATATAAAACACTGAATAAGTTTTTAAAGTTGTTGATGTTTATTTGTTGATGAGATTTGCAGGAATATTTTTTGTATTAGGAGTATTGTTCGTTGTTTCTTTTGTGAATAGTCTTTCTTTTAATTTGGTGGGAGTTTATCCTGAAAATGAGGTGGTCTCTATAAATTTGGGTGAAAATCAAACATTTACTATTCAAAATAATTCTTATAACCAAATTGAGTGGCGTTTGGATAATAAATTAGTGGCAGAAAATGTGTTATCTTTTAAATTTGAAACTAATGAAAGTGGAGTTTATAGCCTCAGGGTTAATGTAGTTGGGGGAGATTTGATAGATTTGAAGTCTTGGAGCGTGATTGTTAAAGGGTCGATTTTTGAAGAAAGAACAGGTATTAGTTGGGGAGAGATTGTTTTTTATATGATTGTTGCTATAATATTAATAATTATTTTTTTAGTGGTTCGTTTATTTATTCTTGAGAAAAGAGAATCTTTTTGAGGGGTAAATTTGAGTTTATTATTGATAAGAAAGATTTGAAGAAATTTAATGTTGTTATTTATAACTGCGATGATGATGAAGTTTTGAATTTTGGGAAATTAAAGAACTTAATTTGAAGGTTTGTCTTCGTTTGGATTGATTCTTGGCATAGGTATGTGTGTTGGAATTGCTAATTCATCTTCAAGAGAAAGAGCTTTTACATTGCACTTTGCCATTATAAAATTAAATATTGGGACTTTTGAGTCTTCGGGAATTTGTTTGTTTTTCCAAGAATCTAAAAATTTGGTTAATTCTTCTTTTTCTGGAAGTAGAACTAAAAATCCTTCAAATACTAATTTTGCAGAATCATTCGAGTAATCTATTGTGAATCTGAATTTTATTTTTAGTGCAGTGTCTTTTGATATTGGGACTGTTTCTTCTTTTATGTCTTTGATATCTATATTTTGATCTATTTTAAGTTCCCCAGTGATATTTTCTTTTCTTTCAATTGAAACTTTTATTAAATTGAATCCGATTATTTTCATTTTGATTACCTTATTTATAAAATTATTGAGATAAACGGGTTTTTAAAGATTGTTGTGGGGAATGATGAGTTTTAAGACTTAAATGACTTTAGATTAAATCTTCTTCAGAAACTACTACGAAATCACCTATTGCGATTATAGAATTATAAGGTATTAAAATTTCCCTATCTTGGGATCTTTCTAAGCTTAATTGGGTTGTATAAGGTGTAGGTTCTTTTAGTATAAGGTGGATTAATTCGCCAGTTCTTGTTTCAAAAGTTACATCTTTGATTGCACCTAGTTTTTTACCTTCTTTTGTTACAACTGGTTTCCCTAAAATTTCTTTGTGGGGTTTTTTTTCAGCCATGAAGAATAAAGAGGATTATTCTTTATAAACTTTTGTGTGTTTTTTTGAAATGAAAATATTTTTGTTATTTGACGAGGATAAAGCAGTTTTGAAGGGGTTATTGGAGATTGTTGTGAGAAATTGTTAGGAATTGAGTTAGATTGTTATGAATGGAGTTATAATTGGTTGTTGATGAGGAAATTGTTGGGAATTGAGTTATTCTGAGTGAGAGTTGTAATGGATTGTTATTTGAAATTATTATTATTATTATTATTAATAAATTGTTGTTGTTGTTGTTGTTGGGTTGTTATTGGGGGTGGCGGTACCCCTCACCCTTTGATTTCTTCTGGAACTTTATTTAAAGAGATTTCGTATGGACTCTTTTCTTTTCTTTTTTTATTTATAAATATTATTATATTATATTATATATATTATATTATATATATTATATTATATAGTTATTTTATCGAGGAGAAAGATGATTATTTTTATTATTTTTATCTGATTGTTATTTTTTAATATACATTATTAATTATATATTTTATAGTATATATTTAAGATAAAAATAATGAAATAAGAATTATAAATTTTTAAGTTTGTTAATTGTAGTTAAATGAGTATTATTAATTTTATTATAAATTTTTATTTTTTTATGTTCGAAGATTTCTTAAAATTAGTTCCATGAGAAAGAAAGGTGTCAGGGGTTAGTTATGTTTTGAGAGTTTTTGGCATATTTAATTTTTATTAGCGAGAGTGTTTTATGTCTGGGTTTGTTTTTTCATTGGAAATCTTGGTGGACGTATTTTGAATTATAATCATATTTATAAAGTTGAGATGTTGTTATTTATTATTGCAAGGAGTTTTGAGATTCTTTGTGAGAGGTAAAAGGGATGAGTAAGTTAGATAAAATATTTGATTCAGTGGGAACGCGTAGTTTGTTTAAGGAGAAGAAGATTTTGCAGGCTAATTATTCTCCGGAAGATATTCCCCATAGGGATAAGCAAATTGAGCAGGTTGCTTCGATATTAGCGCCTAGTTTGTTGGGAGAGAAGACTAGTAATTTGTTTATTTATGGGAAAACTGGAACTGGTAAGACATTATCTGTGCAACATGTTACTAATGAGCTTGCTAAACGAGCCGGAGAAAATAAGGTTTTGAGGGTTGAATATTTGAATTGTAAATTAAAGAAGGTCGCTGATACTGAGTATAGGATTTTAGCAGAGTTGATTAAGAAATTGGGTGGAAGTGTACCTGCTACAGGTTTGCCAACTGACCAGGTTTATCGGAGATTTTTAGAGATTCTTGAGAATAGTGATGAGAAGTTGCTGATTCTGATTTTGGATGAGGTGGATCAGGCAGTGAAGAAGATTTCTGATGAGTTTTTGTATAATTTGACTAGGCTGAATTCTGAATTGAGTAATACTCAGATAATTGTTGTTGGGATTAGTAATGATTTGAGATTTTTGGATATGATTGATCAGAGAGTTCGGAGTTCTTTGAGTGAGGAAGAGATTGTTTTTCCACCCTATAATGCCTTGCAGTTGCAGGAGATTTTGAGGAAGAGGGCTGAGGAGGCGTTTAAGGAAAATGTTGTTTCTGATGGGGTTATTGCTAAATGTGCAGCTTTTGCTGCTCGGGAACATGGAGATGCTAGAAGGGCTTTGGATTTATTGAGGATTGCAGGTGAATTGGCTGAAAGGGAAGCTAGTGCTAAGATCGGGATGGCGCATATTGATGGTGCGAATGATAAGATTGAGAGAGATAAGATTTTAGATATTATTGAAACAGAACCTAAGCAATTTCAGTTGGTTTTGCATTCTATATTTGAATTGACTTCTAAGGATGATGGTGGAATTTATACTGGAGATGTTTATACTTATTATCAGGAATTGTGTAGGAGGGTTAATGTTGAGAGTTTGACTCAGAGAAGGGTTGGAGATATTATTGCTGAATTTGATATGTTGGGGTTGATTAATGCGAGAGTGATTAGTAAAGGGAGGCATGGTAGGATGAGGGAAATCAAGTTGGCGATTCCTGAAGGGATTGTTGAAAGGGCGAAGGAAATTTTGAAGGGAAGTTTAGATATGTAGAAAATGGGTGATAGATTATAATTTAATTTAAAAGGTTGGGAAATTTGTTTAATTTTATATTAGGGTTTTAGGATAGTTATTGGATCATAAATTGGTGAATTGAAAATGTCGCAGAATATATTGAAGTTGTTTTTGGAAAAAGGGTTTTTGTTAGACAAGGATATGCTGGATTTTTTTCAACATTTGAATGATGAGGATATTGCGCATGAGATTATTAATAAGATTGCAGTTGTTTCTCAGAAGAAGGTGATTACAAAAAGTTTGGTTGAAGAGAATATTGATAAGATTAGACCTTTGTTGTTTCAGTTGGAGGATGAGAAGAAAAAATTAGTTGAGAAATATTTTGTTAATATTAGTATAAATGTTGGGGTGAAGGGGGAGAGTGGAGTTGTTAGTAGTGGGGGAGGTATCTCTTCTGAGGTGTTAGAAGAAGGTGGAAATAGTGTGGGAGTAACTAATGGGAACAGCGAGGAGAATTTAGAAAAAGGAAATGTTAAGATACTTTCTTCACCGATTCTTGCTTCACAGAAATTAACGGTTAAAGATTTTGTTAAACACTTTAGGAATAGGTATACTTTTATGAAAGAGATTTTGCAGCAGAGGGTTGAGTTGGAGGGGTTGACTTCAATTGATAAGATTTCTGGGAATAATCGGAATTTTTCGGTTATTGGTATCGTGAGTCATAAACAGATTACTAAAAATAAGAATTTGATTATGGAGATTGAGGATTTGACTGGAAAGACTAAGGTTTTGATTAATCAGAGTAAGGAAGATTTGTTTGAGAAAAGTAAGGAGATTCTTTTGGATGATATAATTGGATTTAATGTTTCTGGAACTCGTGAGTTTTTGTATGTTAATGATTTTTTTTATCCGGATAGTTTTGTAGGAGATAAGAATCGGACTGATGAGGAGGTTTATGCGTTGTTTACTTCAGATTTTCATTTGGGAAGTGGTAATTTTTTGAGAAAGAATTTTGAGAAGTTTGTTAATTGGTTGAATGGGAGTAATTGTAGTGAGGCAGATAGGGATTTGTTGAGTAAGATTAAGTATTTGTTTGTTGTTGGAGATTCAATTGATGGGGCTGGAATTTATCCTGGGCAGGAGAAGGATTTGATGATTAAGGATATTCGAGAGCAGTATGTTGAATTGGCGAAGTTTTACGATAAGATTCCTAGCAGGATTAGTATTATTCAGTGTGCAGGTCAGCATGATGCAGTTAGGGTCGCTGAGCCTCAGCCTCCAATTGGAGAAGATTTTGCAGAACCTTTGCATAAGTTTGATAATTTACATTTAGTTAGTAATCCTAGTTTGGTGGAGATTGAAAAGAGGGGTGATAAAAATGGGGTTAAGGTTTTGATGTATCATGGGGCGAGTATGCATGGGGTTATTAATGAGATTGAAGAGTTGAGGGTTAGTAATGCACATGCAACTCCTGCAAAAGTTGTTAAACATTTATTATTGAGGAGGCATTTGGCACCCTCACATGGAGCTACTGTTTATATTCCTAATCGGGATGAAGATCCTATGTTGATTCGTGAGATTCCTGATGTGATTACTACTGGTGATTTGCATAAAACTGATATTGAGAGTTATAATGGTATTTTGATTATTAGTAATTCTTGTTGGCAATCAATGACTGCTTTTGAAGAGAAGGTGGGTAATCAACCAGATCCATGTAAGGTTCCTCTTTTGAATTTGCAAACTGGAGCTATTAAGATTTTGGATTTTAGTGATGTTAGTGAGGAAGGTGTTGAAGTTGAAAAAGGATGTAGTGTAACAAGTGTTGAAGGTGAAGGGGAGGAGATGGTTTGTGATCGTATGGGAGAAGAATCTCCCAACCCTTTTAAAAAAGGCTTGACCCAAAACAAAACTTCACAAGAAGGGATAAGTCACCCCTCTCTTAATGAGGAAAATGGCGAGGCTGTGGGAGAGATTAAGAATGGATGATAAATTACATCAGGTTGCAGTTACTGGAGTTATAATTAAGAATGGAAAATATTTGATTATTCGGAGGTCTTTGAAAAAAGAACCTTTTGCAGGTAAGTGGACGGTTCCCGGAGGGAGATTGGAGATACATGATTATTTGAGTAAGCCTAGAGATACTAGTGTTCATTGGTATAATGTTTTGGAAGAGGTTTTAAGAAGGGAAGTTAGGGAAGAGGTCGGATTGAAAATTAAGGATTTGGGTTATTTAACTAGTCTTACTTTTTTGAAAAAGAATATTCCTGTGATTATTATTAGTTTATATGCTTATTATGATTCAGGAGAGGTTATTTTGAATGATGAGAGCATGGATTATGCATGGGTTTCGTTAGAGGAATCTAAGAATTATGATTTGATTGAGGGGATTTATGATGAATTGGTTATGTTGGATAAATTATTGAAAGGTGAGAAGGTTGGTGAGTGGGAGAATGAGTTGGATGTTGAGCAGGATGTAAGTGAAATGAATGGGGTTGAAAAAAAGAAGATTGGTGTGGGATTTGGAGTTATGATGCTAAAAAACGGAATGGTTTTATTAGGTAAAAGGCATTTTGACAAAGATAAGGCAGATTCTGTATTAAGGGGAGAAGGAACTTGGACAATGCCTGGAGGTAAACTGAAATATGGAGAGGATTTTGAAGAAGGAGCAATTAGAGAGGTAATTGAAGAGACTGGAATTGAATTGAATAATGTAAAAGTTATTTGTGTTAATAATGATAAAAATGAACATGCCCATTTTGTTACAATGGGATTATTTTCTGATAATTTTGAAGGAGAACCAAAGGTTATGGAACCTGATGAAATTACTGAATGGGGTTGGTTTGATTTAGATAATCTCCCAAAACCCTTATACTTTCCAACAGAAAGGGTTTTAGAGAATTATAAAAAAGATTTATTTTATAAAAATTTGGAGGTTGAAAATGAGAATAGGAATTGATATTGATGAGGTAACTGCAGATTTGATTGGGAAATTTTTGGAATATTATAATCAGAAATATGGGAGAGATATTTATCGGGAGAATGTTGAAAATTATAATCTTTGGGAAAATCAAATTTTTGATAATCTAAATAGTAAAGAAGAAGCAATAAGTGTGGTGAATGATTTTCATGATAGTGATTTTTTTGATGAGATGGAGTTAATTGAAGGAGCGAAAGAGAGTATTAAAAAATTAAATGAAAATAATGAGATATTTTTTATTACTGCGAGAATAGAGAAATTTAAAGAAAAAACTAAAAGATTTTTTGAGAAACATTTTCCTGGAAATAATTTTGAGATAATTTATACTGGAGATTTTCATTTAGGTAATGGGAAGAGTAAGGTTGAGGTTTGTGAGGAATTAAAAATAGATTTTTTTGTGGAGGATAATAAGGATTATGCTAGAACTTTGGCTGAAAAAGGAATTAAGGTTTTTTTATTGAGTCAGCCTTGGAACAAAAATCATGGAGAATATGAAAATATTGTTAGAGTTAATAGTTGGAGTGAGGTTTTGGAGGGGGTTGAAAATGGGTTGGAGAAGGTTGTTGAAAAAAAGAAAGAGTTTGAACCTGAGACTGAGGTGTATTTTAAGAATTTGAGTGATGAGATTGATAGGAATTATAAGAGGGCTGAGATGGCGAAGGCAAAGGGATTGGATCCGGTTGATAAGGTAGAGGTTCCGTTGGCTTTGACTATGGCTGCGAAAGTTGTTCGATTGATTTCTACAGTTTATCCTCAGTTAGATAATGAAGATATTATTAATCGGTTGTTGGAGTTGGAGGGAGAGTATGGGGCTTTGGAGCCGCAGGTTACTTTTAAGATTGCAGAGGAAATTGCTTCTCAAAAGTATTGTAAGTTTGATTCAAAGTTGGAGGCAATGGATGCGGGAATTAGGGTAGGTTTTTCTTATACTACCTTGGGAGTTGTTAGTAGTCCTATTGAGGGGTTTACTGATTTGAAGGAAGGGATGACTAAAGATGGGAAGAAGTATTTGAAGGCTTATTTTTCTGGACCAATTAGAAGTGCGGGGACTACTGCTAGTTGTGTTGTTTTAATGTTGATTGATTATATTAGGCAGATGTTTGGTTATGCAGCGTATGATCCAACTGAGGAGGAATGTAAGAGATTTGTTACAGAGTTGTTTGATTATCATGATAGGGTTACGAATTTGCAGTATTGCCCTACTGAGGAAGAGGCGATGTTTATTGCTAAGCATATGCCGATTCAAATTGAGGGAGACCCAACTGAAAAGAGAGAGGTTTCTAATTACAAGGATTTGGATAGGATTGAGACTAATTTTATTCGTGGGGGATTTTGTTTGGTTGCTGCAGAGGGAATGGCTCAAAAAGCTCCGAAGGGTTTGAGGTTGTTGAAAAAAGTTCAGAAGTCTGGGATTGAGGTTAAGAATTGGGAGTGGTTGGATGAGTATGTTGAATTGCACGAAAAGAGAACTGTTGGAAAGTCTTCGGATGGTGAAAGTCCAACTTATATTAAGGATTTGGTTGCGGGGCGTCCGGTTTTTGGACATCCTGGTCAGGGACTTAGATTTAGATATGGGCGTTCAAGGGTTGCAGGGTTTTCTGCAGTTAGTGTTCATCCTGCAACTATGGCTGTTACAGATGATTTTATTGCTACTGGAACTCAATTGAAAATTGAGAAGCCTACTAAGGGATGTGTTACAACTCCTTGTGATGAGATTGATGGTCCGATTGTTAAGTTTAGGAATGGGAGCGTTAGGAAGATGACTGATTATGATGAGACTAAGATGTTGTATCCGGAGATTGAGGAGATAATTTATTTGGGGGATTTGCTGTTTCCTTTTGGTGATGTGGCTAATCGTAATGCTAAATTGGTTAAGCCAGGTTATGTTGAGGAGTGGTGGGATCAGGAATTGAAAGCTAAGGATTGGAAGGTTGATGATTATTTGAATGTTAGCTTGGATGAGGCGATTGAGTTGTCTGAGAAGTTTAAAGTTCCTTTGCATCCTGAGTATATTTATTATTGGAATCAAATTGATTATGTCCAGTTTTTGGAGTTGGTTGATTGGCTTCAGCATGCTAGGATAAATAATGATAAGTTGTTGTTTCCTTATAATAGTTCTGAGAAGGAAAGGTTTAAGGTTGGTAAAAGGGCGTTGGAGTTGTTGGGGGTTGAGCATGAAGTTAGTATTGAGAATGTGGTTTTGACGGGAGATGGTATGAAAGCTTTATTGGTTAATTTAGGATTTGATAGGAATTTTTCTTTAGAGTTTCAATTTGATTTTGATTTTGAAGGGGTGAAGAAAGAGTTGGATGATGGAGATATTGATGGGAAGATGAGGGAGGGAGATAAGGTTTTAGAGATTGTTAATCAGTTGTGCTTGTTTAAGATTAAAGATAAGGCTGGAGATTTTATTGGGTCTCGAATGGGTAGGCCTGAAAAAGCTAAACTTCGTAGATTGACTGGTAGCCCTAATGCTTTATTTTCTGTTGCAAATGAGGGCGGAAGATTAAGGAGTGTTAATGCGGCTGTTGAAGTTGGAACGATTAAAGCGGATTTTCCTTTTAATTTTTGTGAGAAGTGTGAGAGAGAAAGTATCTATAATACTTGTGAAACTTGTGGGGGTAAAACAATTAAGAAGAGATATTGTAGGATGTGTAAGGCAGAGGTTGAAGGTGAGAAGTGTGCGGAGCATGAAAATGGAGATAGATTCAAACATACTCGGATTGACATTAAACATTATTATGATAAGGCTCGAGCGAGGTTGGGAATGCTGAGGGTTGAGATGCCTGCATTGATTAAGGGTATTCGTGGAACTAGTTCTGTGGATCGTGATTTGGAACTTTTGGAGAAAGGAATTTTAAGGGCGAAGCATAATTTGTGTGTGAATAAGGATGGGACTATTCGGTATGACATGACTGAGTTACCTTTGAGTCATTTTAAGCCTAAGGAGATTGAAGTTAGTATTGAAAAATTGAAAGAGTTAGGATATACAAAAGATTGTAAGGGTAATGATTTGGTTCGTGATGATCAGATTTTGGATTTGAAACCTCATGATGTTTTGTTGCCGTGTAACACTAAGGCAGGAGATGAAAAAGCTGATGATGTGTTTGTTAATATTTGTAATTTTATGGATGAGTTGTTGGTGAAGGTTTATGGGCTTGAGCCGTTTTTTAATGTCAAGACTCGTGATGATTTGGTTGGGCAGTTGTGTGTTTGCATGGCCCCGCATAATTGTGCAGGGGTTATTTCTAGGATAATTGGTTTTTCAAAAGTTCAGGGGTTGTTGGCGAGTTCTTATTTGCATGCAGCTATGCGTAGAGATTGTGATGGGGATGAAGCTGCGATTATGTTGTTGTTGGATGTTTTGGTTAATTTCTCTAGAAAGTTTTTGCCCTCACATAGGGGTGGAACTCAGGATGCGCCTTTGGTTTTGAATGGGAAGATTTATGCTAGGGAAGTTGATGATCAGATTTTGGATTTTGAGTTAGTTGATAGTTATCCTTTGGAATTGTATGAAAAGGCTGAAAGAAGGGAACATTCAGGAGAGGTGGATATTGAAATGGTTAAGCAGAGAATTGGTCGGGGAGAGGACCCTTATGTGAATACGGGGTTTACTCATGATACTGATAATTTTAATGGGGGGGCTGTTTGTAGTTCGTATAAGACTTTGCCTACGATGAAGGATAAGGTTGCATCGCAGATGTTGTTGTGTGAGAAATTGAGGTCAGTTGATGAAAGTGATGTTGCAAGGTTGATAATTGATAGACATTTTATTAGAGATTTAAAAGGTA
>CAYNOY010000002.1:13015-45123 GCA_964399015.1 Candidatus Woesearchaeota archaeon | reverse complement strand
TCAGATGCTTTTTCTTTACTTGAAATTGCTAAAAAATTAAATTGATGATTTTAGGTAAACTCAAAACTCTTATTGAAGGTAAATTTAGAGATCTATTTTAAAATAATAATTTTACAGTCATTGATTTATCAAGAAATACGACTCAAGTTTTAGAAGCTAAAGATATAGAGGGAGGTAAAAAATTAAGTATTGATTTAAGCAAAGCATCAAATCCAGAAAAACAAGCAATTAAAAAAATTTCTGATTTTTCAATCCAAAATGAAGGAAAAGTATTTTTAACGCGCAATGATTCTAAAAAAACTAAACAATTAAAAACTAATCTGCCAAAGTCCACTGATTCCGAGTTATTGCTTTTTTATAAAGATAAACTTAATTCTGAAATGTATCAAGCTTTAGAAATGTCTTTAATAGTCCGTAATATTTTTAGAAGTAATGGAGAGATTGGAAATTTAAAGGAAGATATAAGTTTTAAATTTCCTACTTTTGGTAATAATCTTTGTAATTTAACTAGTAGTAATTATTTTAATGAATATTTTAAAGAATTATATAACATTATGACCACAGAAAATAATTTTAATATAGGATCCTATAAATCCGAGATAGAATGGATAGTAAAAGAACTTCCCTATATGGTATTTATTAATCGACATAAATCTCTTGAAGAGTTTTCTGGAGAAGTTAAATTTAAATTAGATAGATTAAAAAAATATGGAATGAATAAATTTAAACTTCATGCTATTGGTAAAGATAATGTTGAAAAATCATTAAAGATAGCTAAAGAATATCTAAATGATGAAGAGATACAAATCCATAAAGAAGTAAATGAAAGTGAAACCATTGCTACAATAATTTTTAATTTTTAATGAATCTCCCTAACTCATTAATAACTGCAATAATTAAACCAACAACACTATCAATAAAAATTAGAAAAATGGGTTGGACTTGTCCACCCATTTTGACATAAAATAATTGTTCGCGAAACGAACCTATATCCTAAAACACCCTCAACAAAACCCCTCCAAATTCATTCGCTTTCGCTCATCCTCCACATCCGAAGAAACTTTAGTTTCTAGGAGTCAGAGAATTGAATGCGCAATTCTCTGAAAAACAACACATCACATATACACCACCTAAATGTTTATAAACTACAACTCTCTGGTATATACAAGAAGTATACATCTAATGTATACTTGTTAACACCTCTTTTCCCCTGAAGAGCCAAGACATGCATTCGCATGAAACTGGCTCCTAAGGGTTTTCAATCAAAAAGAAAAAAAGGATAATACAAAACAAAATGACAGATATATTCAGTAACAAAATTTTATGTGGAAAATGTAACATGCGTATGATGCCATTTAAAATAAACAAAAATGGATTTATTCTAAGAGCAGTAGCATGTCCAAAATGCAACGATAAAATTATTCATCCAAAAGACGAAATAGAATTCAATGATTTTATGAACTTAAAGAAAAAAGAATACAGCGTAAAAATGCGATTCGTAGGAAATAGTTACGCAGTTTCAATCCCTAAAGAAATAGTCAACTTCATGCGAGAACAAAATGACATCATGGACGACATGGTAAAATTATGTTTTGAAGAATTTGGAAAAATAAGTCTAGTTTTTGGAAAATGTAATAGTCAACCTCATGCTACAAGTAAATTAAAAATTATTAGAGAAAAATTATAATGGCAATACTAAATTCCATAAAACTCCGAGTTGCAGAAGCATTACAAGACGATGCTTATAGGGGAATTGCAAGAATTGATTTTGAAGTTATGAAACAATTAGGAATTCACAGAGGAGATGTTATTACAATCAAAGATGGAAGAGAAACAGTTGCTATCGCAGATAAAGCTTACCCTGCAGATGTTGGAGAAGGAATAATCAGAATTGACGGAATCATCAGAAAAAACGCACAAACCGGTGTTAGCGAAAATGTCACAATTACAAAAGCAAATTTCAAAGAAGCTAAAAAAGTCGTCATCGCCCCAGCCCAAAAAGGAATAAAAATTCAAGGAGACTTAAAACCCGGATTATTAGGAAGAGTCATTATTAAAGGAGATCTAGTTGTTTTAGGAGGGGTCCAAAGAAGAAAAGATGCAATGAGCGAAGAATTCGGAGACATGGGAGACATCTTCGGAAACCTAAGTGAAATGTTTGGAGGAATGGGATTAGGTGGAAGTGGAGGAGTTCAACAAATAAGATTCTTAGTTACTAACACAAACCCAGGACAACCTTGCATAATCACAGAAAACACTGAAGTAATTCTAAGCCACAAACCCGTAGAAATCTCAGAAGAAAATATTCCAACAATAACTTATGAAGATATTGGAGGACTAACTGATGAAGTTAAAAAAGTTAGAGAAATGGTAGAAGTCCCACTAAAACATCCCGAAGTTTTCGAAAGACTAGGTATTGAACCTCCAAAAGGAGTTTTATTACACGGGCCTCCAGGAACAGGTAAAACATTATTAGCTAAAGCAGTAGCAAACGAAAGTGAAGCAAATTTTATTCTATTAAACGGTCCAGAAATAATGTCAAAATTCTACGGAGAATCAGAAAAGAAAATCAGAGACATTTTCGAAGAAGCTGAAAAAAATTCCCCCTCAATTATTTTCATAGATGAAATAGATTCTATTGCCCCAAAAAGAGAAGATTCTCCTGGAGAAGTAGAACGAAGAGTTGTCTCACAATTACTAACTATGATGGACGGGTTACAATCTCGAGGAAAAGTTGTAATCATTGGTGCAACAAACAGACCCAACTCAATCGATCCCGCATTAAGAAGACCTGGAAGATTTGACAGAGAAGTTGAAATCAGAGCACCAGACAAACACGGAAGATTACAAGTTTTAAAAATTCACACAAGAAATATGCCCCTAATTGCACCCCCTAAAATTTCTTATATAAAAAATAAAATAAAAAACTTACAATCAAAAATAAAAGAACTTAAAACAAGTTTAAAAAATACAAAGAAAAAAGAAACTATAGAAAATATCACCAAAGAAATAGAAGATAATAAAAATATAGAAAATGAATTAAAAGAAATTATTGATAAATTATCCGAAGATGAAGATGAAAATAAATCAATTGTAAATCAATTAGAACCTAGCAAAAAAGAACTTATTTATAATATTTTTATGGAAGGAATGTTAGAAGAATTAGCCTCTATAACTCATGGATTTGTTGGAGCAGATATTAACTCTTTAGCTAAAGAAGCTGCAATGATTGTTCTAAGAAGATTGCTACCTAAACTAGAATTAAAAGAAAACGAACCAATTCCAGAAGAATACCTAAAAGAATTAAGAGTATCTCATAAAGATTTCACTGAAGCATTAAAAGTTGTTAGACCTTCTGCAATGAGAGAAGTCCTAGTTGAAACTCCTAACATTAATTGGAATGACGTTGGAGGACTAGACGGTGTAAAACAAGAATTAAAAGAAGCTGTTGAATGGCCACTAAAACATCCAGAGTCTTTCGTAAGATTAGGCATTAAACCTCCAAAAGGAATTTTACTCTACGGACCTCCCGGAACAGGTAAAACATTATTAGCAAAAGCAGTAGCAAAAGAAAGCGAAGCAAACTTTATCCAAATTAAAGGTCCATCCCTATTATCAATGTGGGTAGGAAAATCCGAAGAAGGCGTAAGAAAAATATTCGAAAGAGCTAGACAAGTTTCACCTTGTATAATCTTCTTTGACGAAATAGATTCTATGGCAGGTAAGCGAGGAATGGAACAAGGACAAAAAGTAACTGAAAGAGTTCTAAACCAAATGTTATCTGAAATGGATGGAATCGAAGACCTATCAAACGTAATCGTAATCGGAGCAACAAACAGGCCAGACATGTTAGACTCTGCACTATTAAGACCTGGTAGATTTGACCGAATCTTATTAGTCGGAGCACCATCAAAAGAAGGCCGAGAAAACATCTTAAAAATCCACACAAAAAATATGCCTTTAGCAAAAGATGTTAAAACAGAAAAAATAATTGAAATGACTGAAGGGTATGTCGGAGCTGATATAGAATCAATGGTTCGTGAAGCAGCAATGTTAGCACTTAGAGAAGACATCGAAAGCAAAGAAGTCCATATGAAAAACTTTGAAGAAGCTATTAAAAAAGTCGGAGCATCAGTTAGCAAATCAGACATGGATAGATATAGAAAAATTGAAACAGATTATTTAAAATCAGCAAAAGCAGCATTGGAAGTTGCACCCGGAAGCGGTTACCTAGGTTAAAACACAAATCCAAATAAAATTTCTCAAAAATAAAATGAGTTATAAATTAATCCCAAAAACTAGTGCATATGGATATGCTAAACAACAAACCTACTCAAACCAATTTCAATCCTATCAAAGTTCTAAAAGTTTCAAAGGTGAATACGGTAACGAAATAAAAGATTACTGTTGTTAACGCCCTTGAGCATCATTAAAAGTATTTTTTCCAAAATATTGAAGACGAGTTGAAACATAAGCCATTTTAATTGCCAATTCAGGATTATTAAATCTTTTACTAACCCTTCGCCCATACTCATGAACAAATTCTCCGGTTTCTAAATCGTAAACTCTTCTCTGACCATCACTATTCGCATAAACCACTCTCTCACCAAATCCTTCTAATTTCCTATCAAACTCAAAACCATCAATAGGTTTTCCCCCCACAAGTAATCCCAAAACTTCATCCTGCTCCAATCCAATTTCTTCCAAGTGTACTCTACTTTTCTTATCCATTGTTGTTTTAAAATCTAATTTAGGTTTATAAAGTTTTGTTTAAAGAAATAATCTAATTATCTGAAGGATTAATCGGTAGCATAGACTTCATTCGAGGAATAGAATCATAAATATTTACTGAAGGTTCTTCATAAAAATCTCCCCTTCCTAAAATATATCCTATAACCTCTTCCTCGGAAAATTCTTTCCATTCAAATTCAATTTCAATAACTTGGCGATTAAAATTAGCTAAAAATAATTGTTCTTCAGCCAATGCATCAGTCAAATTCCCAAGATTAAAACAACTTTTCTCGTTATCATTATTAAATTCATTCATATCATAAAATGTATCCTCTTCAGAATCAATATAAATAGAATGAACATATTCCTTAGAACCTATTTTTTTAACAAGTTCAAAGACATCCGCATACCCATGCCTCATAACCTGATTAGGTACAACAATATTACTAATTTCTCCTGCAGTTATTCTTGATGCCATAATTATACTTCTAACAAAAGTTTTTAAACTTATCTATTCTCTAGTCGTAACAACAACCCTATCCTTACCCTTAACAAAAGTATGTTCTGCCTGACTAACAACACCATGCCCTTTCTCAATCAACTGATGAAAATTATGAACAATCCCCTGATTCTCCAACTCCTTAATCCCTAATCTTGCCATAGATCCAAACTCTTCTTGCATCTCCCTCAATGAAAAAGGCAAAGTCTCATACTTATCTGCAACATAATCCAAAATCTTCCGAGCAATTGGACTCCTAGTATTCTTCGGACTCACAACAGCATAAATATTTCCAGAAACTCCCTCATAAATCTTACCCTCACCCGTTGTTGCAAAAGGCTCAATCGCATAAGCCCCCTCACCCAACTTATTCTTATTACCATTATCATAATTAGGTATTGTCAAACCGGCATGAATCTCAAACCTCTCCAAAGAATGCCCCGATAAATTAACAATCGAAGAAAACCCTTTCTTCCTAATCACATCCTGAATCTTTCCACCAATCTCTCCTAAAGTAACATCGCCCTCAACCAATTTCAAAGCCTCGCTCAAAGCATCTTCCGAAGCATCAATCAAATCCCCATATCGCCCATCCTCACTCAAATCCATAGAAAACGCAGTATCTGCAATATATCCATTTACATGCACCCCAATATCAACTTTCAATAATCCTTTAGCAACACTCTCATCATCAATCACAGGATGATAATGCGCAGCCACATCATCAATCGATAAATTCACAGGAAACGCAGAAATCGCCCCATGACTTTCAATTTCATCTTGAATCTTCTTAGCTATCTCTACCAAAGGCATTCCAGGTTTTATTAAATCTCTAGCAAAAGCGGTTATTTTTTGAGCTATCTCTCCAGCCTTCTTATAGTCTTTTAAGTTTTCCATGTTTTTACTAGGTAATTAGAGTTTTAAAAATGTGTGGGTTTTGGTGAAAGAGATTATTGAGGAATTGCGTTTAACATACCAAATAAGGATAAATTGCGACATTTTGTCGCATTCCATCATGTTAAGTGAAATCGCGCTCCCCCCAAGTTATACATAAGAGTTTTTAAAGCTTGAAATCATAAATTAATTATGGAAAAGAAAGGTGGAGCCGGAATGATTATTTTAGTGAGTATTATAATTGTAATCTTAATAGGGGGAATTTTATATTATCTTTCCCTTCCAAAGCAAATTGGGAAAGAAATGAATTATCCTAATCTTATTTCTTGCGAAGATTCTGATGGAGATAATATTAAATTTAAATCAACCTCGGTTTATACTCATTCAGATTCTGAAACTGGAGAAGGAGAAAATAGGGGGAGCATAACTGATTATTGTGATTATGAAAATTCAGTGAATGGGAAACCTGCAATAAAAGAAGCTATTTGTGATGGCCAAAATTCCTATTTTTTAATCAAGACCTGTGGATGGTTTAGTAAATGTGTTGATGGTAAATGTGAATAATTCCCATCGCGCGCGACTCAAAATCTCCGATTTTGGTTTTATTCTAAAACTCACCTAACAGCGGTTTAATCATTCAGTCTTGCATTCTTCATCCTAATTCTTTGAACTAGATTAAATCGCGAACGTTCATCGCAATTGGCGCGCAAAAGATATGTTTAAATATATTGGAATTTTATTTTTCCTATGAAAAATTGGAAAAAGGGAGCACTATATGGGGCAGTAATTGGATTGATTTTAGCATTTACCCTAAATATCTTTAAAACTTTTATTTATATATTCTTAAGAATAGTAACCTTGTTTAAATGCGAGGGAAATATATTTTTTAGTGGACCTCAGGGGGGAGGTTTTGACTGTATTTTTTCACCCTTTGGAAAACTTTTTATAATTATTACATCTTTAATTTTGTATATTCTAATCGGGATTTTAATTGGTTGGATATATGGAAAAACAAAATCTAGAAAATAACACACGCCAACTCTTCGCCTCCGGATTGTCCTTAACAGGAGATTTGAACAACGATTAAAACACTCGCTCCACTCATCCTAATTCTTAAAAACTAGTTTTAATCACGACGTTAAACCCTACTGCGGAAAGCCGCTCATAAAATCGCTTTCCCTTTCCTTCCCCCAATAACTAATAACTCTCAAATATCCATAAATCAAAAAAATATTAGCCATAACTCCTAAAGATTTACACACTCACAATAACTTCAAAAACCCTACTTTTTGAAGGATCAGAGAATTTTTAATTCTCTGAGAGACTAGAAAAATGGGTTGGACTTGTCCATCCATTTTGACATAAAATAAACTGTGAGCGAAGCGAACCTAAATCAACCCACCCAACCCAATCTCCAAACTAACCACAAACATCTTAATCCCATTATTCTTCAAAACACTCATCCCAACCTCACCCAGTAACGCACTCACAAAAAAAAGCTAAAATTTTTATTTCTTTTTAAAATAAAATCAAAAAAGAAGTTCAACATGAACTTGGATCATAATAATTCTAATTAGAACATATTTTCTTTTAACTGAAAATTCTTCTCCAATAGCTATTGAAGAAAGTTCAATATCCCAACCACCTATCTTGCCTAATTAATTCTCTAGATTTCTAAAACAAAAGTTTTATATAACATTTCTTACTTATCTTACATATAAGGAAAAAGATAAAATGCAAAACGAAATAAAAGATATAAGAACTGCAACTATAACAAGTAAAGGGCAAATTTGTATACCCAACATTGCAAGAAACTTGATGGGTTTTAAAGAAGGAACAAAAATAAGTATTGCTGTTTATCCAGATAGGGTTGAATTAAAACCCATGAAAAAAGAAATTAATGAAGCCCTAATGTGTATGTTAGCAAGCGAAGAAGTCTTAGCTAAAAACTGGTTATCAAAAGAGGATGAAGAAGCATGGAAAGATTTGTAAAAGGAGAGGTTGTTGTTTTACCTTTTCCATATACTGATTTTTCAGGTTCAAAGAAAAGGCCTGCAGTTGTAATAGCTACACTTAAAGGAAATAATGTTATTCTTGCTCAAATTACTACAAATCAAAGAAATGATGAAGATTTAATAAGTTTAACAAAAAAAGATTTTTCTTCAGGTTCTTTAAGTTCTGATAGTTTTATTATCCCATCACTTATTTTTACTGTAGATAGTTCAAAAATTAATTACAAAGCAGGACAATTAACTCCAAATAAAATAAAACAAGTTGAAAAACAACTTTGCGAAATATTTACAAGATAACGCAATCAACATCTTAATTTTATTATTCTTCAAAACACTCATCCCAACCTCACCCAATAACACCCTCACAAAAAAACTAAATTCTTTATTTCTTTTTAAAATAAAAATAAGAACCAACTATTCCAAGAATAAACAAACCTACTCCAACAATATTTGAAGTTTTGGTAGTTAAGTTTGCAATTACATTACCCGTTAAATTAGGTGATAAAAAAAATAATCCCAAAAGTAAACCTAAAATTGCAATAATTAATGAGTCATATCTAGGTCGAGATTCATAATCACCTGGTTCTTTAAGTTTTCTTTTACGAGCTTCATAATCTGCCTTAGTTGGTTTAATTATGTTACCCTTCCTATCAATAAAAGACATCTCCCCGGGTATCCTTCTACCAGGGCCTTTATGAGCTTCCTCTGCTGCCCTTTGTTCCAAAATATAATCCCTACGTTCTTGAGGAGTTGTTTCATTTGGTGCCATATCTTCATTAGTTCTTTATTCTTTTTAAAACTACCTTCATAACCTGGAAGAATTTTTAATTCTTTAAGCGAACCTATTTTTTCATTCAACTCCAAACCAACACAACCCAGAGATTCAATAAAAATAAACAAGGCAAAAGAAAGATTTAAATATGACAAATCAGTTATTTTTTTAAGCCTAAGGGAAGAAGAGTTCTGTGATTAGAGATTAAAATGAAACCTGAACAAGTAGGAAAAATTTATGAAATCCCTGGAGATTGCGCGGATTTATTAGCGGCGCAGTTAAGAGAGAAAGGATGGGACCTCACAGCTTATCGTAATTCATATTCTATTGACGATAAGATTAAGCCTGCTGTTACATTAGGAAGAATAATTTTTGGGAGAGTTGAAACCTATAAGTCTCCAGAATTAGAAAAAGAATTAGATGGATTAAAATTAGATCTGGACCGCAATGATGTTGCCCCCTAAGATTTTCTTAGATTTGTCGAATTAGAAACTCTACGAATTTTATTTCATAACTTTTAGGATCACTTATCATTGCATATAAAATTCGACTCTTGCAAAGCCTCTCCCAAATTTGCATTTTCTCAAAATAGTTCGCTTCGCTCAGCATTATATTGCAAACTTTCCATATACTCACGTTAAACCCCACCGCGGAAAGCCGCTCATAAAATCGCTTTCCCTTTCCTTCCCCCAATAACTAATAACTCTCAAAATTTAATCAATCAAAAACATCCAATCAATCCAAAAAGAAAACCTTAGCCATGTCTCATAAAGATTTACACACTATCAATAAGATTAGAAAAATGGGTTGGACTTGTCCATCCATTTTGACATAAAATAAACTGTGAGCGAAGCGAACCTAAATAAATCCACTCAAATCAATCTCCAAACTAGCCACAGGCATCTTAATCTTATTATTCTTCAAAACACTCATCCCAACCTCTCCCATAACCCCAATCACCCTACCTCCACCTTTCTCACCACCAACATCTGTCTCCCCCTGAGAACCCCCCTCAACCCCATCCACAATTTTACCATCTTCCCCACGAGAACCAACAACCACAACTCCGCACCGCCCATTAATAAAACTCTCATTCTCAGTTTCCCTAATTTCATACTCCACATCAAACATCCTCATTAAATAATCCAACACCTGTTTCAACTCAGTAAAATTCGCCTTCTCATGACACAATGAAATACTCAATCTCTCCTTCTCACTAATACCTCCAACCCCTCCTTCAATCTCAACTTTCCCAGCAAGGGCGGACAGGC
This sequence comes from Candidatus Woesearchaeota archaeon, assembly GCA_964399015.1. GTDB lineage: Archaea > Nanobdellota > Nanobdellia > Pacearchaeales > GW2011-AR1 > ARS1285. Next base: position 34,944 of record CAYNOY010000002.1, on the reverse strand, counting down.
GAGATTCAAAAACCTTCCCAACTTCAAAAATCTTCTGAGGATAACTCGCATCAGAATTCTCACTCAAAATCTTAATACTATTAGCAAACAACGAAGTTCTCAAAATATTATTCTCAGTCTTTGAATCTTCAACCTCGATAATCTCCCCCAAAAAACTCTTCACTCCAATTTTCTTAAACTGAGTCTCCTTAGTAGACAAATGATAACTCGAAACTTCCAACAATCCCAAACCCACCAAAACCTCCCCAACCTTTCTCTTCAAAATTTCAATCTCACTCTCCTTACCAATAGTTGAAATCTGCGGAATCAAAGCTTCAAAATTTTCATAGCCATACGCAATAGCAACCTCTTCACTCAAATCAATCTCATGCAAAATATCAGTCCGATAAGCCGGAACCAACGCAACACTCTTCCCATTTTCTGAAGAAAAACCCACCCCCATCTTCCCCAAATAACCCCTAATCTCTTTCTCACTCAATTCCAATCCCAAAGTCTTATTCAAATCATCCAAAGAAAACTCAACCCTATCTCCACTCAAATCCAACTTCCAACTATTCTTACCATCCTGAACATCCATTGCATAAATATCTCCACCCATATCAGCCAAAGCGCAAACAATCATATTCAAAGTCTTCTGCAAATATTCCAAATTAAAACCAGAACACTCAATAAAAACATCTTTAGTTTCAAAACTAACCTTACCAGTCTTATGTGAATTTATAATCGGAGGCATACTCAAAACCTCACCATTAGCATCTTCAAAAACAGGAAACACATCAAAGCCTTTTAACAAATCGCCATACTCCCTTCCAGCAGGATGCTGACTCAAAATCTGCCGACCATTAATAACTTTAGAAAATTCCAAAGGCTGAAACTTAATATCCTCCGGCTTCTTACCCAAAAACTTTATCGGCAACTTAATAGCCTCCATCGGATAAATCCCAATCGCCAACTTCTTCCGATTCCTACCATACGAACCATGCAACTTCTCTTGAATATCAATCATCTCCCTAATCTTCAAATCATCCAACTTCAAATTCCTAACAATCGCACAAGCAGTAAAAGGCCGAACATCCTTCACACTTTTATCAATAACAACTTTATAATCTTCCTCAGCCTCATTAATCTTATACTCCTTCAACTTTCCCTTACCCAAAAATCCCATCAATCCTCGAACAAATCCTCCCATCGAAAGCAAATCCGGCCGATTCGGAAAAACCTCAACACTAACTTCATCATCAGTAACATCCTCAATCACAGTCCCAAACATACTTATCTTTTCTTCCATCTCAGAATCCACCTTACCAATCTTCGATTCAAGTTCTTTTCTGTTAAAAGTTATTATTGTCATTTGCCTAAAACAACTACGTTTTCTTGAGCGCAACTTTCATTAAAAAAGCTACTTCGTAGTTTATATTCTCCTTTCATTCTTTTTCACCCTGATAAACTTCCTTATATTTATCATGACTCTGTTCCATCTTTCTAACAAATATTTCATTCATATCTATCCCCTCCTTATTTGCAATTGCTAAAGCCATATAAAAAACATCTGCAAGCTCATCTTCTATCTCTCTTCCATCTCCTTCAAACTTACTTCTCTTTCCCCCATATTTTATATTCAAAGCTCTTGCTAACTCTCCTACCTCCTCACTTAAACGAGCCATCATCGAAAGAGGTTCCCAATATCCACCATATTGTTTTATTGTTTCATCAACCTTTCTTTGTGCTTCTTTTATCTCCATTTACTTCAATCTTCCTTCAATATTATTTAATTTATTCATTATATTATTTTCCATTAACTCCATATCATGTTTAACCTTCATAAAACCAATCTCTGTCCTTTTATCAATCTTAAATAAATTCTTCCACAATAAAATTTCAGAAGTCGCCACAAAACCAAATATCCCAATTATTGCTCCAACCTGCGTAGGAGAACCTGAAAGCATCCAAATAGCAGTAGCTATCATCAACCCAATAACTATCCAACCAACTATTTCCTCTGCACTAAATTTATGTTTATATTTTTCCATTTTGTTTTATTTAAATTTTAGTTTTGGGTCGAGCCTTTTTTAAAAGGGTCGTTTTATTTACTTAAAAAAAAGTCCATAAAAACTCATAGTTAATAATGCTGTAATTAATAACCAAAACAATATCTCTCCAAAATTTATTTTTAATTTTTCCATTTTATTTATCCTTAAACTCTGCAAATTTAAATACGATATCAGATACTTCCTGTTGCCTATCCTTCTTACTTCTAACCACTAAAACAATTTTTTCAAAACCAATAAAAATTTCAATATCATAATTCTTATTACTCATACTATAAACTTCATCAATTAAATCTTTAACTTTTATCTTTGGTCTAGGCCCTTTTTTTTCACAAATAAGATCCCTCAAATTATGTTCTGGGGGTTCAACAAATCCTAACTCTTTCAAAAGATTATCAAGAATTTCTAAAATTTTCTTTTTCTTTTTAAAAATATATTCGCTTCGTAATTGAGTCTTATTCATACTTAAAATTTTCATCCTAACATCTCACCCAATAAATCATTTACAAAACTCATATCTCCATCATTCAAAATAACAACATCAAACTTTTCTTTATAATCATCCAACTTTTCTTCATCAGCATAATTAAAAAAACCAATCCGAATTATATTATCATAATCAAATCCCTCACTCATTTGCAAATCTCCCAAACTATCTCCAATCAACAAAACATTTTTTCTATCTTTCAATTCATCTCGAACAGCAAACCCTTTCAATGCAATCTCCCCCTTATTAAAAACATGAATCACAGGCTCTTTAACTCCGACAGCGTTACCTTCTTCATCATATTCCATTGAATTTGAAATTATATGGACATTATCATGCAATCGATTAATCTTCTTAAAATAAAGAGAAATCGCATCCCCAAGACCACTTGAAGAAAAAACAATCAATGGAATTTCCTTAGCCTTAATCAAATCAAAAAACTCTAAAACACCCTCTCGAAATTCTAAATATCCATTATCAACAATATCTTTAATATCTTTTAAATTCAATCCAGAGTCAATCAACAACTTCTTATGTTCCCTCCACCATTTTTCCATAGCCACCTTCTTCTCTTCAAGAGAAATAGAATTATCAACTTCAATCGGATAATACTTATCATGTAATGCCTGTGCCTTCTCCCTATAATCTTTAGTCAAAGAATTTCCCTCATACAGCTGAGTAATAATCGCCCTAACCTTCTTACCATTAACAAAAGCTTTTGTCAAAGTCCTATCAAAATCAGAAACAACATGAATCTTCCCACTACCTTCTTCTCGAAAAATCTTTTTCTTTCTTTCAAATTCTTTTGCGTTTGCAATTATTATATTTTCAGTCATTTTATTTTACCCTTCAATTCCCCCGTAATCTAATTTTTTTCCAGGATCATATTCATTATGGTCAAACGACCCTGATTTTTTTATCCATTCTTCTTCAACTAATTCACTTAAACAATACTCTAACAAATCTAAATCTTCAATTTTTAAATTTAATTCAGTTAATAGAAACGATATTGTATTATCAAAACATTTCTCTGATTTAAAATGTTCTATTAGTTTTTCTTTAAGTTCTTTTATTTCCATTTTATTTTCTCCAAACCTTCATCCCCCTTAACTGATTCAAATCATTCTTATACATCTCTCTCAAATCTTTAATCCCAAAAAAATCCATAATAATTCTTTCCATCCCTTGACCCCAAGCTAAAACTGGAATATGTTTACCAAACATTGGAATCGTAACTTCAGGCCTAAACATTCCAGCACCTCCCAACTCCAACCACTCCTTACGAACAGGATGAAAAACATCTATCTCTAACGAAGGTTCAGTATAAGGAAAATAACCTGGCCTAACTCGAATCTTCTCATAACCCATCTTTCTATAAAACTCTTTAAGATAACCAATCAACTGCCTAAAATTCGCATTCTCATCAACAACAATCCCCTCTGTCTGATTAAACTCAAAACCATGCGACCAATCAACAGTCTCATTTCTAAAACATTTACCTAAAGCAAAATACTTAGCAGGAAACTCTTTAACCTCAGCAATCTCTCTCAACTTCTGAATAGACAAACAAGTAGTATGCGTCCTCAACAAAACCTTTTTCGCATCTTCTTCATCCCACTCACTCTGCCAACCTTTCGAACCATCAATCCCGCCTTCATGAGCTTTCTTAACACCCTTCACAACCTCAGAAGAAGGCAATTCTCCAACCCTCCCCCCAATAAAAAAAGTATCTTGCATCTCACGAACTGGATGATCTTGCGCAGTAAACAAAGCATCAAAATTCCAAAAACCTGATTGCACCATTGAACCACTCATTTCCTTAAATCCCATATCCAACCAAATTCTCTTAGCATAATCCGTCGCCTGATTCACAAAATGCCTCTTACCTCCAGACAACTTCGGAACAGCAGAAGTAATATCATATCTCCTAAACTTCTTTCCTTTCCAAGCACCAGACTTAATCAAATCAGGAGTAACCGCCTCAATCATATCTTTAGCTGCAGTCAAATCTTGCCCCATAATCGCCTCACCCAATTCACTCACTTCAAACTCAATAATCTTATGCTCCTCAACATCCAAAATATTCTTCCGACTTTTCAAATTCTTAAAAGAAAACTTCTCTTCAGGTTCAAGCTTATCATAACCCTTTGGCAAACTCTCCAAAAATTTCTCATCCAAAGTCTTCTCAACCAACATACTCTTACTACCACTCAAAACAATATTCCCATTAACAATATTAATCAACGCCCTTTTCTTCAAAGCCCCCAAAGCAACCTTAAACTCATTATCATTCAACCCAGACAATTTCATAGCCTCATCAAGACTCAAAGAATTCTTCTCAACAATCACATGCCCCAACTGTCTCTCAGGCAAACCATCTCTCTTATAATTCAAACCATTCACCCCCAAAACAATCTCCTTCTCCTCACGACTACTAATCTTAATCAGCCCCTTATTTGACAAAAACTCCAAAGCCCGAAGCAACGAAGTCTTATCCAAATTAGTCTCATCATGCACATCATCAAAATTACCCAACTTCAAAAAAGGCACAACCTTCCTCTCATTAGGAGAAAGAGACTCAACTAACTTACCAATATCTTTCAAATTTCCAAGGTCATTTTCATTAGCCATTTTACGTTTTAGTAGATATTTGCAAGTTTATAAGATTACTCACAATCCCTCACAACTCACAATAAACCTCCTTCACCACTTCCTCAGTCATCTCCCACCCCATACACCCATCAGTCTTCGACTGCCCATACTCATCACCTTTTCCATCAACCAAATAAGACTCCAACATAACTCCAACAACATTATTCCCTACACCCTTCAACCCCTCACCCTTCAACCCCTCACCCTTCAACCCCTCACCCTTCAACCCACCCCCATTCAACCCACCACCATTCAACCCACCACCATTCAACCCACCCCTCAACCCAACAACACTCCTAAAAACATCCAGCTGTTTCAAATAATCTTTCCCAGAATTTGCATGACTACAATCAACAATCACTCCTCCATTCAAACCCACCTTCTCCAACAAACCAACAACTTCCTTAACACTCTCACCATCATAATTACTACCCTTGCTCCCCCCCCTCAATACAACATGAGCTTCCGCATTCCCCTTACTCTTAACACCAACAACTCTTCCATCCCCATTAATTCCAAAATAACTATGTCCACTTCTAGCAGAAACAACTGCATCAACTGCAACATCAACATTTCCAGAAGTTCCATTCTTAAAACCTACAGGCATACCTAAACCAGAAACAAACTCCCTATGAATCTGAGACTCACTAGTCCGAGCACCAATAGCACCCCAACTAACCAAATCACCAATATAACTCGGAACCTCAGGATGCAAAAACTCAGTCCCCACTAAAACCCCAATCTCATTAATCTCCAACATCAATTTACGAGTAACCTTCAAACCCTCTTCAATATCACAATCATTATTCATTAAAGGATCATACAACAAACCCTTCCACCCCACAGTTGTCCGAGGTTTCTCAGCATACACCCTCATAACAAAAACCATCTTATCTCCGTACTTCTCGGACAACCCCTTCAAACGATTAGCATATTCAATAGCTGCATCATAATTATCAATTGAACAAGGCCCTGTAATAACAACCAACCTATCATCCTTCCCCTCCAAAACATTCGCAATATCCCTACGACCATTCAAAACATTTTCCCTAGCCCCTGCTGACAAAACAATCTCTTCCTTCAATTCATTAGGGGTTATCAAAATACTCTCCTCAACTAAATCTTCTACCATTTGTTCTAATACTACTGCCATTTTCTTATTTTTATATTTTATTATTATGAAAACAACAAAGAGCTTCAGTTCAAAAGAATTAACAAGCGTTATCAATCAATCTAAATCAATCAACAACAACAATACAGCAAATCCAGTTAAACTAGATTTACTTACTTAAAATAAAAATAAAACTCAGAACTAAAACTAAATTCATTCATTCCAAATAAATTCATTTTAGTTTTCATAAAATTCAGAACCATAAGAACTATTTAAGGTTTTACAATATTTTTACAATATTCAAATTAGAAACATTTCTATTCCTGAGGATTATAATTAGGACCAACAAATCTTCTACAAGCCTTTTCTAAAGCTGTTTCAGGCAATACAGATTCTACCCTATAACCTACCCCAGCCTCCTCAACTCCAATATCACGACCTTGAGAAAAATAAAAATTTAATCCAAAAGTTTGAGGATGTTTAACTCCATCATCAAGTCTTATTGAAACTCCCAAAAGATAAGAATCCAAATTAGAAGAATGAAAACTTTCCAATCCCCGATAAAATACAGAACCTCTAAAAGTCTCAGGTTTTTCCACTAAGGTAGAGCCCCTCTTAGCCTCAGATTTTTCCCCTAAAATAATCTCATTTAAACAAGCTAAATAACACCTAACAGTTGCACTGGTATCTTCAGATACTGAACTTAAATTCCTAACCTTCAAATCCTTATCAGACCCTCCCTCATAACCCACAACTGCCGGAAAAACAAAATCTTTACCTAAAAAATCATCTAAAAATAATCTTAAACCCGAAACATTCTCAAATCTCTCCGCACCTTTTCTTCTCAAATCACACAAATCTTGTTTATTCATCTCACTTAAAAATTATTACACTTTATTAAGATTATTATTCTCAACCCATCACCTTAAAAAAACTTTGAATCTCTAACTTTCCAACATCATCCAAAACAACAATCTCAGTCCCAACTCTTCGACATAACTTAACATTCTGCATAACCCGAGCTAAAACCGAAGCCTTCTCAACACCATTCAATCTAGAAAGTCCTTTCAAATCAACCCCAACCTTCACCCCATTCTTCTTAGCCAACTTACACAAAACCTCATTCAACCCACTATCCCTCTGTTTCAAATAATCTCTCCGATCATGCATCTCCAATCCAAACAAAACATCAACATCCGAATTCTCAACAATCTTCCGATTAAAATCATCACCCTGAGCCTGAACCACAACAATCGCCCCATCATTCTTCAACTTCAAAATTTCCTTCCGAACTTCATTCAAATTCTTATTAGTAATCATAAACTTAAAGAAACATTAAATTATATAAATCTATCAACACCCTTAATCAACCAATAACTTCCAAAGCCTTCTCCACCAAAACATCAAAAGCCTCCTTAGAAAAATCCAAAACATTCTCTGCCTCATTAACACTTGCATGATAACCATAATAATTAATATTTCTCCTAATTTTTCTTAACTGTTCCAAAAATATCAAAGGTCTTGATAACTTAACATTCAAAGAAATCAATTCATTTATCGGAAGAACATGATCCTGAGACTGCACGCCTTTTGCAACCAACAATGCCTCTCCAATCATTCTAAAAGATTCATAAATATTTCTAACAATAGTATTCGCAGATTTTTCATTTAATTCAAGACTCAAAGTATACCCAAAATCAGATTTAGCAGACTTAATCAAACTTAAAGCCTTTTCCCTATCAGGTCTTTTGTATCTAATCATGGATGCACCTCCAAAAAACCATCCAAAACAATCCCATTAGAAATATTAGCAAACAAATTCAAATCAACCTTATTTCTAGAAAAAACATGAAGATTAACAGGAACATCAACCCTATACCCAAACTTCCCTATAGCTCCCAACTCAACAATTTTCAAGCCCTCATTATTCAAAACTTCCACCGCAATATCAATATCGCTCTTATCATTATCATCTCCCTTCCGATAACTCCCAAATAATATAATCGATCTAGCATCAGGAAATATTTTATAAATTTCTTGAATAATTCCAGATAAAAAAACCATCTCCAAATTATAAGTTATCTTTAAAGACTGATTATAAAAATGCTCATGATTACATGAAATCCTCCAAGCCTTCCCTATTTCCTCCTTACTCAAAAACCCTTCATCAATCAATTTCAAAACCACATCCTTAGCAGTCTTCTTAGCAATACCTAATTCAACAGACAAATCATTCAACCCAATAAACCTATCCGGAAACGAAAAAAACCAATGCAATACTTTTCGATAAGCTTCCCTAAGTTGACTACTTTCCACATTTGCTAATTTATTTTTCACAAGATTATCATCAAAACCTGAAGACCTCATTTTTTAAAATAGGGTAATGAGGTCGTTTTGATGAGCCTAAAAATCTGCTTTGTAAAAAAAGTTTTGAACAGACTCCACTTTTTAAAGTGGAGTTAGAAACTTTTTGCAGATTTTTTTGATTTTTCATAATAATGGTAACATTAAAAACTATATAAACATTTTGGTTACCATAAAGTAACTTAAGTTACTATAGAATAATGACCCTAAATTACATAAATTTATTGTTTTTGCCAATATTAGAAGATTATCAATAATAAACTATTGATAATCTTATGTATAATATCTCTCCACCCTCATTAAACCACCTAAACCCACCCCAATTAAACCACCTAAACCTCACTCATTAAACCACCTAAACCCCCACCCTTAATAAAACAATATTAAACCAATGACCTCTAAAACAAAATGCCACAAATAAACTTCGGACCTTACAATATCCTCATCCAAATTTTTGCTTCGCAAAAACTTCTCTAAACTCATTGTTAAATAAAATTTTTTCAAACAAAAACTAGAAAAGGGCAAAATTTATAATAAACATTCGCATCCTAATTCAAATATGACACAAGAAAATAGAATTATTGGTTTTATAGTAGATGACTTAAAAAGAGAATTTGAAAATTATCTACTTTCTCAAGGATATAATCCATCCATTCCTTCATGTGTAGAAGAATGTGAAATTGTTCAATACAGAAATAGACCTTGTCAAGATTGTGAGGTCCCAGTATTAATGGCAGATATTGGTGCTAATTCTTTTGAGATATTAACTATTGCAATCAGCACAAATGGAAGATACAAAGGTCTCCACAATAAACTACTCAAATTATTTGATGCACATAGTATTGAAGCAATTTCTTTTAGTAAAAAAAATAACTCTAAAACATATAACTTCATAGAATATAATGTTGCCCTTTTCTTCTTTTGTACAAATATATCACTTCGTTCAACGTTTGACTTTACCTCAAAAAAACTCTTGTCTAAAAACTTCGCATTCGACAAACCGCATTGCATTATCACATATTCTATGCTCAAATCACCTAACAACAGTTTAATCATTCAAACTTACAACCTTCATCCTAATTCTTAACAGAACTATATTCGCCCGCAAACATAAAACCCCAAAACAACAATCTTAAATATCTCTCCTCCCTACTTAAACCACCTAAACCCCCCTATTAAACCACCTAAACCACCCTCATTAAACCCCCTAAACCTCCTCCCTCAATAAAACAAGATTAAACCAATAACCCTTAAAACAAAATGCCACAAATAAAATTCGGACCAGCAGGACTCGGACCTGTAAAAACTGCAACCCAAACTCTCAAAAGCTACCACGACCTAGGATTCAAAGCATGTGAAATATCATTCACCTACAGCATATACATAAAAAAACAAGAAGCAATTGAAATTGGCAAAATAGCAAAAAAACTAAACATCCAACTCTCAATCCACGCACCTTATTATATAAATCTAAATTCAAAAGAAAAAGCAAAAATTGAAGCAAGCAAAAAAAGAATTCTTAAATGTTGCGAAATCGGACATTACCTACAAGCAACTCATGTTGTCTTTCACCCAGGCTTCTACACAGGCATAGACCCAGAAACAACATACAACAACATTAAAAAAGAAATCCTAGACCTCCAACAACAACTAAAAAAATTAAAATACAACATCAAACTCGCACCTGAAACAATGGGAAAAATAAATATCTTTGGTTCAGTAGAACAAATATCCCAACTAGCAAAAGAAACAAAATGCGAATTCACAATAGACTTCGCCCACATCCTAGCACGAGACAAATCAATAGACCACAAAAAAATCCAAAAACTATTCCCACAAAAACACTGGCACTGCCACTTCTCAGGAATCGAATACTCAGAAAAAGGCGAACGAAAACATCTCAAAACCAAAAAAGAAGAATGGAAACAACTTCTAAAAAATCTACCCAAAAACAAATCCATAACAATCATAAACGAAAGTCCCGATATGATTAATGATTCAGTAACAGGTTTGAAGTTAAGTAAAAATTAACCCTCAACCTTCTTTACCTTCCTAACAACTTTCTTCCCAACCCCTCTCCCACCAACAACCTTCACACTCTTCCTATCACCACTTACCTTAACCCCTACCACACCCTCACCTTCATCGCCTCCCCCCTTAACCTCCCGACCCTTCTCCACCACACCCCCACCATCATCCACTTCATCATCACCTTCATCCACTCCCTCCCCACCATGGTATACTCCAACATACTTTCCAACCTTTCTCTTAACAGCTGCATCCAATCTTCTAAACATCGCACCTGATTTCTCAGGATTCTTCCGCGACAAATTCAAAATAAATAATATCTTCCTCAAAACTTCCTCATAACTCTCCCTCTCATATTCCTTCAATCTATCCAACCTTTTCTTAGTTTCCCGTCGGAGTTTTATAGTTGTAATATCAGTCATACCAACGTATACCAAAGTCCACTATTTAAACTTTACTCAATCTGTTCTTATTTTACAGTTACTACACCATAGCAATCTTTATAAACGATTTTCATCTACCTAAAGTAATTAAATTTTAAACAAGCTTAACATGAAAAGTAAAACAATAATCGTTTCTTTTATAGCATTATTCGTTTTAGCTTTCGCTTTGAACGTAGTTTCAGCAGCTGATTTTGCAGACGTTGAACAAGTAAAAGTTAATGGAGTTACATTAACTGAAGGAAGCAACTATGTTGGAAAAGTATCTGATACTGTTCCAGTATATGTTGAATTCAACGCACTTGAAAACTCACCAGACCATAAATCTGAAAGTTATGTAACAAATGCAAGAATCAAAGTCTACCTTGAAAACTATGAAGAAGAAACTGAAGAAACTGTTTATCTGAGAAATACTGCACTAGATGCAGGAACTAACGGATACACTGCAAGATTTTCTTTAGCATACCCTTCAAGTCTAGAATTAGATGATGATGAAGCTTTCCGAGACCTAGAACTTCGTGTAATAATGAAGGCTCCAGGTGAAGAAAATGTTGAAACATCATACATGATCAGAATCTCAAAAGATTCTGAAAGTCTAAGTATCTTGTCTGTAGAAACACCAAGTGAAATCACTTCAGGTAGTTCTGTAGCTATTGATGTTGTTGTAGAAAACAACGGAAGAGAAAGACTAGATGATGTATATGTGAAAGCTTCAATTCCTGAATTAGGTATTTCTAAGAAAGTTTATATCGGAGACATGAGCTCTGACTTAGACGAAGAATACGATGACATAAGAGACACTCTGAATAAGAAAGTCTACTTATCTCTTCCAAGAAACATAATACCTGGTACATATGAATTAGAAGTAGAAGCATACAACTACGATACAACTGTTAAAGCTCAAAAAACAATTGTTGTTGAAGACGTTGCTACGGGAATTATTCCTGGAACAATGACTCAAACAATTGCAGCAGGCGAAGAAGCAACATTCAACGTTGTCTTGGTTAATCCAAGTAACAGAATGACTGTTTACTCAATTATCTCAGAATCAACTGAAGGATTAATTGTAGAAATCGCTGAACCAATAGTTACTGTTGGTGCTGAATCGAGCAAGATAGTTAAAGTGAAAGTTAGAGCGACTAATAGTGTTGAAGAAGGTACACACGCGATTACAGTTAATGTTGTTTCTGAAGCTGGTTCAACAAAACCAGTAACATTTACAGTTAATGTAGATGATACAAAAACTTCAAGAAACATCGGAAGCACAGACCCAGTAGTTATCTGGACTGTGGTTCTAGTAATTGTATTCGTAGTACTTTTGATAATACTAATAGTGCTATTAACAAAAAGACCTGTTGAAACCGAAGAATTCGGTGAAACAAGTTATTACTAAATTGTAATTTAATTTTTTTTATTTTTATCTTTTTTTTATTTTTTAATCGTGATGAAAATCTCTGTAAAATCCAAAAAGGGTTTTGTGGCACAGAAAATCTTACAAAAAGATTTTCTTGTGGACTAAAATTTTCATTCGCCAAAAGCGGGAAATTTTTGTATTTTTAAGTCATGATGAAAATCTCTTAACCCCCTATCCAGAAAACAAATCAATCAATAAACTCCTTCTTCCCCCTTCCCCTTAACAATCTTCTTAATCCTAATCTTAATTAAAAACCTATCCCAAAATTTCTTAAATTCAAAACCAAGATAAACTATAATAAAACCCAATAAAACCCAAAAAAGAATCCAATAATTCCCTTCACCATCAACCGCCTTAACATCAAAAGAATGCTGAGAATCCGCCTCAATCCCATCTGCATAAATCAACTTTGCATAAAAAATATAACTCCCAGGAAGAGTAGATTCAGCAATATGAAAATCCCTAATAAAATTAACCTGAGTTTCAACAGCCACAGTCTCCTTCCTGTTTAAAACAACCTTTCCAGAATCATCCCAAATTTCATATTCCAAAAAAACATCAATCCTCCCTGCCTCCCCAAAATTAACTAATTTTATTGCAACAAACAATTCTTCCCCCACATAAACCTCCTGATGAGGTTCAAGAATCTCCACAAAAATATCAAATAACGCAGACTCTTCAACCGAAGTTAAAGCATCAACTAAACTTAAACTTAAACTTAAACTCATCACCATAAAAAAAATAATTATAAAAAATTTCATTTTCTTTGAACCTCATCAAAAAAATTAAAAATTTTATTCAACAAATCCTCTCCTTTAGTTTTAGGGCTAAATGCAACTACCTCCACATCATTATCTGAAGCATACTCAGTAATTCTCCGAACAAAAGCCACAACTTTATTCTCATCGTTATATATCAACAATGTAGATAACGCATCAATAATCAAAAATTTCTTTCCCTTAATCTCCTCAATAAAAGAACCAATAGCATAACTAAGACTATCTAATTGAGTCGGATAAATCTGCATAACTCCCCCATCAACACTTCCCGAACTAACACAATCAATAAAAAACAACTTACTACTATCAATCTGATTTTTATCAAAAATATTCTTAAGACTTTTCTGAGTTTTGTTCAAAGAAACATAAATTCCTCGCGCATTTCCAAATAATTTCATAGAAGAATTTATCTCCTTTTGCAAACCTTCAACACTAGTTATTATTAATAAAGATTTCATTTAATACTCTTTCAATCTATTCCAAAATTTTATTTAATCGTTCAATTAAATCCAATTTTTTAAAAGGCTTTGTTATATAATCTGAAATCCCTACTTTCTTCAATTCCTTCATCCTTGCATTAGATACTGGAATAACACTTAAAAAAGCATATTTACAACCATCCCTTTTTCTCAACCTAGTAAATATGTCCCATCCAGACATATCTGGAAGCATAATATCCAACAAAATCAAATCATAATCTTTTTTAGCCTTTTTCAAACCATCCTTACCTGTAAAAGCCAATTCAGTTTTAAATCCCGCACCATCTAAAATAATTTTTACAGCCTCCGCAGTATCCCTATTATCCTCAATATACAAAATCTTTTTACCTTCATTATTATTTTCCATTTGACACCCCCCTTTTCATTAATTTTTCATAGAAATCGTCCCAATCTTTCCCCGAATAGGCAAACTAAACGAAAACACAGAACCCTCTCCAAATTTACTTTTAACAAATATCTTTCCCCCCTCCAATTCAACCAACTTCTTAGTTATAGAAAGCCCCAAACCTGTCCCCTCATAAGCCCGAGATAAAGAAGAATCTACTTGATAAAACTACTCAAATAAATAAATAAAAATACGCCCACAACCCCATTTCATATTTTCCCAAACCACCCCACCTTCTCCCCCCGAGGCAACCCCTTAACAAAACATTCTGCCTTAGATGCATCAGACCTATCCTTGCACTCCCTAACAGCAATTAAACGTCTAAAACCTTTTCCATAAACATACTTACTCCCATTCCCCAAAGCATGAGCCTCCATCCTTTTATCTAAAGAATTAGTAATTCCAGTATAATATGACCCGTCACAACATTCAAGAATATATATCACCCATTGCTTCTCAAAATCAGAACCCTTCTCAACAACCATCTTAAACTCCTAAAATTTAAGCTTATTCTTCATAACAACCTCGGTATGAGGATAGGCAATATTAACATCATCATGTTTCTTAAGCTCTCTATTTATCTCCCGAGTAATATCTGAAGCAATCTTTATTCTATCCTCTGCCTTAACATAATATCTTGTTTTAACATCAATACCCGACCCCTGAAACTGAACCCTCACATAAGGTTCCTTAGGCATCTTACCTGATTGATCCTTCAAAATCTTATCTCCAACCTTCTGACAAATCCTAACTGCCTGATCCAAATTACTTTCATAAGTAACCAAAATACCAACATCATCCAAGATAAATTCATCCTGAGAAGTATAATTAATTATATTCCTTTCAAACAAAACTGAATTAGGAATCATAACAACTCTTCCAGAAATTTCCTCACTATTAATCGTACCTCCAACTTCCTTCAAATAAATATGCGTCAAAGTAATATCAATCACATCTCCCTTCATATTACTAACTAAAATCCTATCCCCAATAATAAATGGCTTTCTTACAACAACCATCAACCAAGCAGCAATACCTGTAATCGGCCTCTGCAAAGCCCAACCCAACGCCGCCGAAACCAAACCTGCAGTAACTCCAAACGCAAGAATATTCCCAGTCGTATAAAATATAATAAAAATACCAAGAATAATTATAAACAAATAATTAAGAACATTAAAATAAACCTTAATATTATGAATCGTCACCTTATTTTTAGAATGACTCAATAACTTTCTTCTAACAAGTTTAACAATAGAAAAATAAACCACAACAATTATCAAGATAGTAATCGCAGGTTTTGCAAATCTAACAAGATTATCAACACTCATAAAATTCCACAACTTCTCAGGATTCATCAAATCTTCAATACCCATTTTGTTTAATTAACATGTTTAAGTATATAAAAGTTTGGAGGGAAATTTCAATCAAACCAAGAAAAAGGTATAATGCCCCAACCGGACACAAAGTTATAGAAAGGGGTATAAACTAAAGAATTTTTCATTCTCTTTATATAATATAATCCATGAAGCATTTATAATTTTCCTTCTTCAAATTAATTGATCTCTTAATAAGACCTCTTCCAGATTTCTATAAAATTTTAAAACAAAAGATTTAAATAACATTAAATAACCTTATTTAGTATGGTGTTAAAAACTTTTAATTTAGATAATGAGACTTATCAAAAATTTTCTGAATCTTGTAGGGAAAATGGATTAAGTATGAGTAAGCAAATAGATATTTTTATTAAAGCTCAAATTGAAGAGAACCCTGAAGTTAGAGAAACATATTTAAAAAAACTTGAATCTATTAGGAAAGGAAGATTTATCAAGGTTAGAGTTGATGATATATTATGACTTATGAACTTGAAATTTCTGAAAAACTTCATAAAATTTTTGAAAAATTAAAGAGGAAAGATAAGGTTAGGGCAGATATTCTTAAAAGAAAAATAAGGGAAATTCTTGAGAATCCTTTTATTGGAAAACCTCTAACAGGGAATTTAACAGGAATTAGAAGGATTCATATTCGTCCTTTTGTTTTATCCTATGAAATTTTAGGAAAAGAAAATATTATTAGATTTCTTGATTATGATCATCATGATAATATTTATAGATAATTCTTAATGTCCTCACTTTTAGACAAAAAACAAAATGCCCCTACCGAGATTCGAACTCGGGTCACCGCCTTGAGAAGGCGAGATGCTTGGCCACTGCACTATAGGGGCAAAATCCACCACAACCACCACCAATTAATCAACCAAATCATCCTTTAAAAAATTAACTCTCCACCAAACCCACCCTTAACTCTCTCAACTATTTAACCAAATAAACTTTAAAACCCTTATTCACATCTTCACTAACTTTCAACCCAATCTCATCCCCAGAACCCGCACTCTCAACACCTTTCCCATCAATCTGAATACTGCTAATCACATCTGTAAAATCCTTATCCCCTCCAATAATCCTAATAGTATCTCCCAACTTCAAGCCCTTTTTCAATCTAATAGCCGCAACGCCAATCTTATCAAAATAATTAAAAACCTCGCCAATCAAATCCCCTTCCATAAATTACATACACCTAAAGAATATTTAAATTTAACTAAAATAACCTTGTTTTTCTAAAAGTAAATGTGGGTAACCTTTAAACAATTCTTCCTCAACCTCTGCTTCAATTTCCTTAAGAACCTTGTGTAAATGTTCTTTTACCTCCTCCTCACATTCAGTCTCTCCATCAAATTCTATCTCTATAAATCCTCCCAAACCCTCAACTTCATCTAATGAAATAATAGTATCCGTATAAGAATAATTTCTTCTTCGTTTATCAACAACGATTATTTCACTTATATCTAAATTTTTAAATATACTTCTTAAAATCCCGGAATCTTCAAATTCAGTCTCAAGTTCCTTACAAGATATTGTTTCATCCCCCACATCCTCTCCAAAATTTTTATAATTAAGTATGGAAATTATTTTCCCCTCCCGATTAACTTCCCTAATCCTCAACCATTCAAAAATAGGATTTTGTTTTACAAAATTTCTATGAGAAGGAATAAAATATGTATCTTTCTGATTATCTTCCCCCATAAAAGAAGCAATCTTATCAAGCCTTTCTTTCAATACCCCCCTATTTTTCAAAGGAAATTTCAATTCAATTTCAATTTTTTCCATTTTTTATTCACTTCAAAACCCTCTCACAACCCCAACTAAATTCATTAAATCTCTAACCCTCTGTCTTTCAATGGGCCTATGAGTATCTCCACCTAACTTAAAATAACTTCCAATAATTACACCATCAACAATTTTTAATTGATCGTAAACATTTTCTAAATCCACTCCTGCTCCAACAATCAAGGGAAACTCTTCAAGCAATTCCTTATACTGCTTTAATT
The DNA here is from genome assembly GCA_964399015.1 of Candidatus Woesearchaeota archaeon. Taxonomy (GTDB): domain Archaea; phylum Nanobdellota; class Nanobdellia; order Pacearchaeales; family GW2011-AR1; genus ARS1285. The sequence continues at coordinate 17,351 of CAYNOY010000002.1, read as the reverse complement.
TATCAATAGGAGTTTCAACTCCAGTTCCACTACCTGTTGTTACAATAGCCTCACACCTAGACTTCCCTTCTTCTAAATCAAGTTCTAAAGAATTACCAGTAGGTCGAATATATTTAAATCCAACCCCCCCTAAAACTACAATATTCGGAAACTTAATCCTCATAGAATTATAAACATCCAAATCCAAACCACTCATATGAACACTATCAAATTGAACAAATTTTGCACCATAATCTTGAGCAAATTTAAATCCCAAACAAGGATTTCTTAAAACATTAACGCCCCTAACAACTCCATCAAATCTACCTTGGGATTGTTTCAAAACCTCTTGAACATCATCCACACTACCATGATAATCTTCAATTATTGCTCCATCAACTTCTTCTTCCCCATATATTGCCAATTCTTCTAAAGCCCTTTTTACTTTCTCCGCCCGACCATTTCCTGCAAGATGAATCATACCCATTATGGGTTTTTCTTGTTTGAATAATCTTTCAAAAGATATTTTTTCCATTTTTAATATTAATTAAATAGCCCCTCCAAGATTACTTCAAAATCTTTTAAGGGTTTTGAAGTTCCCAAAAATTCTTTTAAGAATTTTTTAAGACGTTCGAATTTTGGAGAATTTTTTCTCCAAAAAAATAGCCCCTCCAAGATTCGAACTTGAGTCAATTGGTTCAGAACCAATTATGCTTGACCACTGCACTAAGGGGCTATAGAGAACTTTGACTCATTGACATTTCCAAAGGAAATCGCATCAAAGTTCTTCTTTGAGAATTTTTTAAAATTCTCAATATGAAAAAGAACAGATTCAACACCTTATAAATTTATTCAATCTCCTCATTAAACCCCAAAGAAACCCTCATCCAAATTCTAAAAAAACTAATCCTCACAAATCCCAAGACCAACAACACTCACAGTAGAATTAGAAAATTGAATTGACAAAGTCATTCAATTTGACATAATCCGAAGATTCTTTATCTCGAACTCATAAGAGTTTGAGATCCAAAAAATTCTTAATTCTATAGAGAATCTAAGAATCAGAGAATCTTTGATTCTCTGAAAATAAATGTGAGCATAGCGAACCTATATCTTCACACCAAGAAGCTAATTTTATAAACTTCGTCCCACTACCAATCCCATGAATGAACCAATAAAAAAAGGAATAGGATTTGGATTAACCTCAGGAGTAATAACCACCCTAGGATTAATGATAGGACTAAACTCAAGCACAGGTTCAAAAACAATAATCATCGCAGGAATCCTAACAATCGCAATAGCCGACGCACTCTCCGACGCATTAGGAATCCACATCGCAGAAGAATCAGAAAAAAACAAATCACAAAAAAATATCTGGACAGCAACATTCTCAACATTTTTAACAAAACTCATCGTAGCCCTAACATTCCTAATCCCCGTTCTAACTCTAGACCTAAAAACCGCAATAATCACCAGCATAATTTGGGGCCTACTATTAATAACAATCTTCAGCTACTCAATAGCCAAAAAGAAAAAAGAATCTCCAACAAAAATAATCGCAGAACATCTAACCATAACAATTATGGTAATCATAATAACACATTTCGTAGGTTTGGGCATTAATCGAATGTTTAGTTAAAAACTATTCCAAAAAGACCTATATTTTCTACCCCTCCGTGGAAAGCCGGTTATCACCTTTCCCTTTCCTTCCCCCAATTATTGATAGTCTTAAAATTTTAAAGATTAAAAAATATTTTAGCTAAAAAAATTCTTCTCCACAAATCCAAAAACCAACACACCATTTCAATAAAATAGTGAAGTGCCTTGACTAAGTCAGGCACGAAAACGACATAAAATAAGCTGTTCGCAAAGCGAACCTATCTTAAATAAATTTATAAAGAAGTTCGCATAATCTAAATTAAGATGATTCTAACAAAGTTAGAAAAAAAGGATTTTGAAAAGATTTTATCTAATTATGATTTAGGCAATTACATTTCCAATAAACACGTCCCAATAGCTCTTCAAAATACCGTTTATTTTATAACCACAACCAAAGGAAAATACGTTATGAAAATTTTTGAATCTGAAACCTTAAATTACATTAAATTTCAAATAAAATTAATGGACCACCTGCATAAAAAAAGAATGCCAGTTCAAGAAATCTACAAAACAAAAAAAAAATCCCCATATCTAACCCTTAATAAAAAATTCATTATCATCCACGAATTTATCAAAGGAATTAACCCCAAAAAATATTCAAATCAATTAATAAAAGATATGTCTAAAACTCTTGCTAAAATCAATAAAGAATTATTAAAAATACCTCTTGAAAATAAAATTGTCTGGAAAAAAGACCATCAATTTAAAATAATAAACATTAAATATCCCCTATTTAAAAATTTCAATCTTATTAAAGAAAACAAAAAAATATTAATCCAAATAAAAAATATTGATAGAAAAAAACTAAGAAGATGTGCAATACATGGAGACTATCATTTAGTAAATCTATTAACCGAAAAAGATAAAGTAGTCTCAGTCATAGATTGGGGTGATAGTCACGAAGATTATTTATGCCAAGAATTAACCGCCCCAATACTAGATAATTTTCTCGAAGATTATCTAAATTTTAATCAAATTAAACAAATCACAAAAGAATACCAAAAAATTCTCCCATTAAATAAAGAAGAAATAAAATCGATATACTATTTTATCAAAGTTCGATTTTTAGGGGGAATTGACTGGCATATTAAAATGTCAAAATTGCATCCAGACAATAAAACCAAATTAGAAAAAGAAGCAAAGAGATGGATTAAAAAATATCACAAATTTAATGAAATAGAATTAAATAAATTTCTAGAACTATTTTAAACATGAACCCCCAAGAATTCTTAAAAAACCTCGAAACAGAAATCAAAATAGCCAAACTCTCAAATTACACTCTAAGAAACTACAAAGAATTCAACAGGCTCCTTCTAGTGCACGCAAACAAACCACCCACGAAAATTCAACAACAAGACATAAAAAATTACCTAGCCGACAAAATGTCAGACAGAGCATCAAGCTCAAACATCCTATTCCTCGCATCAATAAGATTCGCCTACCTCAACATCCTAAGCAGAGACCCAAGCGCAGGAGTCAAAAGACCCAAAAAAGAAAACAAAATCCCAATAGTTCTAACCAAAGACGAAGTAACTCAACTAATCAACGCAGCTCAAACAAAAAAAAGCAAACTCCTCATGCAACTCCTCTACTCATCAGGACTAAGAGTCTCTGAACTAGTAAACCTAAAACCCGGAGACCTAAACCTCGAAGAATTCAATGGATGGGTAAGGGAAGGTAAAGGTAAAAAAGATAGAATGATAATCATCTCAAAAAAACTCTGCAAAAAACTACAAACTTATATCCACAAACATCCCGACCGAACCTACCTCTTCTCAAAAGAAAAACCCCTCACAACAAGAAACATCCAAAAGATAGTCCAAAAAGCAAACTCCAACACAACTATAAACAAAAACGTCCACCCTCACACATTAAGACACTCCTTCGCAACTCACCTACTAGACTCAGGCGTAGATTTGAGAAAGATACAAGTATTACTCGGACATAGTTCTATAGCTACGACACAAATATATACTCATATTAGTGGTGAACAAATTAAATCAATTAAGAGTCCTTTAGATAATTTATAAAAAGTTACAATAAAAAAAATTAATCTTTCTTAATATCTGAATGAGGGTCATATCCTTCTGCAAAAAGTCCTGCATAAGGTTTTGACCAGGCATAAGACTCTAATCCTCGAACAACTTCTTCTCTTCCAACATAAACTTCATTCCAAAGGGTACTCAATTCCCTAGATACAGTATCTCCAAAAGAACTTGCTTTTGGAAAATAGTTATTTTTAGAACTATCAAAACAACTAGGAAAATGAACCTCTAAATAATCTCCATCATCACATTCAAATTTAGGATCTCTTGAAGGAGAAGATGGATTTTCTTCACCAAACTTTCTAAAAGAAGTTATTATAAACGAAGGAAAATTTCCTCCCAAATATAATGCAACTAAATCTCCATTTTCAACATCCCGCCCCCTTAAATCCACTAAAAGTATTTGTTCTTTCATACAATTCATTTATTTCATTAATATATAAACATTATTTTTATCAAAAGTATATATTTACTTCAAAAAAACCTCTTCTTCAAAAATCCCAAAACCAACAACACTATCAATAAAATTAGAAAATTGGGTCGGCAAAGCCACCCAATTTGACATAAAATAAACCTTCGCGAAGCGAACTAGATTTTCACTCCTCCTCAATCCCTTCAGCCTTCTTATCAACAATCAAAATATTCGCAATCTC
>CAYNOY010000002.1:0-12915 GCA_964399015.1 Candidatus Woesearchaeota archaeon | reverse complement strand
ACTCCTCCTCAATCCCTTCAGCCTTCTTATCAACAATCAAAATATTCGCAATCTCTTCTGAAACATTAGCAATATCTCCCTTACTAAACGGCCCCAACTTATTCCCCTCTAAATCCAAAAACTCATCAGTATCTTCCAAAAACACAATCATCTTATTAGAAACCTCCCCATCCGGACTATGATCCGCTCCCTTCAACATCATTTCAACTTCCTTATCTCCTTTCTCCAAAGCTTTCATAATCTCATCAAAAGAACCCTTCTCCACAAGCAACATATTCTCAAAATCCCTCTTACTAATCCCCGTCTCAGCAGCCACAAACGCCAACTCCAAAATCTTCTTCTTCCGTCTCAACATCAACTCCTTAAAAATCGCAATAGCATTCTCAAACTGTTTCTTTGTCTTAACAATCGTCTCAGAAAAATCATCATTACTCTTATTCGCAATCTCTTTCTTATCCTTCAAATACGCCGCAACCTCTTTAACAAAATTCTTCGGAATCGGCTGCAACTGCTCACTATACCTCTCCTTTCTCAAAGCCTCATAAAGTTCATTGTAGGTTATCATTATTACACTCCCTATTCAATCCTACAATGAAATCAGTTTTTGATTTAACTTTTTTCAAAAAAGTTATTTTTTGGATCACAACCTTTTTTCCAAAAAGGTTTGCCTCATTGTAAGTTATCATTTTCTAGGAAGCTAACCCCCACTTATAACGTTTGTTATAATTCAAACCCCTCTAAATCAATCAAACCTCAACATCATACTCAAAATAATCTTCATAAGGAATATCCCACTTAGCAATCTCTTTCTTTGAAACCCCTTCCATTATCTTTCGAAACAAACGAATAGAATTACCATGCGCAGAAATAGCAACATTCACTTTCTCTTGCCCCATAAAATCCTTCAAATACTTAATAAATTCCTTAACTCTTTTCTCAACCATTGCATAAGATTCTCCATTTGGAGGTGGAGTATCATACCCCCTATGAATCATATCAAATTTTTTCTGTCCAACTTTTTCAATATATTTTTTATGAGTCATTCCAGATAAATCTCCATAACTTCTTTCAATCATTCTATCATCTTCAATCAATCTAATACATTCCGAATGACCTTTCAAAACTTCTTTCAAAGTATCCTTAGATCGACTCAACCTAGTATAAAACGCAACCTGAAATTTCTTACCCTTCAATTTCTTACCAACAACCTGCGCCTGTTTAATCCCCAAAGAAGTCAACTTAGAATCCTTCCAACCCGTAAAAATCTTTTTCTTATTATAATTAGTCTGCCCATGCCTAAATAAATAAATCTTCAATTTCACCATTTTAATCATCTAACTCAATCAAGAATCAAACATATAAAAACTTACCTTATCCCTTCCCCTAACAATCCCAAATAATTATAAACCCCTTCCCCGTATCAAAATGATGTTCGGAAAACTAAAAGACAAATTAAAAGGTTGGATAAAAGGTTCAACAGAAAAAGTAGAAGAAACTGCAGAAGTAGTGAAAACAAAAGAAAAACCTAAAAAAGAAACTAAAAAAAAATCTTCACCAAAAAAAACAAAAGCTCCAAAAAAAGAAACTAAAAAAGAAAAAATAGAAAAACAAGATCCCATAGAAATTCTATTAGAAAAATCTCCGGAAGAAATTATTGAAATTATAGAAGAAGAAAAATCTCCAAAAGAAGTTACAGAAAAATTAAAAGAGCTTAAAGAAGAAGAATTAGAAAAAGTAGACAAATTAATTGAAGAAGCTAAAGAAACAGAAACAAAAGAACCTCCAAAAAAATATAATACTGGAAAAGCAAAATACGAACCAGACGTTGAACAAATTCAAGAAGAAACTTCTGAAGAAGAACCAAAACCCGAAGAAGAAAAAACCGGATTCTTTTCAAAACTTAAATCAAAACTATCCTACAAAATTGGAGAAGATGAATTCAATGAAATCTTTGATGATTTAGAAATGCTATTACTAGAAAACAATGTAGCATTAGAAGTTGTAGAAGATTTAAGAAAAAAACTTTCTAAAAAATTAATTGAAAAAGAAATTAACAAAAATGAATTAGAACAAGAAATAAAAACAGAATTAAAAAACGCATTAAATGAAATTTTAATCGAACCAGACAACCCACTAGAATTCATAAAAGAAAAAATAGAAAAACCCTTTGTCATCCTTTTCTTTGGAATTAATGGGACAGGCAAAACAACCTCAATTGCAAAGATAACTCATTTCTTAAAACAATCAGGGCATTCAGTAGTCTTAGCTGCAGGCGACACATTCAGAGCTGCATCAATAGAACAAATCCAAGAACACGCAACAAAACTCGATGTCCCATTAATTAAACACGATTACCAATCAGATCCTGCAGCAGTAGGCTTTGATGCAATCAAATACGCTAAAGCAAATCATATTGACGTAGTCTTAATAGACACTGCAGGAAGAATGCACACCAAAACAAACCTAATGTCTGAAATGGAAAAAATAGTCCGAGTAACAAAGCCAGACCTTAAAATATTTGTAGCAGAATCTATCGCAGGTAATGATGCAACAGAACAAGCAAAAGCATTTCATAAATCAGTTCAAATAGACGGCTCAATTTTAAGCAAAGCAGATATTGATGAAAAGGGCGGAACAATAATCTCAGTCTCTCACGCAACAAACAAACCCATTTTTTTCCTAGGCACCGGCCAAAACTACAAAGACCTCGAACTATTTAATAAACAAAAGTTCATAGAAGATTTAGGTTTAGATTAAAACTAAATTTTTCAAAAAAATAACTAAAACTTTTTCTTCTTACTAACAGATTTTTTAACAGATTTACTCTTAACCAATAAACCAACCAAATTTTTAACCTTTAATTTTTTTAAAAAAAAGAAAATAATTCCACAAACAACTATTATCAAAATAACAACTAACAAAAATCCCTTAAAACTAAATCTAAACTTCTTAAACAAAGAAATTTCAACATCTCCAGAATCATTATCCGCACTAATTACCACCTCATCATCACAATCATTAATTAAATCCGGTTTCAAATCAACTGCAGCACAATTATTTTCATCAAGACAAGTCCGATGCTGTTTGCCATCACTTCCACATTCACCCCACCCAGTACATACCCACCTCTGAACACAAGAACTAATTGGAATAAAACCACTACTCCCACCAGGGCTACTCCCACCAGGGCTACTCCCACCAGGACCACTTACAACCGGTACCGGATTACTACAAGAAGAAACATCAAAATTACAATTAGTACACTGCACAGTGCCTAAACTAAATCCATAATCAGCACAAACAGCACTAATATTTCCAAACTCACATTCCTCCCCAGCACTCTCATTTAAAAAAGAATCTCCACAAGACCAAACAAGATCAAGTTCCGTAGTTTCTTCACTCAAAAAATCAAAACTTCCACTATAAATCCCAAAAATATAAAAATCTATTTCCTCGCCACCATTTAAATTTTCAACGAAAAATAAATCCTTATATCCATAATTTCCTACACCTCCAACAGTCTCGCCATAATTATCTCCATCAAATTTAACCACAACTGTATGACTCTGCTCTGAAAGAGTTCCATTAGTAAAATATATATCCCCATAAAATTGATGATAAGTAGGAACTTGTGCAATAACAAAATTCATACTCAACAAAATTCCAACAAACACAAATACTAACCCTCCTAAAAAATTCAATAATCTATTCATTTTAAAATTTTTGATTTAACCCCCCATTTACTAAAATTATAAAAACACAATTTAACACAAAAAAAGTTTTAAACAAATCCAAAATCCTTTGCCAAAAATTTAAACTTGGAAATCCTGCTTCAGGATCTGCAAACCTAATACTACTATTTGAATAAACCCAATAACTTTCATCCGCATTCAATATTCCTTCTTCAATTTTTTCATAATTCCCATTAACATCATTATAAACATAAAGCTCATTATCACTATCTCCCTCAATTATACTCTCCACATCATAGCTTTCATAAAATATACTAATCAAATTCCATTCTCCAGCCGCTAAATTAAATCTCAAATAATTCAAAGATTCATCAGTCATATATCCTGTAACATCCAAATCAAAACTATCTCCAGGCTTTGTAAACAAAACATAACCCCTTCCAACTTCAAATCCATAAAGATTACTCGGTTTAGTTTCATCAGGATGATAAATTTTCCAACCATCCTCATAAGTATAAATTCTATCAATCTTATCAAGATTCTCCCCAAACACTGTTTCCATAGACATATCATCAAAAATTAAAGGCATAGTAAATAAATTTTTACCCTCCTTAAAACTAAAACTTTTACTTCGACTAACACTCTCACGACTTGAAGGAAAAACTTTTAATAATTGAGAACTTACAAAATTTTCTTCACCCACTAAATTTACCTTGGCATAAAATTCCGGAGAACCATATTCATCATTCACAAATTGAGGAACATAAGAAATAGAATCAACAAAATTATCTTGATAAAAAGCTCCACTAACAAAATCATCTTCAGAAAACATATCTCTTTCATAAAAATTAATCATAATAGTATTTCCCGAAGAACAATTAATTCCACTAATCCAAAGATTAACCGGTTCTCCATCCTGAACACGCTCACTCTCCCATTCAACAGAATCAATAACACAATTATCAATACATCCCAACACTAACCCTTCTGTTTCTTTAACACACCCCCCATCCCTAAAAGAACAAACACCTTTTTCTTCTCCACTACAATCAATTCTATCCATGTTTTCACTAACAGTTTGCTGATCTCCCCTTCCATCAAATTGCCAAAGATCAACATCCCCATCCCTATTTGTATCTGCTCCATTACACCAATTATTACCTTCAACATTCTCACAATCAATTCTATCCATGTTTTCACTAACAGTTTGCTGATCTCCCCTTCCATCAAATTGCCAAAGATCAACATCCCCATCCCTATTTGTATCTGCTCCATTACACCAATCATTACCTTCAATTAAAACACACTCTAAACCATCATCTTCACAAGCACCGGACTCACACTCGCCATTCACACCATCAAATGCAAATACAAAACTAACCAAAAAACTAATCGCAACAGCTCCAAACAACAATACAATCCCCCTCTTTTTAATTTTTTCTTTATTTCTCATCGCTACACCCTTTTTATATAATTCAAAGCAATCACTAATTTATAAATCTTGTGGTTAAAATTATCAAAAAAACAATGAACACCCCCCAAAGTAAAATTTATAAGAACCACCTATTTCCAACAAAATTCATTAAAGAATCTCATAACACCAAAAATCTTTAAAATTTTTATACATTATGAATAAAAAAATTGAAAATAAACAATCTTACCTCTACCTAAAAACTTAAACTCTCTAAAAAAAATATCAAAAAATTTCAAGGCCCTAAATAATTAAAAAACCATTTCAATAAACAAAAATTTATAAAAGATTTAAAATTTAAATAACTAAAATGAACCCATTACCAAAACCCTCCCAACATTTAACCAAAGAAGAACTTGAAAGATTAAATGAATTAACCTCCCAACAATACAAACCCAAATATGGCCCAGATACTCCTAATTCAACAAACCCATTTAATTCTCAAAGGGATTGTTCTTTGCAAAAGAAATTATATGAATAATTATAATTAATTAAAAATTTAGAGTACAAATAATTCACCACAATTCCCGAAAAATAAAGATTTATATATACAAATTATTTCGTAATGCTATGGAAACTCCAAGACAAACAGTTCAAGAAATAGATTGGCAATTTAGAGGATATCTTGCAAAATATTTTGGATACCTATTAATTATTACAAGCATTCTTACAGGATTATATAGATATTTTATATTAAACTCTCATATAATGGAATTAGTTGGAATTATTATTATTGGATTATTTCTTGGAGGATTTTCTCTTTTAATTAGCTGGTTCTTAATTCCTTCTAAAAAAATAAACCAAACCCAAAAATCCTAAAATTTACACCGTCACAATAAGACTAAAAAATTGGGTTAGACTCCGTCTTCCCAATTTGACATAAAATAAGCGTTCACGAAGTGAACCTAAATTCTCAAAAAACAACCCCAAAACCAACCATAGAAAATCTTAAAAGCCTTCTAACCCCCTTATACCATATGTTAGGCTCACTATCTTCAGCCCTAAGAAAAGGATTCGACAAAATAGCAGGAGCTGTATTCATTGACAAAAAAACAATAGAAACCGTAGTCAAAGATTTACAAAGAGCATTAATTCTCGCAGATGTAAACATCCACTTAGTTAAAGAATTGGGAGACAAAATAAAAAAAGAAGCAACAAATGAAAAAATAAAGGGAATCGAAAGAAAAGAACACTTAACAAAACTATTACACGATGAAGTAATCAATCTACTAGGAAAAGAAAAACACGAATTAAAATTAGAAAAAGGAAAGCACACAAAAATCATGCTAGTAGGTTTATACGGTGCAGGAAAAACAACAAGCTCATCTAAACTAGCATTATATTATTCCAAAAGAGGATTCAAAGTAGCAATACTTGGACTAGATGTTCACAGACCTGCAGCAGCACATCAACTAGAACAACTAGGGGAACAAATTAACATTCCAACATTCATTGACAAAAATGAAAAAAACCCCTCAAAAATCTATAACAAATACAAAAAAGAATTAGAAAAATTCGACCTAATAATAATTGACAGCGCAGGAAGACACAACTTAGATGAAGATTTAGTTAAAGAAATAAAAGATTTAGGAAAAGAAATAAAACCAGATTACAGACTCCTAACAATTCAAGCAGACATCGGACAAACTGCAAAAGCTCAAGCATCAGAATTTCAAAATTCAGTAGACATTAATGGAGTAATAATAACTCGAATGGATTCAACTGCAAAAGCAGGAGGAGCACTAACTGCATGCAACGAAACAAACGCCCCAGTTTTTTTCATAGGGACTGGAGAAAAACCCAACGAATTCGAAAGCTTCAACCCAGATTCATTTGTATCAAGACTACTCGGACTAGGAGATTTAGAAGGCCTATTAGAAAAAGTCCAATCTGCAGTCGATGAAAAATCTCAAAAGAAATTAAAATCACAATTAGAAAAAGGAAAACTAGATTTAAGAGATTTCCAAGAACAACTAACTCAAATGCAAGGTTTTGGAAGCCTATCAAAAATAGCTGAAATGATTCCCGGCATGGGAAATGCAAAAATCCCCGATAACATTCTAGGAACTCAAGAAGACAAACTAAAAAAATGGCCACATATAATCAACTCAATGACTCAAGAAGAAATTGAAAACCCAGAAATCCTAGAAAAACAAACTTCAAGATTAAGTAGAATAGCAAAAGGTTCTAGTTCAACAACAACAGACATTAGACAACTTCTAAAACAATACAAACTCCTAAAAGAAATGGCAACAGGTACAGGAGACATGGGAGACATAGACCCTTCCCAAGGATTATCTCAAAAACAAATGCAAAAATTAGCAAAGAAATTTGGAAAAAAAATGAAATTCTAATTCTAAAATGAAACCCCAAATAATCCAACAAGGTGCAGAAGCAATCATCACATTACAAGGCAACCAAATCACCAAACAAAGAATCCCAAAAACCTACAGGCTAAAAGAACTAGATGACAAACTAAGAAAATCAAGAACAAAAAAAGAAGCAAAAATCCTAGAAAAACTTCAACTAATAATCCATGTTCCAAAAATAATAGAAACAGACAATAAGGAAACAATAATCATGGAATATCTAGATGGAAAAAAACTCTCAGAACATTTAGAATCATTAGACTACAAAACTATTTGCAAACAAATAGGAAAAACATTAACAAAACTCCACAACCAAGATATTGTCCACGGAGACCTAACAACCTCTAACATGATTCTAAAAGATAATCAACTTTACCTAATAGATTTTGGATTAAGCATTCACTCACATAAAATAGAAGACAAAGCCGTAGACCTTCACCTCTTAAAACAAGCACTAGATGCAAAACATTTTAAAATTGCACAAGAATCTTTCAAATTAATCACGCAAGAATATAAAGCGCAAAACCACCAAGAAACAATCCAGAGAATACAAACAATTGAGTCAAGAGGGAGATATAAACAGAAACACTAGCTGACATTTTAACTCCTAAAAAGCCCAATCATGAGCGGGTTTAATTTGAACAATATTTTCTAAACTTCCTTCATCACCATATTCATGAGCAACATAATCTCTAGCCCCATCAGAACTAGCTACCCCGCTAACTTCTCTTTCAAGCCTACTTCCCAAAATAATATTTTTCTCACGGTAAGCATTATCTCTAAACATTGCACTAGGCAAATACTTAGCTTCATGTCTTAACTTAGTCTCATAATTCTCCGCATCTTTATTCAAAACAGGATGTTTCTCAATCAAAGCCGCCAAAAGTTTTTCACTATCGCCAACCACAATCCCATGAGTTCCTCTTGTAGTTTCATCATAAAAAGCAACCCTAGAATACAAATCCAAAACTTCTTCAGGACTCATTTGAACTAACAAATCAGAATTATCCTCAGACATAATAAATTCATAAGCCTCAGGCAAACTTTTCCATTCACCAGCAAGAGCATTCAATTTATCTCTTTTCTCATAAATAGTTATTTGTCTTGAACCATTAACATATCTATGCCTAATCTTAGAATCAAAATTCACAACCCCAGTATCATTCATTCTTTCACTCAAAGGATAATTACCACTATCATTACCTAACTTTCTATATCCAGTTTTTTCTAATGCACTTATCATACTAATTGCAGCAAAAATATATATATAAAAAAATCTATAAGATTTTTTGTAAAAATAACCCTATTAAACTTAAATAAGGACAATATTACAAAAAAACTACAATCCTAAAATCTTTTTAGCATTTCCAGATAAAACTAATTCCCTATCTTCTTTCCTTAAATCTGATTCATCAACCTTCATTAAAGCCACGCCCTGACTATCATAAGGGATATCACTTCCAAATAAAAAGTTTTTAAAATCAAACTCATAAATTGCTTGATTTATTCTAAAGGTTCTAGAATTTATTGAAATATCCGTATAAACATTTTTATGTTTTTTTAATTTTGTTATAATCCTCAAATCATCTCCAAAAAAATGAGCGATGATTATTTTTAATTGCGGAAACGCCTTAGCTATTTTTAATATTTTTGCAGGATGAATATTTTTATATTTTGCAGAAGAATGAAATAGAATTGGTAATTTCTTTTCCTGGCATAATTCATAAATCCAAAAAAATTCCTCATTACTTATTTCAAATTTTTGAGCAGAAGGATGTAATTTAATGCCCTTAAATCCTTTTGAAATTAAATTTTCTAATTCATCTGAAGAAACTAATTGAGGATCAAACCTCAAAAAAGGAACAATCCAATCTTCATCCTTGGATTTTTCTAAAAGATCTAAGGAAGTTTGGACCATAATCTCATTAGTATTATTAAATGGAAAAATACAAGCCTTATCAATACCCCATCTTTCCATAGATTTCTTTAAATCCATTAAAGAACATTCTTCTCCGTCAATATCTTTTCCAACGTGGCAGTGAAAATCAATTATCATTTTAATAGTGTATATAAATTAGTTTAATTAAATCTATTGCCTCAAATGTTTAACTAACGCCTCAACCCCATTAGAATTTCCATTAAGAAAATCTGCCTCATATAAATTCCCAGGACTTGAAACATTTATTTCTCCTAAATACTGGCCAATAACATCAACTCCTGCCCATGTTGCACCAATTTCTTCTATGAACTCCTGAGTCTGTTCTAAAATTTTTCTATCTTGTTTAGTTATTGTAGTTTTAACCATATTTCCTCCAGCACTAAGATTACATAAATAACTTCCTTTTTTTGGTAATCTTAACATTGCACTAACCGGCTCCCCAAATAAAACATTAATTCTTTTATCCCCGCATTGTTCTACTCCTTCAATAAATCTTTGCAAAATCATCTTTTTTTGACCCTCATTAGTAAGACCCCTTGCAATTTCCTCAAGCTCACTAATAGATTGCCCATTTACTTCAACTTTACTAATCCCCTTTCCACCATTCTCATCCAAAGGTTTTGAAATTACCCTCGGTTTCGTCTGTTGCATAAAATATGCTAAATCAGAAGGACTTGCACTAATTATTGTCTCAGGCATTACATCCATTCCAACAAATCTCTCTAAATAAGATTTATCAACATAATTTAATTTGGTTTCAGGAGGATTAATAAATGTCCTAGTCCCATCATCATACTTAGAAAGTGCATTTAAAAAATCAGACTTTATTGGAATTTCAAATCTACAAAATATAATATTTGCATCTTTTGCAAGTTCTGGATTCGCTTCTGTTGAAACTTGAACATTAAATTCATCAGAATATTTTGATCTCAGTGTTCTAACTACATAACTTGTAGAATCATCTACATTTTTTAGATGATCTTCATTCATATAAACTAATACATTTTTCATCTTACTACCTCCAAATCTTTTTGATATTCTTCAGCAATATATCTTCTTATTTGCTTAGAAGCATTTCCATCAATTCTTCCATCAATTTCTAAACCATTTATTTCAGCATAATTTACAATATCGTCTGCAAAATTTTCTCCATCATCAATCATTTTCAAAAAAGGATTCAAATAAGAATCGTCTTCCAATCCCTTCGAAGCAGTATCAATTACATTCATTAAATATCTCCTTAACCCTTCATCCTTAATCCCAGTTCTAGCACCAACCGTTTCAAAATGTTTTAATCGATTATACGAAGGAACAATAAGTCTCCCATTAGAAGGAATAAATAATTCAGAAACATCATAATTATCCTTCTCATCAATTTCAACATTCAAATCCTCTGCTTCAACAAACTCAGAAATCCCTTTATACAATGAAGCTAAAGCCATGACATTAGAAAGTTTATTTGCATCCGCACATCTAGATTCAATAGTTCCCAATTTTGTAAGCCTCAAAGGACCCCAAATACAATCTAATTCATGAATCCCCTCAGCATCAAGACCCTTTTCTTCCAAAATTTCCAAAAATTCCCTATAAGACTGTTTTTGTCTTTCATAAGCTCCCTTCAATGACTTAGGGTAACCCAACAATTGCCCTTGAAGTGGCATATCTCTAAAAACCTCATTCCGATAAGATAAAACCCTATACCCATTTAAAGTATTCCTCCCAAAAAGAAAAGGGCTTGAAGACATTAAACTATGGACCGGATCAGCCGCCTGAAATAAAACATATTGAGCATAAGCTTTTTCTTCATCCTCTAAAATATCTGCATGTATATGAGTTCCAGAAAGATGATGTTCTAAATCTCTCAAATTATCACCTAAAACTTTTCTCTTTCTCATACCCCTGGGCCTTTCAAAATCTCTAGACTCAACCCCAGACTCATTATTCAAAGTAGAACAAGGAACAACTCCCAAATTCAATCCCTCAGTAATATTTCTCAATTTAAAAAGTTCATTTCTAAATCTAGAATACAATACCTCCATATCTTCAGAAGGCTCTGAAATAACCTCCCACATTGACCTAGATAATTCTCCTAAAATATTTCCATTATTTTCCAAACTTCCAACTACCTCTGATGCACGATTTGATAAGCTACCATTTTCATCTATAAAATTGCCTTCTAGTTCTACTCCGATTTTAATTACCATCCCTAAATCACGCAAAAAATCTAATTAAATAATCCTACCAATTTTTTTGTAAAAACTACCCAATTAACCCTTAACCAAGCCAATTATACAAAAAACAAAGATTTAAATAAAATAATGACTTTCAACAACCATGAAAGAAAAAATAAAAAAATTGTTATTTGAAACCACAAGAAATTCAAGAATCACTACAAAAGAACTTGGTAAAAAAATAAACTCAAGTCAACAATCTGCATCATATCTTAAAAACACCTTAAAAAAAGATGGACTAATCGGAACCAGCAATGTAATCGTAGACGCAGTAAAACTCGGATTTGTCAATGTTCTCGTAGGATTTAACTATATAAAAACCGAAGCATCCCTAA
The DNA here is from genome assembly GCA_964399015.1 of Candidatus Woesearchaeota archaeon. Classification (GTDB taxonomy): domain Archaea; phylum Nanobdellota; class Nanobdellia; order Pacearchaeales; family GW2011-AR1; genus ARS1285. Next base: position 878 of record CAYNOY010000002.1, on the reverse strand, counting down.
AAAGAGAAGTAATCAAAGAATTAAAAGAAATGGACAATATTGTTACAATCGAAGAAAACAAAGAAGGCGTAGACATCCTAGTAGAATACTCTGCAAAAAACCTATCTGCATTCAACAAATCCCACTCAGAACTAATTTACAAATTCTTCCAAAAATTAAAAACGATCTTCGTCTATCCAATAATCGTAAACCACGAATACTTCAAAAACTATCTAGTAAGAAAATTCGACGATGCAGACAATATTCTTTATGGAGATAGAATATTAAGAAAACTATCCGAAGACGAATTAAATGTTCTAAATGCACTAATAAAAAGCCCAGACGAAACAATCCTCTCCATCTCAGACACCCTAAAAATTCCAATCAAAAGAGCAATCCGCGTCAAAAAATTACTAGAAAAAAGAAACATCATCAAAGGATACGGAACAATTCTAGATAATTCCAAACTAGAAATAAACAGACAAACAATATTCCTAAGATTCTCAAGTGAAGGAATAAGAGAAATGGGAAAATTCATGGATTATGCAAGACATAATCGAAACATAGTCCAATTCACCAAACTAATCGGAGAATATCATGCAGTAATAATTGTAGAAAATTTAAAAGAAATAGAAACCATAAAAGAAATCCGGGCAGAATTCCCCATAGAAAACTACATCATCATGAAAAGCGAAAAAATCCACAAAAAGAAGTATATTCCGAAATTAGATAGTTTATAGAAATAGCCCCACCCGGATTACTTCAATCTCGTAAGAGTTGAAGTTCCCAAAAATTCTTATAGAATTTTTTAGGACGCGAAGATTCTCTAGAGAATCGAGGAGACAGAGAATTTACACAAAATTCTCTGAACGTTCGAATTCGGGTAAATTTTTTCTCCA
>CAYNOY010000001.1:48608-58191 GCA_964399015.1 Candidatus Woesearchaeota archaeon | reverse complement strand
ACATCAACCGCTAACACTTCTTTAATTCCCAAATCCTCACAAGTCCTAGCCTGAATCCCAGAACCAGAACCCATATCCAAAACCTTAAGAGACAAAGATCCTCCCTTAAGATAATCTTTCAAAGATTTTTGAAGTAAATAAGAATCCTCAGCCGGTGGGTAAATATACATATTAACTAAAAAAAGCAAGAAATTTATCTTTGAAAAAAATCAAGGCAATCAATACTCCTGTTAAAACCAACAAAATCCCAAACAAAATAATTTCCTTCATCCATAATTCTTTTTTAGGTTTTTTAATCAAAGTCGCTTGAGCAGGTAATTGCTGAGAAACAACCTCTGGTTTGGACGCAATCTCTTGTTTTATCTGTTGAACTTGATTTACACCTTCTTGAATTGGAACTTTTGAAGAAATCTTAGGCTTCCGAGAAAATAATCCTTTTTTCTGTTCAGGCATCAACAACTCTTCATCAGGTTTTGTTTCCAAACTAGGAGTCACACCAATTTGAACATATTTGGAAGCTTCCTGAACCTCGGCAGGATTATATCCAGAATTAACAAGTATCTGCATCGTATTTTGCAAATCCTCACCTCTCTCAATTCCATTTTTCAAAGCAATTATAATATCTTCATTCATAGTCGTATGAAACCTACGGTTTCCTGACAAGTCACCTTAACTAATAGCTTCCTTCGGAAGTTTATCATGTTCAGATAATTGTCCTCTTTTATCAATATTAAAGGATTTATTTGTATTTAAATTTATGCGATTATTTTTAAAAATAATTTATAGGTACCTCCACAATAAAGAATACTTATCATCCAATTAAATTCCACAATATATCAGTAATTGCGGGAAGGAAATGGGAAAGGCGACAGCCGGATTTCCGCGGAGGGCAACCCCCACTAAAAACACATCAAACAATTCTCTTCACCCAAAAACAACCTCAGAAATCAAACAACAATTCTATCCCCGTCATTAACTAAATGAATATTCTTAGGCTTATATCCCATTTCCTTAGACAACTCAACCATCGGAGCAATCTTATCATGAGAACCATGTGAAGGAATAATATGTTCAGGATTTAACAAATCCAAAAAATCCCTCAAGTCTTCTCGCCCACCATGACCTGAAACATGAATATTATTAAAAAGCCGAGTCCCTCGTTTTTTCAATCTCTGATCCAACCCCTCCCTATTGGCTATATTTGAAGGCACAGGAATAACAGACGACGAAAAAACAACATGGTCTGAACGATTAAATTTAAACGGTAACTTATTTCTTGACAACCTATCTAAAATACTTCCAGGTTCACCCTGATGCCCTGTACACACCACAAGATATTCTCCCCTCTTTTTATCTATCTGTTTTAATTTCCTCTCCAATTGATTTCTATAAGTTGCAATCTCAACATCATTTCTAAAAGGGCACATATCAACACGCACAGCCGCCCCAACATATTTATTCAAACTTCTTCCCAAAAAAACAATCTTTCTATTTAATTTTTTTCCAAACTCTACAATAGATTTTAACCTAGCAATATGTGAAGAAAACGTTGTAATAGTCAATCCTGCATTTTCATTATTCGTTGTCAAAAGAACTTCCTCCAACAAAGTCTTAGCAACTTTTTCCGAAGCTGTTTTTCGATTATCTCCTGAATAAAGTGAATCCACAATCAAAACTTTAACACCTTCCTTTCCAATCTCTTTTAATTTATCATAGTTAGGCTTCTTTCCCATCGTAGGACTATTATCTAACTTAAAATCATTCGCATATAATACAACCCCCTCAGGAGTATGCAACGCAATCACAGAACAATGAATCGTAGAATGAGTTATATTAATAAAATCAACTTGATATTTCCGATTCTTTCCTTGAACATAACAAAAAGAATTCGGCTGAACAATCCTTATCTTATTCGTAAGATTTATTTTTTCATCCTTAAGCAAAGTCTTCAAAACTTCAATTGTAAAAGGAGTCCCAATTATCTCTGCATTATATCTATGGGCTACATAGGGTATAGCTCCAATATGATCAAGATGTGCATGACTATTAATTATCGCCCGAACCTTATCCTTCAGTCCCAATCTATCTAACATCTCATCAGAAGGAACCGCCTTTATCGACCTTAATTTTTTCTCAGTATAAACTCTCTCAGATTCCTCTAACTCAACAATCGGTGGCAAATACAACCCACAATCAAAAAGAATCACATCCTCACCTAAGTCAATAGCAGTCATGTTCTTGCCAACTTCATTATATCCCCCAATAGAATAGATTTTCATTTTCTTATTACTCTCTTTATTAACTAAGAAAGACCATTAGGGTTTATATAAGTTTGGGGGTCATGTTTTAAATTTTTCCCTCTCTAACTATATTTTAAACTTTCAATTTCTTAATTCAGTATATAAATCTACTGTTACTATTATATAATAGGTCTGTCCCATAGGCCAACTCAACTCCACAAACTCAAAGAAAATCCCTCAAACCACAAATCCTAAAATTTACACCTCCTAAAATTCTTCAAAAGAATTTTGGGAGTCAGAGAAAAATATATTTTTCTCTGAACTAATTTTATGCAAGGGAAGGAAATGGGAAAGTGACGTAAGGAACGGATTTCCGCGGGAGGGGCAATTCACTTTAACTTCCGCGGAGGAAGATAACCATTTCCCAAATTCCAACAAATGAAAAACAACCCCCACCAAATCTTTTTATACACCAATTCCCTTAACCATCTATGAAAAAAGAAGTGAGAGCTTTATATAATTGGAAATTTCTACTAATAATAATTCTCCTAATCATAATTATCTCAATAACCTATAACCCCCCAACAAAACAAACCCTTCAAAAATGCACTTCAGATCAAGACTGCATCAAAGTACAAACAACTTGTTGCGCCTGCAACATGGGGGGAGAAGAAAAATGTGTTCTAAATTCAGAAAAACAAACCTATCTAGAAAACCTAAAAAATTGTTCTAACAAAATTCTTTGTCCGGCAGTTTTCAAATGCGAGATTGAATCTTGCAGATGTATCAACGGAGAGTGCACAAAATAATGAAATTCAAAATTCTCCTAATCCTATTAATTTTAGCAACAATAGCAATCCCCATCCTACAGGCAGAACCACCTCTAACAAAAATAAGTCCAGAAGTCTTAAACGAATTAAACAATTCAGAAAAAATTAACGTAACAATAAAATTAAAAGAAAAATCAACAATACTAAGACAAATAAAAAAATTCACAAAAAAAGATAAATTTAAAGACATCGAAGAAAAAGATAAATACAAAAATTTTATCTCCAAAGAAGTTTCACTAGAAGAATTAGAAGAACTAGAAAACAACCCAGACATAGAATCAATTTCAAAAAGCCATAAACTAAAAGCCTTCCTGCAACAAGCAGTACCAATAATAAATTCATCAATAGCTAACTCTCTAAAAATAAATAACATAAATCTAACTGGAACTGGAAGAAGCGTTTGCGTCATAGACTCTGGAATTAATTTCACTCATCCAGATTTAATTGGAAAAAACTTAAGTTGTATCATAGATTGCTTCAATAAAGTCTGTGTTGAAAATTGTTTAATAAGCGACGACAATGGACACGGAACTCATGTTGCAGGAATCGCAGCAGCATCTGGAGGAATTTTAGGAGTAGCAAATAATGTAAGTTTAATCGGGATAAAAATCTTAGATGAAAATGGAGACGGAAGCGGAAATGATTTAGACCTAAGTAGGGCAATTGATTATTGTGTAGCCCAAAATGTTGATGTCATAAGTATGAGCCTAGGAACTAGCAGCCTATATAATACTGATTGCTCCCATTTAATGAGCCCATGGACAGAATCAATTAATCTAGCTTTCGCAGCAAACATTTCAGTTATAGCAGCAACAGGTAACAAGGGAAACTTCACACATATCTCATCCCCGGCTTGCATAGGCAACGCAACCCCTGTAGGAGACACTTATGACGCAAACATAGGAGGAGTAACTTGGGTCGGAACCTGCACAGACTCAACAACTGCCATAGACCAAATAGTCTGCCATGCAAACAGAAATTCACTAGTCCAATTATTCGCACCAGGAGCATTAATTAATTCAACCTACAACAATGGAGCATATTATATTCAAGGAGGAACCTCGATGGCAGCTCCAATGGTCGCAGGAGCCTTCGCAATAATGCATCAAATATTAAATCTAACAAGTCAAACAAGAACCCCATTACAAATAGAAAACATCTTAAACTCTACAGGAAAAACACTCAACGACGCTCCAAGCGGCTTAAGTTTCTCAAGAATAGATGTTTATGAAGCAGCCCTTTCTTTAGACAACCTCGCACCAAATATAACTTTAACACTCCCAACAGATAACTTAGTAAACCTAAAAACCTCATACAACTTTACATGTAATCAAAGCGACTGGCAATTAACAAATACCACCTTCTATTTATGGAACTCAACTTCCCTAGTTTACAACGAAACATCAACAACAACAGGCACAACAAACACCACTAATTTTACAGTGAATAACTTGCCAAAAGAAAATTACAAATGGAATTGCAAAGCTTATGACTCACAATCAAATTCAGCATTTTCATCAACAAATTTTAGTTTAACAATTGGAGGGTTAAATATAATCCTAAGTTCCCCCGAGAATGCAACTTCATCAAACCAAGAAATCAATTTTACATGCAACCTAAGCTCAGTAAACACCTACAGTTTAACAAACACAACATTCTACCTATGGAACTCAACTTCCCTAGTTTACAACGAAACATCAACAACAACAGGCATAACAAACACAAGCACATTCAACTACAGCTTTACCCAAGAACTCCCTTACAACTGGAATTGTCTAGCTTACAATAACGCATCGAACTCTTCTTGGGCAGACACAAACTTCACAGTAACCTATGACACCACTTATCCAAATATTTCTACTCTTTTCAACACATTCACTTCAACCACTTCAACAATAACATGGACAACAAATGAAAACACAAACTCTTCAATAAATTACGGAACAACCCTAAGTTTAGGAACTTACTCAACAAATTCAATTTTAACTACATCACATTCTGAAACCCTTTCTGGCCTAATCGCTTCAACGCTTTACTATTATAATATAACTTACTGCGACCAAGCTTCAAATTGCAACACCTCTACAACTAATAGTTTCACAACATCTGCAACCTCAACACCAACAGTCTCATCATCAGGGGGCGGAGGAGGCGGAACTACATCTAAAACCTACACTATAAATTCATCACAAGCTTCTAATGGATATACTCAATCATTAAACAAAAACGACAAGATAAAATTCACATTTTTTGACACAAATGGAAACTCCCACGCACTAACTCTCTCAAACATTGGCACTAACTTTGTAGACCTAATAATTCAAAGTGATCCAATAAATCTAAAACTAGGAATAGGCCAAAGCACAAAACTAAACTTAACTTCCCCAGACTATTACGACCTATACATAAAACTAAACTCAATAACTAGTGGAAAAGCAGACCTAACAATCCAAACAATTAATGAAAAAATACTCCCAAAAGATATCGAAATAACTGGAGATACAATTAAAACCGAAGAAGAAACTCCTGAAAAAAAAATCTCTCAAGAAATGGACCAATTAGTAAAAGAAATCAAAGAATTAAAAAAAATTGTTAATCTCTTAGTAATTCTAATCATAATAGTAATAATATTCCTATTTATGAAACGAAAAGAAAAACCAAACCCTAAATCTCAAAAAAGAAAAATAAAACATAGTTTCTTAAAAGAATTGCTAGATATCAAGTAATTGGGTAGATTTGTCACCCTAACAACTTATACTAGACATTTTTACAAAAAAACAAATAGCATTTCTTTAATAGTATTTTTTGTTACTATTAGTATACACTATTTTTTAGAGTAAATATAAATTATGGACGATTAGTCCAATCACAAAATGATTTGTGAATATCCTAAAAACAACGAGACCCAAGGTCTCTCGTTTTTTGGAGTCTGAGAAAAATAAATATTGTTCTCTGAATAAAACTAAAGGAAACGAAAAAATGACACAAGACGAAGTTAAACGAAATGGAACATACAAAGTATGCTATGACCCTAGCAATGGCTTTGGGATAATCTCTAGGGACATTCGAAATTTATTCCCAACAAGAAGGGAAGATGATTCTAGGATAAGTGTTCTTTTATATATGAACCACCACGATTTAGATGAACATGATAATTCAGGAAGAGAATTAGCTTATGCCCTTTCAACATTGTCTTATATTGATGTTGGAATAACCACACACCCAGACGCAGACCACGCTCATGAAGCAAACGCTGTTTTAACCAGATTAACTCTTCCAGAAGATCACAAATTCCATGGAGCACTAAACGAATACGATGATGGGAAAAGAGCTATGTTCACAGCATCTGATCAAAGAGAAAGATTCACCGGCAAGTCTATAGGCGAAGTAGTTAGAGCAATTCACGATGAAGTTCAAGCTTTATCTTAATTCTAAATTTTTTTATAGTTAAGTAACTTCAATTATCCATGAGCAATAAATTTATAGAAATTGCTACGGGCATGATAGCATTTAGTACTTTTTTAGTTGGATTAATTGCAACTATATATTATACAAATCAAATATCTAGATTGGAAATTATAGAAATCAGAAAAACAATGGAACTCCGCACTGAAGTGTGGGGTTTGTTTTTATGAGTCAAAGAATTGAATTAAACAATCTAACCTCTTCTTCAAAGGAGAGGTTTTCAATTCTTTGAATAATTCTTGTATCAGTAATATATATAAATGCTAATCTATTATTCTTATATATAATTAAGGAGAGGATAAAATGAAATTTTTAAAAGATAACTGGGCAATTATATTATTAGTTTTATTAATATTTTTATTTATCTACTTATTAGCGAGGTAAAAATGAAAGCTCTAAAACCCTCTCACAGAGAAAGAAAAAGATATCTTCTAATCAAAGGCAACGATGCTAATTGGAAAACAATTGAAAAAGTTATTTTAGAATTCATAGGCGTTCTAGGTTTTGCAGAAGCAAGTCCCCATATAATAAAAAAGACAACAAAAAGCATAACTCTAGCAATCAACCGTCAAGCTCTAGACAAAATCCGTGCAAGTTTCACAACAAGCCCAAAAGATTTACAAATCATAAAAGTTAGCGGTTCAGTTAAAAATGTTAAGTAATAATTTAAAAACTCAAAACACTATTATTAACTAAGAACATGAACACCAAAGAAACTTTAACAAAAATAAAAAAAGGATGGAGATGGATTTGGGATTCTGATTCAATATTAAGCTGGATTGTAGCCCTCGCATTAATCTTCGTTATGGTAAAATTCATATTCTTCCCAGGACTATCACTAATAATGGGAACCGAACTTCCATTAGCAGGAGTTGAATCATCAAGTATGGACCACCAAATAGTCAAAGACAGTTCAGGCCGATTAAGTCTCTGTCGAGAATCTTACACTAAATCACAAAAAGAATGGATAAACTTCAACGAATACTGGGACGTTTGCGGAAACTGGTACGAAGAAAAAGGAATCACTAAATCAACATTCTCTGGATTCAGTCTAAAAAATGGATTCCGTAAAGGAGATATAATAATCGTCTGGGGAAGATTCACTCCAAAACTAGGAGACATAATAATATTCAAACCAAATCCAGAATCAATAGCTCCTCGTCCAATTATCCACAGAATAGTCGGCACCGAAGGGAACACTGTAGAAACAAAAGGAGACCACAACCCGGCCCAACTAACAGCTACAAACAACCTTTACAGGACAGACGAGACTGCAATCCCTATCAATCAAATAGTCGGAAAAGCAATCTTCAAAATTCCTTACCTCGGATGGGTAAAAATCTGGTTTGTAGAATTACTAAACGCTTTCAGATAAATTACCTATAATTGTCACAACTAAAGAATTGTAATAGATTATGGAAACCTTTTTAAACAATTATTATTAACATAAACAGTTGTTAAATTTTTAAAAAAGAAATTTACATAAAAATCATAAAAATGGAATTTTGCCCAAAGTGCGGATGTGTATTAGTTGAAAAAAATAAAAGTGCAGGTTGCCCTAGATGTAATTACAAGGCTAAAACAAAACTAAAATTAGAGTCTTCAGAGAACATTAAAACAAAACCCGAAATCGGAGTCATAATAGATAATAACACCGATGTTTTCCCAATAATCCCTGCAACTTGCTCAAAGTGCAATCACAAAGAAGCTTACTTTTGGACATCACAAACAAGGGCCGGCGACGAAGCAGAGACTAGATTCTTTAGATGTACCAAGTGCAGACATACTTGGCGAGAATATCATTAGCCCCTCCAACCAAAAATTATATAAATCTCTTATTTCTAATAATAAAATGGAAGATACTATAACAATTTCAAAACAAGAATACAACAAATTAAAAATGCAATCAAACATAGATGTAGATTTATTAACACAATTAATGGAGAGTTTTAAAGATATTAAGCAAGGCAGAGTTAGAAGAGTTAAATAATTTATTAGTCATCTACTAATTCTTCAATCTCATTTCTAAAATAACTAAATAATAATCTAATCGTATTAATCACTTTTTGTTGCTCCTTTTTATCACTAATAGCTACCATAAATACAATTCCCAAATCACCCTAAACAAGATAATAAACTCTATATTTTTCAATTTTCTTTTCTCTAAACCATTCAACATTAAGTGGCCTGCCAACATAAGGATTCTCAACTAACTGATCCTCAATTTTATCCACTTGTCGTTGAAAATTTAAATCAAATTTAGATAATTCTTTATCAAACCTAGCTGAGTGAAACACATTATACTTTTTCATAAACAAACAAACCCTACAAATTATAAAAGATTATCTATCCCTTCTAAACTTGGTGAGAATAACATTAAAAATATAATTTTATAAGAACGACCTTCATAATCTCTAAACCTTCAACACTAATAATATGCAAGGGGCGAAACCGGAAAAACTACGTGCTTACAGCACTAGTTTTTTGGCGTCCGAGAATTGTTCCAATTCTCGGTGAGGAAAAGGTGAAACCGGCTTTTTGCGGTGGCGGAACAATCCTTAAATTCATCAATCATTAAATCAAACAAACCCCAATCTAAGACAAATAATCAAAAATTTAATTATTTAGAATTACTTTTTCTTTTTAGTTGCTTTCTTCTTAGCAGGTTTGCCAAGTTCAGCTACAGCCTTAGACATTTCTTCTTGCATCTGAGCAATCTCATTAAGCTTTGCTCTCAAAATTTCTATATCTTCTCGTACTGCTCTAAAAGATTTTACGGTGTTTTTTTCGAAACTCATTTTATAATTTCAGAGAGAGTTGGAGGTATATAAAGGTTTTGTTTGATGTCATTTTAAAGTGATGGCTAAACACCTCATCAACCACAAACCAACAGATTAAAAAACCCTTTCTTCTAAATAATCTATATGGCTTGCTAGCTCAGCCCGGTTAGAGCACTGCCCTCTTAAGGCAGGTGTCAGGGGTTCAAATCCCCTGCAGGCCATTCAATATCCTCCAAGGATATTGCCTAAATGATTTGTATTCATATGG
>CAYNOY010000001.1:0-48508 GCA_964399015.1 Candidatus Woesearchaeota archaeon | reverse complement strand
GTTCAATTCATCGAGAAAAGGCTATGCCTTTTTGAGAATCAGAGAATCAGAAATTCTCTGAGCCTGCAGGCCATTCAATATCCTCCAAGGATATTACCTAAGGGATTTGTACCCATATGGGTTCAATTCATCGAGAAAAGGCTATGCCTTTTTGAGAATCAGAGAATCAGAAATTTTCTGAGCCCGCAGGCCATTTTTTAAAATGAATATTAGAAACTTAACAAAAAAATATGATTTATATAATTCGATTATTTTAATTATATATCTTGCATTGGGGATATTCTCGTTCATTTATTTTAAGAAAGAATTCTCAGAGGATTTTATTTCCACAACATTAATTTTTATCCTGTATTTAATTATTTCAAATGTCTTATTAGGTTTTATTCTTTCAATTCATAACAAGGAAAAAATAGACGTTATTCTGATGGGAATTATTAATTCAACTATCTTTTTATCAATCATATCGATATCTTCAGAATTAATCTCACAAAATAATGAGATAAAATACTATGGGGGAACATTAGATTCAGGAGAATTTATTATAGCAATTATAGCAGCAGGCATTTTTCTTTTTTCAATCATCCCACTTATTTTAATCCTAATCTTATTTGGAATGGGCTTATTTATGATTTATAACAAACTACTTCATTTATCAAGAAGAATTATTTAAAATAAATATATAATCCCGCTTTTAATTAAAAATATAAATTTTCTACAATAAATTTTCAATACAAAAACTTAAATATCTAAAAAATTCTAAAATAACATGGAAACACAAACAATAAATTCAGAAGTTCTAGAAATATTAAAGAAACTTCAAACTGACGTAAATTATATTAAATCAAATATTCAAGATTCAGATACAATTTTGGATGAGGATGACATGCAAGCAATTGAAGCTTACGAGAAAGAAAAAAAGAATGGAGAATTAATTTCACATGAGCAATTGAAAAAAGAGCTCAATTTATGATGTTTAATTTATTTTTTTCAAATCAAGTCAAAAAATTTCTTAAGAATATAGATAATATTACTAAACAGAGAATTTTGAATAAAATGGAGTTATTAAAACAAGACCCAATTATTACAGATTCAAAAAAATTAAAAGATAGAAATCTCTTTAGGATACGTGTAGGAAATTTTAGAGTCCTTTATGAAATTGATTATTCTAAGAAATTTATTGGCATTGTCAAGATAGATAAACGAGCAAAAGTTTACAATTAAAATGCCCCCACCAAAAACATCCTTCAAAATGCCTCCCCACAAAAACATCTCCCAAACAATGAACAAACTAAAGCAACACTTCAACTACACAGACAGGACTACCCTTAATCGAATGAAGGGAAAAGAAGATGCTTTCAAAATTCTAATCTCGTGTCTTCTATCACTAAGAACAAAAGACGAAGTCACAGAAAAAGTCTCAGAAAATTTATTCAAAATAGCAGATACTCCGCAACAAATCATCTCTATCCCAACTTCAAAACTAGAAAAAATAATCTTCTCAACAGGCCACTATAAAAAGAAATCCCAAATCCTAAAACATGCCTCAAATGAAATCCTTAATCGATTCAATAATCAAGTACCATCAACTCGAGAAGAATTAATATCCATAAAAGGCATAGGGCCAAAGACAGCAAACATTGTACTAAACTTCGCATTCAATCAAGATGTCCTTCCCATAGACACCCACTGCCACAGAATCCCAAACAGACTCGGCTGGATCAAAACTCCAACCGCAGAAAAATCAGAATTCGCCCTAATGAAAGTCCTACCAAAAGAATACTGGGGAGACTTCAACGGAATATTCGTCCTATTCGGAAAAAACATCTGCCTACCTATAAGTCCCCTATGTAGCAAATGCCCTATAAATGAATCGTGCGAAAGAAACGGCGTAGATAAATCAAGATAAAATTATCTTTTAAACCATTGATAAACTCTGCTAACATATTCATGCCAAGGAACTTTTACCGCATCACGACCTGCCTTATCACACTCCTTAGAACTCATAAATTCTTGACCCACAAGACTCAAACCCGAACAACTCCCATCACAATCAGTAGAGGCTCCAGGCAAAGTTCCATAACTAAATCTCAACGGTCTTCCCTTTATCTCCTCAACTAGCACCCTGTATTCATCAATCGGCATTTTCCTAATTTCTTCAATTGTCATATCAGTTCCAAGATTACGATTAATATTTTTCATAACTGTTTTTTCAAAATCTTCTAACGCCATAATAATCAAAATAAATCCAAGTTTATTAATATTTATATTCAACAATATCAATATACAAGGAGCAGAAATGGGAAAGGTGAAACCGGATTTCTGCGGTGGCGGAAAATAACTCAAAACTCTTATCCAAAACAAGCTAAATCTATCTAAGCAATTAAAAAACTAAAAATAAAAAAAGGATTAGTTTATGGTTCTCTTTATCTGGTCAATATGTTCTGCAATCTCTTCACCCTTCTTTGTAAGTTCTATCAACTTTATTCGCCCTTTCTTTTCAAACTTCACTAAACCTAGTTCTTCTAGAGTTTGCAAAATTTTGACTGCATGCGAATAAGTACAGTCTACTTCTTTAGCTAATACAGAACCGTATCGAGCCTTTGATAATTTCCTTAAAGCTACTAACATTAATGCTGGCTTTCTGCGGAAAAAAATGTCAAAATTATCTTTCATTTTGTTTATATGATTCAATGCGTACATTTTTATGTACTCATTTCAATCTATATATTTAAGTCATATATTCGCTTATAAAGGTTTCGTAACAAAAATTTAACCAAACAGTAACAAATCCAAGTTACTTAATTTTTGAGTACCAACAAATCATTACTAACCAATCACTCCGCAGAAATCTCTTCACCAGTAATCGTCTTATACATTGCCAAGTAACCCTTACTACCCAACTCAACCTTATTAGCAACCATTTCTATTTGAGTATTTCCATTTGTCACCGAAGTTTTCATAAATAAATTTATATCCGAAGACAAAAGTGCCTCAACAGCCTCCAGACGACTCATAGTTATTTTTAAATCTTTTTCAGCATTAGCCACACGAGCAGTATTCAACAAACCGCCATCAATCTCCGAAGACCAAATTTCATTATCAACTTGTAACTCCACCACCGGATTCCCATAACCCACATAAGATTTATGAAGATTATCAATTCCTAAAGCAAACAAAATAAAATTAATATAGTCTGCATCAAATTCCAATACTGCCTGCTCAACAACTGCTTGTTTATCAACCTGCCCAGCCTCATTAGTATTTGCAAAAACAAGACCTTTCAAAGGATTCTCAATAACAATCTGATTCGTTACATCCTTAGATAAATATCCCATTAAAAAAATCACCAAAATAGTCACAACCAACAATATCATTATCACCAAAAAAACAAAAACTTTTTTATGCCGTCGATATTTATCTCTTATCAAAACTTTTTGATTCACCATCTTACACATAAAACAAAAAACTAATATTTAAATGTTTAGAAGAAACTTTAAATAATACTAATTTCTTAAGTTATTATTAAATATAGACAATTATCTGAACATGATAAACTTCCGAAGGAAGCTATTAGAGGGAAGATGACTTGTAATCTCAAGGGAGGATACATCTAAGGAACCTTGGTGCCTTGGATACAAACGATATGATAGACATAAAACTAATTAGAGAAAATCCAGACTTAGTAAAAGAAAATATAAAAAAGAAATTCCAAGATGAAAAGCTCCCATTAGTAGATAAAGCAAAAAAATTAGACGAACAGTGGAGAAAACTAAAATATCAGGTTGACGAATTAAGAAGTGAGCGAAATAAAATTTCTTTAGAAATTAGTAAAGCTAAAAAAACAAAAGACGAAAAGTTAGCTAAGACATTAATCAAACAAGCCGGAGACATCCCTGAAAAAATAAAAAAGATAGAAGAAAAAGCAGACAAATTAGCAGAAGAAGTAAAAATCATAATAATGAAAATTCCCAACATAATTCATAAATCAGTTCCTATTGGAAAATCAGATAAAGAAAATGTTGAGATAAAAAAATATGGTCAGATTCCAAAATTCAACTTCGATGTAAAAAGTCATGTAGAGTTAGGAGAATCATTAAGACTCCTAGACTTTGACACCTCTGCAGATATTTCAGGAAAAGGATTCTATTTCCTAAAAGGAGAATTAGCATTATTAAATATGGCCTTAATAAATTTCGCAAGAGATTATATGGTAAAAAAAGAATTCATCTATGTTGAACCCCCATTAATGATAAAAAAAGAAGTTTTAGATGGAGTTTATTCAACTGCAGAAATCAATGCAATGGCATACAAAGTCGAAGGAGAAGATGCCTACTTAATCGCAACATCAGAACATCCTTTAATCGGACAATTCATAAACAAAGCCCTACAAAAAAAAGAACTACCAGTTTTACAAACCGGTTATTCAATGTGCTTCAGAAAAGAAATAGGTTCACACGGAATTGATGAAAAAGGAATTTACAGAACACATCAATTTAACAAACAAGAAATGATTGTAATCTGCGAACCAGAAGATTCATACAAATGGTATGACAAAATGTTAAACTTTAGCGTAGGAATTTTCAAAGAACTAGAAATTCCATTCAGAGTTTTAGAATGTTGTTCAGGAGATTTAGCAGATCTAAAAGCAAAATCTTGTGACTTAGAGGCATGGTCCCCAAGACGAAAAGAATATTTTGAAATAACCTCTTTAACAAACATGGAAGAAGCTCAGGCAAGAAGATTGGGAATAAAAATCAGTGACGGTAAAAAAAACTATTTCGCCCACACTCTAAACAATACAGTCATCGCAACATCACGAGCACTAGTAGCAATCATAGAAAACAACCAACAAAAAGACGGCTCAATAAAAATTCCAAAAGCTTTATTGCCCTACACAAAATTTAAAATTATCCAAGGAAAGGTTACATCTAGAAAACCCTAGATACCCTAAATAAGTATACAGAACTTAAAAAAATAAAATAATTTAATTAATCCAAAGCCTGATACGCTTTAAGTTCATCCTCTAAGCTCATATTTTCAACCTCATAACTTTTCCTTATTTCTTGAAATTAAACTTCCTGCATTTCCCAATTAGATGCATCTTTATCATATTTTAATTTCAATGTGTCTAATTCTCTTTGTAATTTCAATCTAGCCAACCTAGAATTCTCACGTCTAGTTTTCATTCTCTCTAAAATTTTTTCCCCAAGACCACTCAAAACCTTTTTCTGAAATTCTAACCATTTTATTTTTCTTTCTTTATATTTTCCAGATTTTGAAACCCCACCATATCGAACCTCCAATGCTAGGTGCTCTTCTTCAAGAATAGCATATTTCTCCTCAAGTATAACATTCTCACAGCTTAATTCCCCAAATTCATTTTTCAAATTTTGAATTTCTTGCATCTGTGAATTCGACCTTATAGAATAACCTACAAAAGGCACAGCTAATACCATTGCAATTAATCCAGATTTCATCCAAGATTTCATTACTCTATAGAAGTAAATACCTTTTTAAATATATCTATAGAACAAATCAATCCCTCAAAGGATTCTTACTAGGTTGACGTTCTCTAATCCAAACTTCAGCCTCTTGATAATATTTCTTATAGGCATCCAACTCATGCCTTAACTCAGCATTTTTATCTTTAGTTCTTTCAAGTTCAAGCCCAAAACCCCTTCGAGTTTTATCAAACCTAAGTGTTTGCTGATCCCAACAGATTTGATCCCTTTCATATCTTAATCTTAAATTTTCAAATTCTGTAGGACCCAAATCTCCATGACCCTCCGCAATCAATATAGAATCAAATCCATTTCTCTGCAAAACATCTTCATATTTACCAATTTTATTCAACGCTTCCAATATCCTTATATCATGATTTGCAGTATCAATTCTCTTACTCACTAAAAATCTTTCAGCAATAATTTTCCGAGTATTTAATTCAAGAGTCAAACTTTTTATCTGTTTACTTCTAATCCAATTGTCATCATTAATTTTACCAGATTTCTCCTCAAGTTTACTATAATCTTTCTCCAAATCCTCATATTTATCCCTCAACCCCTCATTCAATTCTCTCAATGCACTCAATTCATTTGGAGTTGGAAGTCTAGGGGGATCAGGTTGTCTAGAACATCCTGCATAAGGCACACTCAACGCCAAAAGAACTAACCCCTCTTTCATCCATGAATTCATGATATTACCTAGCAAAAAACATTCTTAAATTTATTTATGATACATAATATCTAATGAGAAGAAACTTTAAATATCCAAGCTTATTCTTAAATCTATGACTAAAAAATTCAAAATACTTGCAGCATCTGATTTCCATGGAGACTCTTCAGCAAGCAAAAAATTAGCTGAAAAAGCAGAAAAAGAAAAAGTCGACTTAGTAGTTTTAGCAGGAGATATTACTGGGGCAATTGAAACCGAAAACATTCTAAAACCATTTATTGACAAGGGAAAAAAAGTAGTTTTTGTTCCAGGAAATTGGGAAAGCTCAGAAGTAGCAGATTTTTTAACAAAACTCTATGGAATAAAAAATGTTGGAGATCATTATGTCAAATACCAAGATGTAGGAATCTTTGGCATAGGCTCTCCAGATTGGTCCTTTGATATAGATAATAAAAAAACCTTCAAGAAATTAAAAAAAGACTTTGAAAAAATTAAAGATCTAGAAAAGAAAATAATGGTTAGTCATATAAATCCTGCAGGAACCAAATCAGAATTCTCTGGAATTGCAGGAAGCAAAGAACTTAGAAAAGCAATCGATGAATTACAACCAGACTTATTCATTTCAGGACACATTCACGAAGCAGAAGGCTTAAGCGAAAAAATAGGAAAAACAAAAGTAGTCAGCGTTGGAAAAAAAGGAAGCATAATTGAGATTTAAAAATTCTTCTCAAAACATTTTTATACCCATCATCTCTAAATTAAATTATGCCACCAAAGAAAAAGGTAAATCCAGACACTATTGAACAAAACGAATACAGGGTCTTTGACCCCGCTAACGTCAAAAAAACTGTGGAGGTAGAATTCAAACCCAAACCTTCTGTTGAAGAACTACAAACAGTTGAAACTCCTGGAGACCCTGAAAAAATAGAAAAAGAATTAAAAAAAAGAGCTAAGAAAACCCCAAAAAGAAAAGCGACCAAGAAAAAAGCAGCTAAGAAACCCGAGAAAATCCCACTAGTATTCAAAGAAAAAGCCCTAAAAAAAGAAGGTTACACATTAATTATCACAGAAAAACCTCAGGCAGCAGTAAAGATTGCAGCAGCATTATCCGAAGGCAAAGCTAAAAAAATAACTAATAGAAACAAAGTCTCTTATCACGAATTAACAAGAAACAATAAAAACATCGTAGTGGGTTGCGCAGTGGGTCATCTATTCTGCATTTCTCAAAACATCAAGGGAACAGACTACCCAATTTTTGATATTGGATGGTACCCGAATTCTGCAGTTCGAAGAGGAAGAGATTTCTCAAAGAAATATTACGACGTAATTAAAAAACTAGTCACAGGAGCAAGCGAAATAGTAATTGCAACAGACTTTGATGTTGAAGGAGAAGTCATAGGTTATACTGTAATGAAATTCCTTGCAAATCAAAAAGACGCAAGCAGAATGAAATTCAGTTCATTAACGCCAGCAGAACTACAAAAATCCTTTGATGAAAGACAAGACCACATCGAATGGGGACAAGCAATCGCAGGAGAAACACGACACTTCCTAGACTGGATATATGGTATCAACCTATCAAGAGCTCTAATGAACTCGATTAAAACCACCGGAAAATTCGCAGTCATGTCAATCGGAAGAGTCCAAGGACCAACATTAAATCTAATCGTAGAAAAAGAAAAACAAATCCAAGCATTCAAGCCAACACCCTATTGGCAAATATTCTTAGACATAAATGATAACAAAAACACACTAGAAGTTAAACACAATAAAGATATAACAAAAAAAGATGAACTCCCTAAATTTGAAAAATTAAAAGGAGAAAAAGCAATGGCTCAAACCAAAAAGACTCAACAAGTTATTCAACCACCAGCACCATTTGATTTGACCACGCTACAAACAGAAGCCTATAAATTTCATGGCATCACTCCTTCAAACGCCTTATCTGTAGCACAAAAATTATATTTGGCAGGATTAATATCATACCCAAGAACATCATCTCAAAAAATTTCAGACTTAAAAGAAGCTGATAAGGTCCTAAAACGACTAAAAGAATTTTTCCCATCACTAATAAAAGAAGTCAGCAGAAAAACTCCAATCGAAGGAAAAAAATCAGATCCCGCACACCCAGCAATAATCCCAACAGGAGTCAATAGTAAAAAATTATCCGATTACGATGAAAAAATCTACAACCTAATCGTCAAAAGATTTATCTCTTGCTATTGTAGCAATGCCGAATTAGAAAACAAAAGAGTAGAAGTAGAAAAAGACAAATTAAAATTCTCAGCAAAAGGAATGGAAATTAAAAAATCCGGTTGGATGAAAGTCTATCCTACAAAAATGGAAGCTAAAGAAATCAAAGACCTGAATGGAGAAGTAACAATTGATAAAGTAACCGTTGAAGAAAAAGAAACAAAACCTCCAAACAGATTCTCACCAGCCTCAATCCTAACTGCATTAGAAAAAAAGAACCTAGGAACAAAAGCCACAAGAGCGAACATCTTAGAAACTCTCTACGATAGAAACTACATCAAAGACAAATCAATCAAAGCAACAGAATTAGGAATAAGATTAATCGACACTCTAAAAAAATACTCGTCAGTTATCATAGATGAAAATCTAACAAGAGAAATAGAAAAAGACATGGACAATATTCGTGCATCTAAAAACGAATTAGAAACCAAAGAAAAGAAAGTCATTCAAAAAGCAGAAAATGCAATCACTAAGATTTCAGAAGATTTCAAAAAACAAGAAGTCGCAATTGGTAAAGAATTAAGAGGCGCAAATGAAGCCGCATGGGCTCAAGAAAAAGAAGACAATAAATTACTACAATGCACCGCCTGTAAAAAAGGGTTCTTATCACTAAGATACACTCCAAGATTTAAATCCTATTTTGTTGGATGCGACAGTTATCCAGATTGCACCCAAACATATCCACTTCCATCAAGTTCAGTAATCAAAAAAACCGGCAAAGATTGCGAAGAATGCGGATGGCCAATGTTAATAAGATTAAAACAAGGCAAACGCCCTTGGGTCTTTTGCTTCAATCCCAATTGTCCAACACGATTGGAATTAGATGCCAACGGCAACAACAAAAAACCAAGTAGATATACAGGTCAAAAAGTTAAAAAAGATCCAGAGAAAAAGATCGCTAAAATATAATTTTAAGATTAGGAAGAAAACAAGACTATAACATGATTCAACGAGATGAGTGTTAATGCACCAAAAAAACAAAACTTACAATAGCTCATATGAGTTTCTATAGTATTCTCATTAGTTTTGTTATATAATCCAAGTCCAATCCAAAGTGATGCCAAAAGAAGAAAAATTTGTGCAGGAATAGTAACCATTACAATATTTTTAACAATGCCTTCTAAAGTTCCAGTTCCAATAAATGTTATGGATGCAAGAGAGATTGGAATAAGCAACCCTGAAAGATTAATCATGAGGCTCGCAATTTTTTCATTATCCGCTTTCATTTTTTACAAACCTCTTTTTCATCTAAGATCAATTTAGTATCTGAATCAGTAATCTCAATTTTAAGACATTCTACAAATTTATTTATGTTATATGATTGTTTACCTGCACCAGTATTAATGGCAGTGATTATTGTGTTATTATTTAAGTTAATTTTTATATTATAAAATCCCTTATTATAACTGTAACCCCATGTAGAAATTCTATCTTTAACAACTTCATTTAAATCTGAAGAAATTAGTTTCCCATCCTCTATTTTAAATGTAAGTTCATTTACAGTAGTATCCCCAAAAGCATAAAAGAATCCTACAAATAACAATATGAAGAAAATTAGGAAAAGAATAACTGGAATAAACTCGATTATTTCTCCTTTTTTATTAATTAACATTATATAAGCTCCACTATTTTTAGTTTCATCACCTTCTCAAATTAATAAGACTTTTGAACTATATAAATTATTGGGTCTTCAAAAATATTCAGAATCGAGATTAAACCAACACACTTTCAATAAGATTAGAAAAATGGGTCGGACTCGTCCCCCCATTTTGACATAAAATAAACTTTCGCTTCTATGAAGCGAACTAAATATAAAAAAACAAAAACAAAAAAAACAAACTAACTACTTTATCCAGTATCTATATACAGGCCTTATTGCAAATATCACAAAAGCCACAAAAAAATACCAAGGATTCACCGTATGCACCCAATCCATTGCCGCTTGCCAAATGGTTATTACAAACAATGTAAAAGCAACCATAGTTATTTTTATCAGTGCAATATCCCACAGATCCAAATTTTTCATTCAATCACCTCCCTTCTTATTTTACCCACGCTTACCTAGTTTTTATTTGTTTCTAAACTAGCCAAAAACATTTATAACATCTCACCCCCTCTAACAAACATGTCTTACGTAATAAAAGCTACAGGTGAAAAACAACTCTTTAATGAAAACAAAATAAAAAGAAGTCTTCTAGAAGCAGGCGCATCAAAAGAACTAACCCAACAAGTTTTAAAACAAATAAAAAAAAGTGTCTATAACAACATCCCGACGGAAAAAATTCTCAATCTAGCATTAAAACAATTAAAAAAAGATAAAGGAACTCGAGCACGTTACGACCTAAAAAGATCCCTCATGAAATTAGGCCCATCAGGTTTTCCCTTTGAAGAATATTTTGCATTAATCCTCCAACATAAGGGCTACACAACCCAAGTAGGCCAAATCCTCAAGGGAAAAAATATAACTCATGAAATAGATATCCAAGCCAAAAACAAAGAAGGTAAATTTCTAATAGAATGCAAATACCACAATAAACTAGGAATCCACACTAGAGTAAAAGTAGGACTCTATGTCTACGCAAGATTCTTAGATCTAAAAAAACATTTCAATTATCCTTGGGTAGCCACAAACACAAAATGCACTCCCGACGTAATTAATTACGCAAAAGGTGTCAACATGCGAATAACTTCATGGGACTACCCAAAAGAACATAGCCTAAGAGCATTAATCACAAGAGAGCACCTTTACCCAATAACAGCATTAAAAAGCATTAGCGAAAAAGCTAAAGAACAATTATTCAAATCAAAAATATTTCTAGTAAAAGAACTAACAGAACTAGACAACAAAAGATTCAATGAACTAAAAAGAAAAACACATTTTAATAACGCCTATCTCAAGAGAATAATCAACGAAGCTAAAGCCATTATCCAATAATCAACATTCTTCATTCTCAAATTGCCCACAACCATCAACAACTTCTACAAAAGTATCACCACCATCCCTACATTGCCTAGGATAACTTTCCATCGCAGGATTCCCTGCATTAATACAAGACTCAAAATCATTCACATCAAAAGACTTATACAACTTAGGCAAAATAAACATTCCCAAAACTAAAAGTATAATCAAAATAATCAATGCCAAAATCTTCATATCAAATAATTTCTTTCCCATACAAATCCATATCATCAATAATTTATAAATATTACCAATCCTATCTCGACCTTTCTTCCCATCTTTTCAAATCCTCAAAATCATCTGATGACGAGTTTAATTCATCCCTAAGAAATTTCTCATGCTCCAATCTTCTCCCCTCATTATATTCTTCAAGCTCAATACACGCCATAATATCACCAACCCTAAGAATTATTTAAACATTTCCATATAAATCAACAATATCTTCAGAAATTTATAAAGTATTATCAAATTGAATTACAAGATGCATACTCTCTACCCTCATCTTTCTTAGATTTTTCTTCCCATCTTCTCATCCCTGCAAGTTGCCTCTCCATCCAGTTCCCATATTCTCTTGAAAGTTTTTCCTGTTCTTCAGGAGTCTTTTCTCTAGGTTCTTGAAGATTGCCTAAATATCTCATAGAATATTCAACCCAAAGAAACTATTTAAATATTATGTGACTAAACCTCTTTATTAAATTCTTGATAACCTATCAATATGCCCGGAGCGAAAGGGGAAAGGCGTAAGCCGGCCTTTCGCGGAGGAGGAAATACAACCCAAAATAAAATTTACAACACCCTTCATCACAACCACCCCCGCTTCTGAATCCCTTCATTAACAATTTCAAAATTCAAAACCTTCTCCGGCAAAGACCGATGTTTACGAATCAAAGCCTGCTTCTTCCCACCACGATTCTTTAACTCAATTATACATTTACTCCAATACTTCAAAATATCTCCACCAACCAAATTCGCCTGAGCTTCCTTACCTGCAATCCAATCTTCTTCAGAAAGATAACCCGAATAAATCTGCGAAGTAATCAAAACAGGAATATCTCTTTTACGAGCAATCTCATAAAGTGCCTTCATCTGTTTAGCCAAATCACTATTAACTCTCTGCAACTGTTCCAATCCTCTTTTCCGAGCATCAGCCAACTCCAACCGATAAAGCATAGTCAAACTATCCACAACAATCAAACCCACATTCTTCGAAGTCCTCAATTCCTTCAACAACTTCAAAAAAGAATCCTTCTGCTCCCGAAAATTCGTAGGCTTCAAAATAATAATATTCTTCAAAATATATTCCGGCAAACCCCCAGACATCTGACTAATCCTATCAACAGAAAAACTCCCCTCAGTATCTATAAAAATTATCTTCTCATTCTTTTTAGCCTGATGACAAGCAGCCAACGTAACAAAATTAGATTTCCCAGAAGCTGCAGGCCCATAAAACAAAGTCACAATACCTCTCTCATACCCACCATTCAAAAAATTATTAACATCCCTACTTCCAGTCAAAACCTTTTCCTGCGATGTCGCACTAAGTTCTATTGGATGTGTCCCTTGTTTAGATGGTTGCATAATTAACTAAACAATAATTAAGTTATAAGGATTATTGTAATAAACAATTATTCATCATACAAAGACTGCAACGTTCTCGCACCAGACTTCGTCAAGGTGCTTCACTAAACTTAAAGTAACTCGTAAATTTTCAAGATATAAAAACTTCTTAACTAAAAATAAGAAACAAAATAACCATCTAGAATAAAATTACAACACTATTAATAAAATTAGAAATTTGGGTTGGGCTACGCCCTCCCAAATTGACATAAAATAAAATCTTCGCGAAGCGAACTATCTCTCAAAAATCACTTAGCCTTACTGAACTCATCGCCATACTTCTTCAAATCTTTTTGAGCCAAAGCAATCGCATCTTGCAAGGCTTTCTTCGGAGCCTTTCCTTCACTAACTATCTTCAAAGTCAAAGGTCTAGAATAATGCTCTTTCTTCCAAGCACCCAACTTAACAGCAGGGTCCTTATTCAAATAAACACGAACAATCTCAACAATCGTCTGATTATCTAAATTCACTTCAAGTTCATTCTTATCATCTTTAATAATATTAATATTCATAGAATTTAAAGAAAATGAGGGTTTAAAAGTCTTTTGAATCCACAAAATCTATCTAAACTAGCTCCTTATCAAACTCTTCAACAGAATCTCCATCATCAATCACCTTAGCCTTCTCACCACCAACTCCCTTAGAACCTGACAACAACTCAGAACCTCCCAAATATTGATCAATATCATCTGCAGATTTTCTTCGCATACCTTCAACCTTCTGTCTCCTCTCAGCCATAACTCTTTGTTTAGCATCTTCAACTTTCTGCAAAGCCTCTTGCTCCTGTCTCTTCTTCTGTTCTTGCTTCATTCTATCTCTCTCCCTCAAAGCCTCCAAAATTCTCTGTCTCTCTTCAATCTTCATCTGCTCTTCCATCTGCTCCTGCTTCGTAACCTCAACCTTCTTCCGATGAATATGCCTCATTTGATCAATAGTCATTTTCCTCAAATCTTCACTCCTCAAATCAACATCCGGCGGATGCTCTGCAGGAGGTTTTTCTGGATACTCAGATCTCTCAACCTGTTGAACTCTCGCAGGTTGAACCCTTGGCCTAACTTGCACAGACTCTTCAGAAACCGCAGGCTTACGTTTAGGATAAACAAACTGATGTCTCTTAACCTGAGGCCTAGGACCTCCTGAACCAACAGCAACACCATTTGAAATAGCTCTCACATCAACTCCACCAATCTCTCCTGAACCTCCTCTAACCCCTTCAACACCCCTCCCAGATTCTTCAACCACAACCTTCTTCCCAAAATAAGAACTCCTTTCAGGTTTTACATTTTGCTTAGACAAATATTTTTCTTCAGGAACTTCAGCTACCTCAGCAACCCTTCTATCAGCAACCTCCCTAGAAACTTCTTCAGCCTTCTTCTTCACAACAGGAAAATACTTTGTATAATCAAAATAATCAGAATGCTCTTCAGTATCATCTTCCAAACCTCTCAACCTATCCAACTCTTTACTCTCCTCATAAGAATCTAATTCGTTAGGATCTTCAACCTCTACAACATCTTCAACAATCACAGGTTCGGGCTCTGGAATCCTCCCTATCTCTCTTCCATCTTCATCTAAAAGTACAGGCTCCTCCTCTCGCTCTTCCAAATACTTTTCCATATCACTTATCTTCCTCAACTTAATCTGAAACAATTGCTCCAACTTCTTAACCAAAATCTCCGCATTCTCTGGAAGCTTATTCTTCTCAATCATCTGAATAGCTATTTCAGACTCTCCAATCAAACCTGCAAGCTGTCCTGGAGACAATCCTCTACTCCGACGATGCTTCATAATTATCCAATGAAAATGCTCAACCAAATTCAACTGATGCTCCTCCGGCAACTCCCTCTCAGGATTCTTCTCCAACAAATTCAACTCGTCCTTCTTAAAAAAAGTCGCCTCAGTTTTCTCCTCACCCACTCCCGCAAGATTCTTCATCCTCTTATTAACATTAGTCAACATCTCCGCCTCTTTCAACTGATTAACATTCGGTTTCTTAATTATAGGTATATTCTCAATTATAGAACATCGCTCACAAAGACAAGCCATCTGCCCTTCATAAATCGCATCAAAAAGTCTTATCTCATCTTCACGAACATCACATCTTGCACATCGTTCCATAGTCAAGTGTAGAAAAATTCCTTTTTATTGTTATTTGTTTTGTTAAGATATATATTCAGGTGTATAGGTTTCACAACCGAATAACATCTGCATCATTCACATCCAAATAACCCAAAATCTCATCAACACTTTGAACTTCAGTTATCTTTTTTTTACCATTTATTAAAATCACCGGCAACTCTGTAAGAGCAATTCCATAACTATCCAAAATTAAATTCACCGAAGAAAGATCATTATCTCCTGCAATAGGAATTAACAAAAGCTCCGCACCTTTTTCTTCTTTAACTTCCATAAGCATTTTTGAAAACACATTTTGCCTCGCCTTAGTTTCCATATCTGGTTCATTATACTTATAAAAATAAACTATCTCCTGATAAGGATCATCACAAGTCTCCCTTATTTTTATAGAATTAATTAATAACATCGCCCTCAAAAGATCATATTTCTTATGCTGAATTTTCAAATCCCTTGTTAATCTACTTGCCTTTTCATATCTATCAAGCACCTTAGCTTCTTCATAAATTCTCTCTGCAAAATTTATATTTTCCCTTACCGCAGATTCACAATTAAAATCATCTGTAGAATATATTTCGTTTTGTAACTGAATATCTAAAAGGTCTATTTGAGAAAGGTCTGCAAGATTACTAATTTTACTAGTTCTCCAATTTTCTAAAACAATTCCCAAAACAATTCCCACACCAAATATAAAAATTGCCACTAATAATGCTTGCCAAAATACGTGTTTCTGTGATTCTAACATTTGATTATCTCCAAGTCCTCTTTCCTTTAATCGTGTGCCATATCGCGCTTATCATAATAAATGGATAAAGTATAAGATAAATAGTCATATAAAAAGGTATGTTTAGTATATTTTCTCTTCTCCAAATCTTCTCATTCAATATAGAAAGAATCAATATCGTAAAAATAAAACCCATAACAAATAAAACAATCCCCAAATAATTCAATATGCTCGGAGTTATATAAAGTTCATTTAAAGTTAAAATTGGAGTTTCAGCAATTATCGAATATCTAGTTCTTAAAAAATTAGAAATAATTCGAGTTACCAAAAGATAAAAGAAAATACTCAAACCAAATAATCCTAAAAAGGTATTAATAATAAAAAAAGGCATTATAAACCATCCAAGCATCCCCTTTTTTCTTAAAGAATGCCTATATTTGTAAAGGCATTGCAAACCCCCAATATTCCATCTCCTTCTTTGAACAAACCAAGATTTTAATTTATTTGGAACAGTGCTTGAAACCTGGGCGGACAAAGACATTCGCCTCTCCCATCCTGCATCAGTTAAATGCCAAGTTGCCTCAATATCTTCAGTAAGATTATTTGCATCAAACCCATCAATATCATCTAAGGCAGTTTTTCTATAAAGTGCCAAAGGCCCAGGAGTTACATAAATCGCATCCACATAATCCAAAAATTTCCTTGAAACAGCAATCGCCTTATATTCAATTGCCTGAAGCTTCTCAAAAAACTTATTTCTATTTCTAACGACCACTGGACAAGTCACAGCTCCAACCTTAGGGTCATTAAAATAACCAATCATCTTACCAATAGAACCCTTTTCAGGATACGAATCTGCATCAACAACTGCAATCAACTCTCCACTAGCAATACTCAATCCTCGATTCAATCCCCCAGCTTTTCCCAAATTTTTCTTATTATCCAAAATAATTATCTTAGGATATTTTTTCTTAAGCACTCTAGCAATCTTAAGCGTATCATCAGAACTTTTATCATTTATAATAATAACTTCTTTAATCTTTTTATAACCTACATTAAATATGTGTTCTATCGTATCTGCTAAAGTTTCCTGTTCATTATATGCTGGAACCAAAAACGAAATTTCATATTCCCTCTCAGGCTCAGGATTTTTAAATAAATCATACCGATTCCTAAAATAAATCAACAAGAAAAATGACAGCATACACAATGATATAAACATATATGTCAGGTAAACATAAGGCAGGAATTCCATTATAAAATAGAGAAATTTTTCTTTTAAAACATTTGTGTAGTCTTCTTAACTTTCCCCATCACCTTCCCCCTCTCACCCCACACACCTCCACCAAAACCTATCCCCTAACCTCACCCTTCATCAACCCCTTCTCCCCCTTCACCACCTTCCTCAAGAATCATCTTATTCCCTTTCTTAACCAAATGAAAATACTCAAAAAAAGTATCACTTAAATGCAACTCTTGCGTATGTCCAACCTTCTTAGCATTAACCAATCCCAAACTAATAAAATTCTTAATATGATCATAAGATTTATTCCCCCTAATATTTATCACCACAGATTGCTTAACCGGCTGTTTGTAAGCAATCACCGCAAGCGTCTCTTGCTCTGCCTTACTAAACTCTGCATTCCCAGTCGCTAACTTATTAATCAACCCAACATACTCTTCCTTAACATCCATCTTCCACATCCCTTCTTTCTTAACAATCTCAATCGAAGAACTATCCTGAGCATACTTATTCGTAAGCTTAACCAAAAACTCTTTCAACATCAAAGGATTAATATCCGTCAACATCAACAACTCCTGCAACGAAAGATAACGCGCAGACAAAAAAAGCGCAGCCTCAATCTTCTTCAAACTCTCAACCTCATTCGTCTCATCCAATTCCTGCGCAGTTTCAGTAGTCAAATGCTGAATAGGCAAAGATAATTCCTCATTATCAGATTCATCACTCTCTTCAACCTCATCAATAATTTCCTGAGAAGATTCCTCGCCATCACCAGATTCATCATTCAGCTCTTCAACAATATCTTCTGCAACCTCTTCAACTCTTTCCGAATTATTTTCTGAAGAACTATTCTTATGTGCAGAACCAACGATCTCTGCAATCAAAACTTTTCTCTCTGCATCATCCTCTGTCATAACAATACATATAGACAAGAGATTTTAAACGTTTCGAACCCAATCCATTCAAATCCTAAAGAAACCAAATAACCAAATTAAATTCTTGACAACATAATAATATACAACGGGGCGAAAATGGGAAAGTGACATAAGGAACGGATTTTCGCGGAGGAGGAATACACCCTAATCAAACCTTAAACCTAAACATCTTCAAAAACCATTCTTCCAAAAACCCTAACATCATACCTTGAATCTCAACATCGCACCAATACCACTCAAATTCCAAAACTGCTGACCTTCCTCAGTCTCTACAGAAACCATCTCAATATCAACACCGGTCTCATTAGCCCTTGTCTCAAACTCCTTTATCTCAGACTTTTTCAATTTCTTAGAAAGTAACAACTTATCAACAGCTCCATACTCCAAAGCCTTCATAACAGGCTCTTTCTCATAAGCAGTCTTATCTTTTTCCTTACCCAACATATTAAAAAACTTCTCCATAAGATTCTTCTCTTTAATAATCTCTTGCTCCGCCAACAAATCATCTGAACATTCAACCAATAATTCCAAACCATGCTCATCAGCATAACCAATATCTTTCACACCCAAAACTAAATCACTCAATGCAGTTATCAAATTTCCTTCTTTCAAAAAATCTTCCTTAGTCGGCCCAGGCCCACCAACCAAAATCCCCTTCAAATTCTTCAAACCATAAAACTCCATCTTAACTTCTTCTGCAATCTTTCTAAAAAATTCCTTAGCTAAACCATCTCTAATTCTACCATAACGAGCAGCAGACTGCCCACCTTTAGTTGTCTTCCCTGGAACAAACGAATCAAAATGCTGAATCAACTTTATCTTCTTTCCAATCAATAAACCAATAGCCGCCTCTTTTCTATCAATAACAACCAAACCATAAATCTCCTTAACTTCCAACATCTCTTCCAAAGGCTCAACAACAAAAGTCTGATCACATCGATAAAGCCGAGCACCCAATTCTTCAGGAGGCTCAAATTGCTCAGTAATAAAATCAGACTGTCCTTCAGTACTCGAAACATTTCCAGAATAAAGCACAAGCCCATTTGCAGGTGCATTCCTCATACCCTTACAAATCCTTATCAAAGATTCCAAAGCATCCTGAACATTCTTACGAGTCCCAGTTGACTTTATATTAGAAGCAGTCGACCTCTCACTCTCCAACTGTTTAGTTATCAAATTAATATCAAATCCCGCTGGCACTAAAACTGAAATAAGTTCAGTATGCCGAGCCCGATAATCTTTCATTCGCTCAACAAATTCCGCCAATCTATCTCGTTCTTTCGAATCCATTGCCATATTTAAGAATGGTTGAAGGTGTTTTTAATTGTTTCCATATCAAACAAAACTATTATTAACACTAACCACTTAACCAAAACAATGATAAAAACAACTCTCAAAAAAATAGCAGGAATCTTCCTAATCATTCTAGGAATCTTCGGATTATTCCTCCCCTTGCTCCCAGGAATATTACTCATACTTTTAGGATTAGTCCTATTAGATGGAAAACAATTTGATAAATATCTTAAAAAATTCAAAAACAAAATCTGCCCCAAGATTTAATTCCCAGTAAACTCAACACTAAACTTCCCCTCTCGCACTTCAACAGCATTCGTAACATCCTTCAAATCCTTCATCAACTCCTTCAAAATCCCAGACTCTTTCTTCCCCAAACTCAAAATAATCTCTGCCTTCATAGACTTCTGATTCACACTTTTCTCATGTCGAACCTTAGACAAAACATCCACAAAAACATCCAACTCACCACCATCTTTCTCAACCTTATCAACCGAAGGCCACTCACTAATATGAATACTCTCAACCCCCTCTAATTTCTTAAAGTTCTCCAAATAAATCTCTTCACTAACAAAAGGCATAATCGGAGCAATCAACTTCAAAACAGTAAGCAAACTTTTATACAAAGTATACTGCGCAGAAATCTTCTTGTCCCCGCTCTCATTATAAATTCTCTTCTTAACAATCTCCAAATAATTATCACAATACATGCTCCAAAAAAATCTCTCAACATCATTCTTAACTTTCGAATACTCATAGCTCTCAAAATTCTCAGTACAATCTTTAACCAAAACATTCAACTTATTCAAAAACAACTGATCTATCTCTTCCAATTTCTTAGGCTTCTTCCCATCATAACCTTCCAAATTCATAAACACAAACCTAGAAGCATTATACAATTTAGTCAAAAACTTTTTCCCAGTAACCAAATCTTTCTCCTGATAATCTAAATCATTACCCAACTTTGAACCTGCCGCCCAAAACCTTAAAGCATCAGCACCATATTCTTCAAGCAACTTCGCAGGCTGAATCCCAGTACCCTTTGACTTCGACATCTTTTCACCACCCATAGTAACATAACCTGAAACCATAATATCATTCCAAGGAATTTCCTTCTCATGCATAAAAGATTTAGCAATAGTGTAAAACGCCCAAGTCCTAATTATATCATGCGCTTGAGGGCGAAGTGAAAAAGGAATCTTAACTTTCTCATCAACCAATGCAGAAGTTATCTGCGGAGTCATAGACGAAGTCGCCCAAGTATCCAAAACTTTCTCCTCACCTTTAGCATCCTTACCACACTTCAAACATTTTTTCTTAGTCTGCAAAGGATCCACAGGCAACTCTTTCTCATCAGGCAAAATAACCTCACCACACTCACAAGTCCAAACCGGTATCGGAACTCCAAAATGCCTCTCACGAGAAATCGACCAATCCCACTCAAGACCCTCGACCCAATTCTCATATCTCTTTCTCATATACTCAGGATACCACTTAACTTTCTTACCCTGCTTAATCAACTGCGCCTTCTTATCCAACAATTTGATAAACCATTGCTCTGTCGTAATAAACTCAATACAAGTCCCACACTTATCATGCGTATTAACAATATGACTAATGTCCTTCTGCTCAGCAATCAACCCCGCCTCTTTCAAATCTTCCAAAATCTTCGCCCTAGCTTTCTTAATCCTCAACCCCTCATAACCTTCAACCTTCAAAGTTCCATCAGCATTAACAATTAACTTAGGTTCCAAATTATGCCTATTAATCGCCTCAACATCATACTTATCCCCATAAGAACAAACCATCAAAATCCCTGTACCCTTTTCCATATCTGCACTATCATCAGCAATTATCGGAACCTCAAAATCAAACAAAGGAACCTTAGCTTTCTTCCCAATCAAATCCTTATATCTTTTATCTTTAGGATTAACAAATACCGCAACACACGCTCCCAACAATTCAGGACGCGTAGTAGCTATTAACAAATCATCCCCACCAGTTTTAAATCTCAAAGTAGAAAACAAACTAGCTTCCCCCTTATCTTCCAACTCTGCCTGAGCAATAGTTGTCTGACAATCAGGACACCACAAAGTCGGAAACTCTTTCCTGTAAATCTCGCCCTTCTCATACAAATCAATAAAAGACTTCTGCGAAACCTTCTGCGTCGCCTTATCAATAGTAGAATAATAAATATCATAATCACAACTTATACCCAAATCCCTATAACTCTCAATAAAATCTGGCGTCATCTTCTTCAAAGTCTTCAAACATAAATTAATAAAATCCGCCCGCGACATACTCTTACTCCGAAGATTATTCTCTTTCTCAACATATCTCTCCGTAGGCAACCCATTATCATCAGTCCCAAACGGATAAAAAACATTACTCCTCATTCTCTGAAACCTTGCAATAAAATCCTGCTGCGAATAAGAAAACGCATGCCCGATATGCATCTTACCCGAAAGATACGGCGGCGGCGTGTCTATACTAAAAATAGGTTTACCCGATCGAGCTTTAGCATCAAACTTGTAAATCTTATTCTTCTCCCAAAACTTCTTAATCTTAGCCTCAGTCTCCTGAGCATTATATTTATCTCCCATAATTTTTCCAAGTTAAGAAGGATTTTAAATGTTATTGTTTGGTGAGCTGTTAAGTTAGCGTCACCTAAAATCAACCAAAAACTATATTAAGTAGCTTTCCATAATATTTATAAGATAGTTCCAACTATCTAAAACTATAAGGGGTGAAAAACAAAATGGAAAAAAAATTTATGAAGATAGAATATATGAAGAGAAAAGAAATAAATTTAGAAGGTGGGGTGTCTGAAAGAGCCAAAGCAGTAATAGAGGGTGCTAGAGAAGACGACAACCTAATTCTTAGAGTTAGTATAAACTCGCCAGTTTTTATAGAAGACGCAGCTCCCTTGACAAAAGAGGGTATTGTCTCGATTTGTAAAAAGTGTTAAGATGCCTTACGATTTAATAATTATTGATAGTATTATCTGTGACTCTTATCATAGTGCTATGTATGATGAAAACGACCCAAATAGAAATGCATTATTAGGACTACAAGAAATTTCAGCTAATAAACATGCAGATAATAAGGGAAAATTATTATTAGTAACTTCTCAAACTAAAGAATTAATTGAAGAAAATTGTTCTAATGGTTGTTTACCTATTACATTATGTTGTTTATTAGAGGCATGTAGTGAAATTGATATTCTATCTAAGGTTGAATCTGATTCAATAATCAAAGCTGCGAGTTTATTAAAATGGAAAAAAATTAATTTTTGTGTTTTAACTGGAAATTCTTTATTAAAATCAAAACTCGCAGATAATGGTTGCGATATCTATGATTTATCTGAAGTTAATGAATTGTATGACCAATTATAAATTTTTACATGCCTCCTCAATTAATCCCTTTCCACAATTAAATTCTTGACAACATAATTCCTACAAGGAGCAGAAAGGGGAAAGTGCGAGCACGGCCTTTCGCGGCGGAGGAAAACAACCTTCACCAAATAACCCTCCACTTCCAACACCCAAAAACCTTAAAAACTCCCCAATCCTCAAATCAACATGGCACAACAATCAATGCAAATGCCCGGCGCTTTCGGCGGACTAATGCGATACAACGAAGAATACAAAAGTAAACTTATGTTAAAACCTACTCACGTAGTTATATTCATAATCGCTATCGTAACTTTCGTAGCAGTAATGAAAATATTCTTTCCAACAGGTTAAAAAATGTTCCCAGGATTAAACCCAAAAAAAATGCAAGCTGTAATGAAACAGATGGGAATGTCTCAAACAGAAATTGACGCTAACCGAGTAATCATAGAATGCGACGACAAAAAAATAATTATTGAAAATCCTTCTGTAATGAAAGTCAACATGCAAGGACAAGAAAACTTCCAAATCTCAGGAGATGTTTCAGAAATAGAAGCAGACGAAGAAACAACACCCAAAGAAGAACCTGAAGAAGACAACAGCGAAGAAGATGTAAAAACCCTAATCGAAAAAACAAATTGCACAGAAGAAGAAGCCCAAAAAGCATTAAACGAAGCAGAAGGCGACCTAACAGAGGCAATGTTAACATTAGGTTAATCACAAATTTTATTAACTAAATTAATTCTTTATATAATATGTCAAAATTAGATGCAAAGGTTCAAAAGGAATGGGAATTGCTCAGAACAACTTTTGATGTCGTTGTTCCAATATTAGGAGATATAGATTTATATCACAAACACAGATCTCTAGGAAAATCCAAAAAAGAAGCATTAACAGATGCATCTTCAACTTATTTTTGTAAATATCTTGCTTACGGAATATTTCTCCATAGAACATTAACCTAATGAACTTATAAAATTTTAACCATATCAGTAATTGAGGGCGAAAGGGAAAAGTGCGAGCACGGCCTTTCGCGGTGGCGCAAAACAACACATCTCAATTTCCACAAAGAAAATTCAATCACAACAAAGATTATTAATTCTAAACCTCTATTAATCTTAATGACAATCCATAACAATAACCTTCAACAAGCAATCAAAAGCCTACAAATCGCAGATCACATGCTCTACGTAACTTACCCTCTAATCAACGATCAAAAACTACTCCTAAAAATATTTGACGAAATAAACAAATCAATAATCAACTGCATAACTCCTCAAGAAACATTCTTCCACAATCCCTCAGAAAAATACAACCTCTCCCATAAAGACATCAAAACAATTAAAGAAATTCTAACAATACATCAAAAACACAAACAAAGTGCAATGGAATTCACAAGAAATCAAAAAGTCATCATAATGTCAGACAATCTCAACATAGAATCACTAAACAACCAAAAAATCAAAGAGTACCTAAAAACTGCCAAAATTTTATACACAAAAATCCTAAATCCTCCAAAATAACTCCGAATAAAATTCGCAAACCTTTATATAGAAGCGACCCCTTTATATTTTTACCCTCTTTCTAACCTTTTTCGGGTTTAAACAGAGAGAGAAGTATCAAATATGTCTGAAACCTTAGAAAAAATAATCAAAGAAAAAATAAGCGCAGATCATTTAATGTATGTTAGTATGAAATATACTAAAACATGCGATGTCATGATAAACCTGCTAGAAAGATGGAAAATTATGATGGATTATTCTTTTGACGCAATGTTAGAAAAAGCTAAGAAAAAAAAGATGATAAAAAAGATTCCTAATGCACCAAAATTAAGAATCGACGCAGTTGCAGAGGTTTTCGCTGACGAAAAAGACGTAATGGATGCATTAGCAGAATATCGAATGTTCAAATTGATAAGAGTTCTAAAAAATACAAAAGAAGGTGAATTTAGAAAAGGTGTTTGTTTAAGAGTAACCTACAAAGGCGAAGAGGTTGCAGTAAACCTGGATAAATTGAAAGAATATGCAGAAATCCTAGAAAGGTTTATAAATTACACGAAACTTTTTCTCTCAAGTAAATAATACTAATTACACAAAAAGATGGCTAAAGTATATGCAGTTATTTCAGGAAAAGGTGGTGTCGGTAAAACTACAACCACTGTAAACCTAGGACATTCACTAAACCTACTAGGTGAAGATGTCGTGATTGTTGATGCAAACCTAACAACTCCAAATATCGGAATTCATTTGGGCGCACCAATCGTTCCAATTACACTAAATCATGTTTTAGACGGACAAGCAAAACTAGAAGACGCAATCTACGAACACGAATCAGGCACTAAAATAATCCCCGCATCACTTTCACTAAACGAAGCAGAACAAATCAACTACAGCCAATTACAAAATGTTACTAAAGGTCTAAAAAAAATTACAAATCATGTTTTAATCGATTCTGCAGCAGGGTTAGGTGAAGAAGCAAAAGCAGCAATTGACGCATGCGATGAAATCATTCTAGTAACAAACCCAGAAATGTCTGCAGTAACTGATGCCCTAAAAACAATCAAGCTAGCAGAAGAAGTCGGAAAACCGGTTTTAGGACTTATACTAACAAGATACAGGGGAAACAAAGTAGATATGTCTATCTCAAACATAAAAGACATGCTTGAAGTTCCAATATTAGGAATCATCCCCGAAGAAGAGTCAATAAAAGAATCTCACGTAATGAAAAACGCAGTTATCCACACACATCCAAAGAGCGAAGCCGCTCGAACCTATATCAATACTTCTCGAAGAATTTTAGGTGAAGATGTTCGAGTAGAAGTTCCTCATAAATTAGGTGTCTTTGGAAAAATGTTACGAAATGTTGGATTGAGATAAATTAAAAGATAAGATAAAATAATATGGAAAACGTAAATTTTGAAGACTGGCAAAAACTCGATCTAAGAGTCGGCGAAGTTCTAGAAGCAGAAGAAGTTGAAGGCGCAGACAAATTATTCAAACTAAAAGTAGACCTAGGCCCAGAAACCAGAACAATAGTAGCAGGCCTAAAACAATATTACCGTAAAGAAGATATGGTAGGAAAAAGAGTAATTGTTTTCATGAACCTAGAACCAAGAACAATCAGAGGCGTCGAAAGCCAAGGAATGATTCTAGCAGCAAGTAATGGGGACAAAAGCGAAGTCAAACTTCTAAATCCTAACGGCGCAATTGAATTGGGTAGTAAGGTTAGTTAGACCAAACAAAAACATTTAATAACATCCACTCATTAACATAATAATGACGGTGAAAGAATTCCTTAAACCAACCAAATGGAAAATAATCCTTACATTCATAATTCCATTCTATATAGCCTACATAAAGCAATACGCAATGGTCATCGAAGGCCCAGGAGTATGGTGGGCATTCACTTTTGGATTCATCCCTCTAATCATATTAATCCCTGGAACTATTTACAGTTATTTTTTTAGAGGAATTTATCAAACTCCTCTTACACGTTCTGAAGAAGCCATCCAAGCACTCTTAATGATAATGACCACGCTAATAATCAACTACCTAATAGCATGTCTAATAATATTCTTATATAACAAATTCAAAACCCCCTCTAAAATATAAAGAAAACTCATCTTCATAAACGCTAAACACCTTCCACAAATCATAAAACCCTCTAACCACTATACTAAAATTTATACACTAACAGTTATTGGAGAGCAGAAAGGAAAAGGTGAAACCGGCTTTCTGCAGGGGGAGAACAACAACTCAAATCAAATAACCTCTCCACCCCAATTCGATATAAAACCCACTCCTAACCTAAATAACCTCCCTCTCCCTCTCATCACCCCACCCCAAATCCGCATCACACAAATCAATATCTTTTCCCTTCAAAGTTTCCAAAGAATCTGAAATACCCAAACCACTCAAATCTCCAATCCTACATCTACCTCTCTCATTCACACACCGACCAAGAGCATCAACTTGCTTATCTGTCAACATCAACAAAGCGGCCTCAGGATTAACCGAAGAAAACGCAGGTTCAGTCGAAAGAAACTCATGAGCCTTCTGAAGAATCACCTTCTTAATACTATGATCAATCGCCTTGTAAACTTTCTTAAACATAAACTCCCGAGTCTTAATAAAACTCTGATAAACCTCCCCCCTCTGAAACTCAACCCGACCACAATCCTTACTCTCATTAATCAATGCATTCAAAACACTATATGTTCTTTCATTCTGAGTCTTCCCCAAAAAATTCACAAAATCAGGCAACTCATCATTTTTCAAAAACCCATACCTCATTGCATCATTCAAATCCGAAAAAGTATAAGCAATCTTATCTGCAAACATCACAACAGAATACTCATTAGGCGTTCCAGAAATCCCCTTAAGCTGAACAGAATTAGTCCTCGAATGATAAAGAATTCCCTGAAGCGTCTCAAAACTCAAATTCAACCCACTAGGCTTTCCCTTCTCAATATGCTGCGCAACAATTGGCCCCCCAACAGGATGCCGAAAAGTCCTCCCCAAAATCTGCGTCAACATCTCTTCACCCAAATGCCCATAAGGTGCATGCCCAATATCATGACCTTCACCTATTGCCATACAAAGGGGAGTATTCAATTTCAAAGCCTCAGAAATAGTTGTAGCAATCGCAACAACCTCGCCCGTATGCGTCAGCCGAGTCCGTGTATAAACATTCCTGGGCAAACTAATCACCTGCGTCTTGTCCGCCAAACGCCGATACGCCTTCGAATGCCTAATCCTAACAAAATCCTCCAAAAACGGATTCAATATCCTAACAGAATAATTCTCATCATGCCTTCGCCCCTTAGTCATATAATGCGGTTCCATTTTCAATCCTCTTCTACCTAAATAATCACATATGTTTTTATTAATTGTTATACTAAAGATTTAAAAGTCCCAAACCAGAAAAAATAACATGACACTATTAGAAACAATAAACAATACAAAAATAGCAGCATCAACATTACTTGTAGGCATGACATTAGATATAGCTTCAACCATAGATGGCCTAACAAATCTAAATGGAGAAGAAACAAATCAATTACTTAATACTACTATCGAAAATTATGGAATTTTAGGTGGAGAAGCAATTTATCTTTCAACAATCCTAACTGCAATAACCGGATTTGGATATATTGCAAACAAAGTTGGAAAATTTGCAAAAAGTGAAATAAAACCTGGAAACGCATTTCTTTATACTGTAGGAATAAGTTCTACAATAGCTGCATGTCATAATGAAATAATTCTAAGAGATTTATTTTAATTCAAATAATTTTATAAACAAAACCCACTTTATTAAATAATGAAAGAGTTATGGAAAAAATTAGCAGTCGTTGAAATCTTTGCTTTATCAATGGCATTTATAGAAACACTAATTGTGGTCTACATTAGAATGCTTTATTACACAACAGGTTTCAAATTTCCATTAAACCCTTACATTGAACCATGGATTTACAATGTAGAAATCATCAGAGAGTTCTTCACAATTATCATGCTCGCCACAGTAGCAATACTCGCAGCTAAAAAATTCACCACAAGATTCGCATACTTCATTTACGCATTCGCTGTTTGGGACATATCTTATTATATCTGGTTAAAAATAATTCTAAACTGGCCATCATCAATATTCACATGGGACATCCTATTCCTAATTCCAATTCCGTGGATAGGCCCAGTCATAACCCCAGTCATCTGCGCAATAATCATGGCAACATTCGCACCCCTAATATTAAACCTAGATTCTAAAAAGAAAAACGTAAAAATAAATCCAAAAGAATGGGCACTCTTAATCCTCGGAAGCATCCTAATCCTTTACACTTGGATGATTGACTTTTTCAAATTAATCCTAAATCAAGGACAATTCACAAAGCTATTAAAAAATCCTGAATTCCAAAAAACCGTGGCAGAATTCATACCCACAACTTACAACTGGCCAATCTTCACATTAGGAATCACAATAATAATCACTGCAATAATAATCTGGTTCAAACGAGTCAAATAACAATCAAGGAAAAGGAATATCCCAATTATCAACCCTCACATCTTCTCCAGCCTCATAAATCATTCTAACAAAACCATTTCCAAGAACCTTACCTGCATACCAAATTTCACCAGCCCCATTATCACCATAAAAATCCAAAAATCCCATCAAACCCTCATTCAAAAACAATCCAAATCTTTTCCCAACTAAAATATCTCCATTACCCGAACCATTAGTCTTAACCCTCTCATCCACACAATTAATATTAACAATTCCACCCTCCTTCAAATATTCCATAAACCCTGAAACACGAAAAGCATATTTAGATTCAAAATCCTGAACAACACTGGATTTAGAAAGAATATATTTATTCATTTCATCAACAAGAAAATGCCTAAAATTAACTAAAGGGTTTGCTATTGCCTCAAGGCTAAAAATCTTCCTAACAACTTCAGGAAAACTCTTTTTAACCTGCCCATAAATCCTTTCTAAATCCTGGAAAGGTTCTTCAAAAGAATTATCAATTATGTCCCTCCTATTTCTCAAAACTTCAATTTCATTTCTATTTTCATCCATCTTAATCTCTCAAATATTTTAACCTCCATAACTCTCAGAATAATCTAAGGTTTTCACCTCAACTAACATAATTCTTATTTCAGCCTATTTAAGTTTTATCAAACAATAATATTATAAACCTCCAAATTATCCAAAAATTAACATGGAAGAAATAATACAAGCAAGATTCAATCAAATAGTTCCTGGAGAAGGTTGGGTAGAACCAAGAAAATTACGTGACATTATAAAACTCGGAGAATCTAGAAAAATTT
Organism: Candidatus Woesearchaeota archaeon; assembly: GCA_964399015.1. Lineage (GTDB taxonomy): Archaea > Nanobdellota > Nanobdellia > Pacearchaeales > GW2011-AR1 > ARS1285. The sequence continues at coordinate 18,964 of CAYNOY010000001.1, read as the reverse complement.
TACCAGTTCCAGCAAAAACATCCTGCGAAAAATATTTACATTTGGATGGGCGACATAGATTAATTTATCAATATTTAAGGGGAGATGAAGAAGTTGATTTATACCTCTCTGAAAGTAGAACAGACTATATGACCGAAGAAATGTTCCCAGGAGTTGATTGCGATACTCTTAGTTTTAATAATCGCTATATTCGTAGTAGGTAGCATATAGTAGAAACAATTAACCGAAGATTAAAGGTTGAAGATTATCATGAACACATGGAAAATCTAAGAAAAAAACTTTGGTGGTTAAAAGATTTAGAAACTTGCAATGAAGTTTTAGGAAGAAATATTTTAGAAGGCCCAGAAAGGATCTTCCATGCAAAAGATTTAGTTTAAACAATAATCTCTCAAAACAAAATGAACCAATCAAACCCCTCAATTAAATTCTTGACAGCATAATAATATGCAAGGAGCAGAAAGGGGAAAGGTGACAACCGGCTTTCTGCGGGACGGAAATAACCTCAAACCTTCTCAAATAAAATCTCACCCTTCTTTATAGATTTTACTTTTATCGGCTTATCAATCTCATCCAACTCTAACTTAAACTTCATCTGCTTCGCAATCTTCTCACAAGTCTCCGGCATAAACGCCCAAAGCAAAATTGCAATAGCTTTAATCGAATCAACCACCTCATACAAAACCTTCCCATCTTTAGTCTCCCAGGGTTTCTTATTCTGAACATATTCATTACAAACATCAATAAAAGCAAAAATCTCATTCAACGCCTTATCCAATTCATAATTATCAATCAATCCAGTAATCTTTTTCAAATGCAATTTCTTCAACAACTTATCGCACTTCTCAACTCCGTTTCTCTCAACCAATCCACAAATCCTACTAACCAAATTCCCCAACTTATTCGCCAACTCATTGTTATGCCTATCCTTCAAAGTCTCTTCTGAAAAATCCCCATCATCTCCAAATGGAATATTTCTAATTATAAAATACCTCAAAGAATCTGCACCATATTTATCAATAAGATATTCCGGAGAAACAACATTACCCAAAGACTTACTCATCTTCTGCCCATTAACTGTAAAATATCCATGAATAAACAAAGTCTTCGGCAAATCAATATTCAATCCCAAAAGTAACGCCGGCCAAATCGTAGCATGAACTCTCAAAATATCATTCGCCATCAACTGCAAATCAGGCGACCAAAACTTTTTATGATTCGCAGGAGTTCTCAATCCACTCAAATAATTCCAAAAAGCATCAACCCAAACATAACAAGTATGCACCTTATCAAAAGGCAACTCAATTCCCCAACTAACCTTAGACTTTTTCCTTGAAATAGAAATATCATTCAAACCACTCTCGATAAAAGAAACAACCTCGTTCCTTTTTTTCAAGGGAAGTATCTCATACTTTCCACTCTTAATCAACTTCAAAAGCTTATCCTCAAAACTCGATAGCTTAAACATATAAGACTCTTCCTTAACCTTCTCAGGCTCTGTCTTATGCAAAACACACTTTCCATCAACCAAATCCCCCTTATTCAAATACTGCTCACAACCAACACAATAATAAGACTCATACTCGCCCTTGTAAATCAACTTCTTATCATAAAGCTTCTGCAAAATATCCTGAACAGCCTTCTCATGATCCTTATCAGTCGTCCTAATAAAATCATCATTAGAAATATTCAAATCCTCAAAAACTTTCTTAAACTTCCCAGAAATCTCATCAACAAACTTCTTAGGACTAACCCCCTTCTTTTCAGCAGACTCTTGAATCTTCTGACCATGCTCATCTGTCCCAGTCAAAAAATAAACATCCTCTTCCAAAAGCCTATGCCATCTCGCAAAAATATCTGCAGCTATAGTCGTATAAGCAGACCCAACATGAGGTTCCGAATTAACATAATATATCGGAGTCGTAACATAAAACTTTTTCTTATTAGCCATACTCCATCAACAAAAAAAGAATTAATAAAGTTATTGGAAAAGATAATTAATTTAATAAACTTAAAACCCTTATCACTCTCAAGCACCATTGGTATAGTGGTAGAATAAAACCTTCCCAAGGTTTAGACGCGGGTTCGATTCCCGCATGGTGCATGAAATAATTTAGACGCGGGTTCAATTAACTTCAACTCTCAAAAAAAGAGTTGAAGGATTAGAGAATCTTTGATTCTCTAAGCCGCATGGTGCATATTATTTCCAAACTTATTTCATAATCCCAAAAATTCACAAACTATCAATAACTTCAAGAGCACTACCTCTTGAAGGATCAGAGAATTTTTAATTCTCTGAGAAACTAGAAGATTGGGTTAGACTCCGTCTTCCCAATCTGACATAAAATAAACTTTCGTTTGTTCCAAACAAACTATATCTCCAAAAAACCCTTCACCACCCTCCCCCCCTCCAAAACCTTTCACCACCCACCATCAAAAAAATAAACACATAAAAATAAAAAAAATAAAAAGTTAAATTACATTAACCAATAGTATAGCCCTACAGCTACTACGATAACTACTACTGCTATAATAACCCATTTTAACCATCCCTTATTCGACGATTCTCCTCCGACTACTGGCTTTCCCGCCGCCTTTCCACCTGCCGCAGGTTGAGCTGTTTGTGCTGGTGTTTGTTGCATTTTTACCTCCTTTTTTTGATTTAAATTTTAACTCAGAGAGCTAATTCTTTTTTTACTTTTTTCGCATACTTCGACGCTAAATGAATCGGTTCAGGCCTTTTATGGGGCAAACGAATCAAATCCTTAGCAAATTTATACGAATTATCTATAGTTATTAAGTTTCCAGGACTTATATACATTGGGTTACTCCCTTCTTTACTTATTAACACTTTCCCAACCTTTTTATCACCTATCAAAACATCATCTTTCTTCACTTCTGCATCAGCCAAAGAATTACTAACACCAATTGTTGGAACTCCTGTCGAAAGAGAAAAATGACTCGCAAGCCCCAAACGCGGATGTGAAATCCCATGACCCTGAATAAACAAAACATCTGGCTTCTCATTCAATTTCTCAAAAGCTTTAATCATTGACTCAAGCTCCCGATAATTCCTAAATCCCGCCAAATAAGGAAACTTCACCTTATCCAAAACATAAGCTCTATCCAAAATCTCAAAATTCTTATCACAAACAATCACACAAGAAAGCATTTTATTCCCAATAAAAATATTATCAATCGCCCCATAAGTTTCAACAAGAGAAAAATCAATTTTATCCTTCAACTTCAAATTCTTAGCCAATTTCATCTGCTCCTTCTCTAGCACTTCCAAGTCTATACCATACTTTTTCAATAATTCTTCTTGATCCATCTTCTCTTTTTTTTATTACTAAACTTTTAGTTTAGTGATACTAGGGAAATTTATTCAATTTCTCTTTGTAAACACAAAAACGGGCGCCTGGCCTAATCACATAAATGTAATGACACCCATCTTTATAACATATCTAAGCAATTTATTATTAAAAAGGTTTCTATCATCCAGCATATAGTAAACTTCCGAAGGAAGCTACTAAATGGAGGGTGACTTGTAAGGGAACCGTAGGTTCCATACGAACATTCAATCAAAAGATACTTCTCCGAAGGAAGCTACTAGAGGGAGGGTGACTTGTAAGGAAACCGTAGGTTCCATACGAACATATTTAAAGGAACCAGATTTAATAATAGAACCATGTTTAATCAAAAATGTTCTAAGTGTAACAACCCCCTCAAAAAAAATTATGACTTCTGTCCTAATTGCGGAGCTAATTTAAAATCCCAGTTTGATGAAAAAGATTACGGCCTATTAGGAAAAAATGACGCTATCAAACCAAAAGAACCAGACTTTTTAGAAAACATAAACTTAGGAGGATTAATGGGCGGACTTCCAATAGGAAAAATACTAAAAGGCGCAATGAAAGAATTACCCTCAATGATCAAAATGATTGAAAAACAAATGGAAAATTCTGTAAATCAAAATAGAAACCCCCAAGAACAACCTCGCAGAGGCATGAACGTTCAATTCCTTGTTAACGGCAAACCAGTCAATCCAACAAATAACCCTGAAATTAATCCAACTCAAAAACCACAAGCTCCTCAAAAAGAACTATCAAAAGAAAAAATGAAATTGTTAGCTAAACTTCCAAAAGTCGAACCTAAATCCCAAGTCAGAAGATTATCTGGAAAAGTAATGTACAACCTCCAAGTTCCAGGAGTCAAAAACATCGAAGATATTTTCATCAATCAATTAGAAAGTTGCATTGAAATAAAAGCCATCGGGAAAGACAAAGTTTATTCTAAAACACTTAACATGAATTTACCTGTAAAAGCATACGACCTTGTTGACGGGAATCTAGTCATAGAATTAGAAGGAAAATAACCTTACAAAAGACTTATAAATTCATTTAGATAGTAATTTTTATACGAGCCTGTAGCTCAGCCAGGTCAGAGCACTACTCTGATAAGGTAGGGGTCCCAAGTTCAAATCTTGGCAGGCTCATATAATATTCCAAGGGAATATCGATTGACCTAAATTAATCGCAAAAATCACCAATCGTTAGGTTTTTAAACGAACTTTAGTACAATAAAATATGGCAAAAGGATTATATCACGCATTAAGAGAATTTTGGAAGAAACCAGACGTAGCTAGACTTAGAGAGCTAATGATCGGCTGGAGAAAAGAAGAAGTTATTACAGTACTTGATAAACCAACTCGTTTAGACAAAGCACGTAGTCTAGGTTACAAAGCAAAAAAAGGTTTTGTTGTAGCAAGAGTTCGAGTCCTAAGGGGAGGACGACAAAGAGCAAGAACAAACAAAGGTAGAAAAACAAAAAGACATACAATCAAAAAAACAGTAAAGATGAGCTACCAATGGATAGCAGAAAACAGAGCAAGTAAAAAGTTCCCTAACCTTGAAGTTCTCAACAGCTACAACCTAGCTAAAGACGGTAAACATTATTTTTTCGAAGTAATTTTAGTAGACCCTCAAAGGCCTGAAATTAAAAACGATAAAACAATGGGCTGGATTTCTAAAAAATCTCACAGAGACAGATCTCACAGAGGTTTAACTTCTGCAGGTTTGAAATCAAGAGGACTGAGAGACAAGAGCCCAATGAACAAGAACAGACCTAGTGTAAGAGCTGGAATGAGAAGAGGAAAGTAGTTTTATTATTTATTTTCTTCATCAATCCCATATTTTTTTCTTAATCCATCCATCACCCGATCATGCAAATTATTAATCCCACGATCAATTGTTTCACCTAATTTCAATCCAACATAAGCACCAAAAAATAATCCCAGACTTCCTCCATCAAAAAAATCAATTTCTGAAGAAGGGTGCAAGGAATATATCGCATTCATACCAAGAGTAAATGCCCCTGCATAAACCAACCTAGATTTCAGAGTAATTTCTTTTTTAAATTTTTTAAGAATCATCCCAGTAGTTATCCCTCCAAAAATCCCCGAAATCCCCGAATAAATATTCCTTTCAACAATTTTAGGAACTTCAAAATTAGGTTCCTCCGAAAAATTATAATAAACACTACTCAAAACTTCAAACCCTTCATTAACTAAACTCTCTAATATGGGCAAATCCATTCATACAAAAAATCTACAAAGATTATAAATATTTAGATGCTCCAAAATAAAAAACTATTCCCTCCACGAATAAATCTTCTAACAAAACCAAAACTACTAACTCTCAATTAAATTCTTAACAACATATCAATTCGCAAGGTGCAGAAAGGGAAAGGCGACAGTGTTCAACTCTCCAAAAGAGAGTTGAAGAATTAGAAAATCAAAGATTCTCTAAGCCGGCTTTCTGCGGTGGAGGAAAATAACTTCAAGAGGAAATAATTTATATACCCAAACCACCTTAACAACTCATAAAAGAGGCACCCATGGAATACAAAAAACTCTGCGAAGTCTACGAAGATTTAGAGCAAACCCCATCAAGACTTAAAAAATCTCAAATATTATCAATTCTTCTAAAAGAAATAATAAAATCAAAAGACAAAGAAATCGTCTATCTTCTACAAGGAAAAGTTTATCCAGATTACTCTGAAAAAGAATTCGGCATCTCAGAACAATTATGTATCAAAGCATTAACAAAAGCTTCAGGAATACCCAACAAAGAAATCGTAAACAAATGGAGAAAAATAGGAGACCTAGGTCAAGTAGCTGAAGAAGTAATGAACAAGAAAAAACAAGGAACTCTTTTCACAAAAAAATTAACAACTGAAAAAGTATTATTAAATTTAAAAAAACTTCCAGAGCTTATTGGAAAAGGAACCGTTGACAAAAAACTTTCACTAATCTCAGAACTCCTAACATCTGCAGAGGGAATCGAAGCAAAATATATCATCAGAACATTATTAGGACAATTAAGAATTGGAGTAGCTTCAGGAACAATCCGAGATTCAATTGTCGAAACCTGTTTCAAAGAAAAAACAAAAGAAAATACCGAAGCTGTTCAAGATTCTTATGACAAAATAGCAGATTTTGCAACAGTTATTGAAAAAGCTTGCAAGGGTGTAGGCGAACTTCAAAAAACAAAAATCACTCCAGGAAATCCACTAAAAGCAATGCTCGCACTAAAAGCAGAATCAATCGAAGATGGTTTCAAACGTGTCGGAAAACCGGCAATATTTGAATACAAATATGACGGATTCAGAATGATGATTAACAAAGACGAAAAAGGAACTGTAAAAATATTCACAAGAAGACTTGATGAAGTAACAAAACAATTCCCAGAAGTTATAAAATATATTAAAGAACACATCAAAGCAAAATCTTTCATAATCGACTCAGAAGCAATTGGCTTTGATCCCAAAACAAAAAAATACAAACCATTTGAAGCAGTCTCTCAAAGAATCCGAAGAAAACACAACATCGAAATGTTAGTAAAAAAACTTCCAGTAGAAATAAATGCATTTGATATTCTCTACTTAAATGGAAAAGAATTAGTCAACACACCATTCAAAGAACGTACAAAAATATTAAGAGATTTAGTCCATCCCTACAAATACAAAATAAGAACTGCCCACCAATTAATAACAAGCGATGCAAAAAAAGCCGAAATCTTTTACCAAGAAGCATTAAAAGACAATCAAGAAGGAGTCATGATAAAAAACCTAGATTCAAGATACCAACCAGGTGCAAGAGTCGGACACATGTTAAAATTAAAACCTGCTGAAAACGAACTAGACCTAGTTATCACAGGTGCAGAATACGGAAAAGGAAGAAGAGCAGGAGCATTTGCAACATTTACTCTTTCATGCCTAAATTCAAACGAAGACAAATTCTTAGAAATAGGAAAATCATCTGGCCTAAAAGAAAAAGAAGAACTCGGACTATCATTCACAGAACTAACAAAAAAACTAAAACCGCTAATCACAAAAGAAAAAGGAAGGTCAGTTGAAATAAAACCAAAAATAGTTGTAACAATTCTTTATCAAAATATCCAAAGGTCACCAACCTATAATTCAGGTTTTGGATTAAGGTTCCCAAGAATAATAAAACTCAGACCCGACCGTCATGCAAAAGATGTCGCAAACCTAAAAGAAATTTCAGCAGATTATAATCGGCATGAATTAAAGATACATTATTAAAATTTTATAATCTCTTAGTTTTTTTATTAATCAAATTCCCTCTCAAAAACAAACCCCCACAAACACTAACCAGGCAAACCCCTATTGATTCTACATTCATACGTCATAAGTTTACTCAAAATTTCTCTGCTTAATCCCTCATATTGAATAACCTTCACTCCATGATCCTTAAGATAATTTACTCCGGTCCCAGGACTCATAGTAAAAGAATTATCCAATTCACTAAATACTACTGTCTCAATACCCTCATCAACAATCAATTTAGAACAAGGTTCAATAATTTGCTTTCTCTTTCGCCCATTCCCTCGCTCATCTCCATTAACCCAAACACAAGGTTCGAGAGTTGTAAATAAATAAGTCCCCTTTAAATCATAAAATCCAGTCTTATCAATAGCAACCCTTTCTGCATGACAAACCATCTTAGTCCCATCAATAAATTTCCTATAACCCTCACCCAAAACCTTCCCATCCTTCCTCAAAACTAACGCACCAACATAAGGTTTCTTAAGATGGTTAGGCGCCAGCCTTCCAAGCTCAACACATCGACTCATATACTGATGCAACACATTAAAATCTTCCAAATCAACAGCCATTAAACTTACAAAAAACAATCAATATATTTAAACATTTATACACTAAACCAATTAAGAACCATAAAACTCTTCCAATACATGTCTAGCTTTCTCCACTACCTGCCCTTCCTTATAAGTCCCTTGAAAATTCAATTTACACCCAATTCCCTTTTCTGCATGAATATCTCCCCCATTAAGACTTCTCTCACTAGAAGGTTTAAAATAATCTTTAAGAACAATTTCTAAATTCGGATTCCTAAAAACATATCCTATCGTATCTGCCACCCTGCTAGGATAATCCAAAGGAACCAAAGAAGTTTTTGATTGTTTTTCACCAAATCTTTCCACATCATAACCTATTTCTCTTTCAGAACTAGGTAAATTAAATTCAACCCCTACTTCCTTATTAAATAAATGTAAAAGATTCTTAAGAGGCCGATTAGTAACCGAAGGCGCATCATCTAAAACTCCCATACCCACAGGCCCGTCATAAATCTTTCGAATCCTAAACTCTAAAATTATCTCCATAATTTTCTTAAGATATCAGAATATTTAAACATTTATACCTTCAAACACAATCAACCAAACCAAATCCAACTAATCCACCATCCCCCCAACCCATAACCACAAACCAATTAGAACCTATCAAAACTATTATAAACTCAAAACCCCTAAGTAATACATGCCAAAAAAGAAAACATCTCTAAACAAGCTAGCATTATCAATCTTAGTAAGCATTATCTTAACAGTAATAGTAGTCTCTTTAGTAAATGTAGGTCTAAGCATATTTCTTGAAAAACCCGAATACAATGACTTTTGCGGAGAATTCAAAACTCAAGAAATAATTGAAACTCAAGAAAGATGCGAAGCAATCGGAGGCAATTGGAACCCTGAAGGAAAATCATATCCTGCAAGAGCAATAAACAATCCAGACACTCCAGAAATCATAAACGGATACTGCGATAGAAACTATCAATGCAACGAAGACTGGGAACAAGCAAATGACGACTACAACCAAATAAGATATTATATCTTAGCCTTCATCGGATTCGCACTCCTATTAACAGGCCTATTCTATAAAGAACTTTTAATCCAAATAACCGGCCTAGCAACAGGCGGCATCCTAGTGTTCGAAGGAATCGTAACAAACTTCGACAATAAAATCGTAACATTCATTTCATTATTATTAATACTAGTAGTCTTCGGAGTATTAGCATATCGGATTATTAATAAAGATTAATAACATAATCCCACAATCCCTAAACAAACTTCTACAAAAGTTCTCAAACTAAAAAAACCAATCCCACTTGCACCAACCCAATCAAAAACCCAATCACTCCTCCAATCCAGGTAATAAATTTCAATTCTTTCCTAGCAACCTTGAAAACAATATCCTCCAATTCATCTAACGAAAGAGAATTAATCTGATTTTCAATAGAACCCTTAAGGTAATCCATAACTGCAGAACCAATAATTGGAATCCTTCCAACTTTCAAAACTTCAGAAGGCAACAATCTAACAGAAACTTCACCAACCCTCTTAGCAATCTCTTTCCTTTGCCTAGGCAAAATTCCCTGAATACCCCAAATCCCTTTCCGTGGATAAAATAACATTTTAATAGCAAGATAATTAGTAAAATAACCAATAATAAATCCCAAAACAGGTATCAATAATATTCTATAATCCATCAAATATAGAAAAATAGATAGTTATTAAATATTTCTAAGTTTTAAAAAAACTCCTCTTCACAACCCTTCAAACTCATTCCATAAATCATAACTCCAAACGATAAACAAAAATTACCCTTTCACGATTAAATTCTTGACAACATAACATTATTCAGGGGACGAAAAGAGAAAGCGATTTCATGAGCGGCTTTTCGCGACGGAAAAAATCTGCACCCCATCCAACCTCAAAAACAACCAAAACACTCCAAAACCAATAACCTTTTAAACCCCTCCAACTACAAAAAAACATGACAGTTGAAAAAAACAACAAAGTAACAATCGAATACGAAGGAAGATTCGATAACAAAGAAGGGGAAGTATTCGATACTTCAGAAGGAAAAGCACCCTTAGAATTTGTATCAGGCGTAGGAATGGTTGTACCAGGATTCGATAACGCAGTAATAGGAATGGAAAAAGGAGAAGAAAAAGAAATCACAATCAAACCAGAAGAAGGTTACGGAGATTACAAAGAAGAACTTAAACAAAAAGTTCCTCGAAACGTGCTACCTCAAGATCAAGAACCAAAACCCGGAATGATGCTTATGATGCAAGCACCTCAGGGTCAACAAATGCCTGCAAAAATCATAGAAGTATCAGACCAAGACATAACACTAGACATCAATCACCCATTAGCAGGAAAAACACTTTACTTTAAAATTAAATTAATAGACTATCAAGAATTCAGTCCAGAAGAATTAGAAAAGATGATGCAACCACCAACAGAAAGTTCATGTGGAAGCGAATGCAGTTGCTCAGATACAGACCCTTGTAAAACAGGCGAAGAAGACTGTAAATGTGAAGACAAAGAAACTGAATCAGAATCAAATGAAGAATCTGAAAAAAAACCTTCAGAAGATAAAGAATCAGAATCAACAGAAGAATCCGAAACTGAATCAAAAGAAGAAACACCTTCAGAAGAATCAAAGAAAGACGAACCTTCAATTGAAGATCTAGCTGAAGGCAAATAATTGTAACTACTCAGTAATTACAAAACCGAAACCTTTATATAATAAAATAATTCTATAATATTAAGATGGCAAAAGAAAAATCATACATTAGATTAGAAGATTACACTGAAAATAATCCTCAATATCCTGTAAAAAGTAAGGACTGCGGTCAAACTAAGTGGTATCACGAAGTTATTCAAGACTCTAATAGGAATAGAATGGAACTTATCCGAGAAGATCCTGAACTTGCCTACAAGGTATTCGCAAGATACGAAGATGCAGAAGGATTGAAACTAATGGCAGAAAACACTGAATTAGATCCAGATACACAAAGAATAATAAGAATGCAATTAGAATCAATATTAAGTTTTGAAAAAGAAGAGGATTTTGAAAGACCTACAAAACATTTTGAAGAATCATTAGTAAGAAGATCAATTACTGAAAGAAACGATGTAATAAGAAGGGGTCATAGCCCAGTAAAAACAGACATAGATTATCACCAAGCAGATTCAATAGACCCTACCCAATAGTATTATAAACCCAAAATAATTAAACTAAATATAACTAATAATAAAATACAGAACAAACAATAACATGGCAAAACAAAAATTCAATCCAAAACAAAATAAAAAACCATTTGGTAAACCAAACTTCCAGAGAGACAAACCTTTTGTTAGAGAAGAAAAAGCAAAGTTTGAAGAAACAAAAGAAATACAACTATCTGAAATAAACTCTGATATGACAAAACAATCACTTCAAGTAACTGGAGTTGTAGAAAGAATTGTTCAAACAGGCGGACCAACAATTTTCATAACATCTGACGGAACAGCAACACTAGGACTAAAAGGATTCGAAGGACCTGGAGAAAGAGCTTACCCTGAAATCCAAGAAGGAGACGTAATCAAAGCAAGAATCCAAGTCGAAGAATTCAAGGGCGAATTAGAAGGAGAAATCAAAAACATCTCAAAGCTAAGCGAAGACGAACACGAAGAATATTTAGAAAAAATATTAAACACTCAAAAAGAAAGAGCAGCAATCGAACCAGTACCATTCTTAGTAAAAAGCCCAATACTAGACAAATTAAAAGACAGATTCGTAAATGCTGCAACTGAAATAAGATTAGCAGTAATTCAAAACAGACCAATAATCGTAAGACACCACAATGATACAGACGGTTACTCTGCAGGTTTTGCACTAGAAAGAGCAATCTTACCTTTAATCTTAAAAGAACAATCATCAGAAAAAGCAGCATGGGAATTTTTCCTAAGAGCTCCTTGCGCAGCACCATTCTATGAAATCGATGACGCAATCAGAGACGCAGCACAATCACTAAGAAACGTAGCAAAGTTCTCAAACAAAATGCCCCTAGTAATAATCGCAGACAACGGCTCAAGCCCAGAAGATCTTTTAGCAATCAAACACGGAAAAGTCCACGGAATGAAATTCATAGTTGTAGACCACCACTTCTCAGAAGAAGACGTAATAAGTAAAGAAGTTCTAGTACACATTAACCCATTCTTAGTGGGAGAAAACGGCTCAGCATTTTCAGCAGGTATGCTTTGTACAGAATTAGCAAGACTAATCAACCCCGAGGTAGAAAACATAACACAAATTCCAGCAATGGCAGGTTTAGCTGACAGAATAGAATTAGCAAACCCCAAAATAATCGAAGATTATTTAGCTATCGCAAAGAAAGAAGGTTACTCAAAAGACCTTCTTCATGACATTTCAACAGTAATTGACTTTGTATCTGCAAAAGTTAGATTCATGGAAGTCAGAGAATATATGGAAACAATATTCGGACAACCTAGAGAAAAACAAAAAGCATTAGTAGCTCTTCTTGCACCACACATCAGAAAACTTCAAGCAAAAGGTTTAGCTATTTCAAATGCTAACGCAAAGACAGAAGAAATAACAACAAAATCAAACAACAAAGTCACATTACAAACTCTAGACATCGATCATACATTCCCAGGTTTCGGATTCTATCCAAAGCCAGGCATGTGCGTAGGAATGGTTCACGATGATTTACAGAAAACAAAAGGTATCACGAGCCTAGTATCAGTAGGTGTAATGAACACTGCCCTAACAATGAGAGCAACAGACGAAGCAAACTTCTCAGTTCACGAACTTATCACATTGTTAAATAAAAAGCTACCTAACGCATTCGTAGAAGGCGGCGGCCACAAGAACGCAGGTTCAATTAATTTCCTTCCCAACAAGCAAGAAGATGTTTTGAGGTTATTGAGAGAATTTATTAAGAGTCGATAGATCTAGATAATTTTATTAAGAGTAAGTGATTTAAAAATAAGTTATTGAATGGAGAGGGTTAAAAATGAGTGAAGATAAAAAATTGATTGTTTTTGGAAATAAAGAAATAAGAAGAATTTGGCATGAAGATGAATGGTTTTATTCTATTGTGGATATTGTTGCGATTTTGACTGAACAAGAAGATTTTCAAAAAGCTAGAAAATATTGGAATAAATTAATTCAAAGATTGCGTGATGAAGGAAATGAGATGGTGACAAATTGTCACCAACTGAAATTAAAATCTTCTGATAAAAAATATTATTTAACAGATTGTGCAAATAAAGAAACAATATTTAGAATTATTCAATCTATTCCTTCAAAAAAAGCAGAACCATTCAAGTTATGGCTTGCAAGGGTTGGAAGTGAAAGGATTGAAGAAATTGAGAATCCTGAATTAGCACAAGAAAGGATGAAAGGAATTTATGAAAAAAAAGGATATTCTAAGGAATGGATTAACAGAAGATTAAGGGGGATTGCAGTAAGGCAAGATTTAACAGATGAATGGAAAAAGAGAGGTATTGAAGAACAAAGTGATTTTGCAATCCTAACAGCAGAGATTTCTAAGGCTAGTTTTGGAATAACTCCAAAAGAGTATAAAGAATTAAAGGGATTAGATAGAGAAAACGAAAACTTAAGAGACCATATGACAGATTTAGAATTAATTTTTAATATGCTTGGAGAAGCATCTACAGCTGAGATTGAAAGAACTCAAAATCCCGAAGAATTTGAAGAGCATATTGAAGTTTCCAGGAAAGGAGGAGACATTGCAAAGAATGCAAGAACCGAATTAGAAGAAGAAACTGGCGAAAGTATTATTAATGATGAAAATTACTTAGATAAAGAAGAAGAAAAAGTTAGGGAAGAAAAGAAACAAAAGAAAAAGTTAAAGAAGTTAATTATCGGAATAGAAGAATAATGGTTGATAAAATTAAAATGAAACAAAAAGAAAAGGTGAAAGATAAAATGAAAAAGGTGAAGAAGATTAAGGGTTCTAAGAATAAGAATAAGAGTATAAATTGGAAAGTTGTTATTAATAGTTTAATTGCATTAGTTTGTGTAGGGTTGGCTGTATTTGTTGATTGGGTATTTCTGTTGGGGGCTGTGATTATGATATATTTTAATCAGAGAGAGTTGATGGGGAAATAATTTACTACTATTTTTAAAAAATTATTTTGTAAAGATGGGGTTTTAAGACCCCCATGTCTCAGTTAAGGCTTCCTCGTCCGAAACTATTAAAGCCGCTACATGAGAATCTTCACGATTATTATAAGAATTAATAGTATTTTAATGTTTCGTTTTTTGAATATTTTACGAGATTAATCCCCTCCCAACAACCTACATAATTCAAGGTGTCCACAAAAAAGAAAAAATAACCTGTTGTAGTCACCCAAAAAATTATTAATTTGAGAAAAACTCTAATTAGAATATTTAAAATATTTTTAATACTGAAAGAATATAAATAGTCCTAAGTATATTAGTAATAATGAAAAAATTAATTAAAGCATCACTGGTTGCAATGGTTCTTGCTGGAACTACATTTTCTTCGATAGAAAGTTCAAATGCCGGATGGTTTAGAAGAAGAGCAATAAATCAAAATAATTCTCAAAAATCCGCAACTACAATTCCAAAAATTCAGCGTAATCTTCCTCAGAAATATGTCACTTTAAATCAAAAGCTAAATTCAGAACCTGGAACAGTTTATTCAGATAATGCATCATTTATAGGATTTTCAAATGGAATTGATGATGCACAAACCAAAAAATTTCAAGGTGCAACCAATCCATTCGGGGAAACATATGATCATGTATTATCTTCAAATTGGACAGGGAATAAAATCTTAAATTCAATAAATTGTGTTGCGAGCCATGTGGGAGTTCCATTTGTAGGTATTGGAGATCAAGAAAAAGGAATTAAAAAATTAATAATCTCAGATGCATGGTGCCATAGTCAAGGAGGCTATGAGTTTATTAATTTAGCAAATGCAGGACAAGTTAAAGCAGAAACACTTCATTTAATAGCTCCTCCAATGGCAGATGGCCCTGGCTATTTACTTAGAGTAAAGGCTGCAGCAATAAAAGCAGGAGTGAAAGAAATTAAAATATATCAAAATATAGGTGAAAAGAAAAGTTTTAAAGATAATGATCATGTAACAACAACCCCCTTACCACATCTTCAATTAATTAAACCAGATAGTGATAATGTAATCGGATTTGGATTTAAAATTCCTATTGGAAAAGATGCAATAAAAATTTCATGGAATAAATTTTATACATCTTCTGGAAATGATGCAACTAAAATTAAAGGTGGAATAAAGTTTAATGAATATTACGGAGTTCCAAAAGCAGGGCATTCATTAGAAGAAAGTTATCATCAAAATATATTAAGTGTACATCAAAGATATAATCCATCAACAAACCAGTTAAATGCCTTTAAAAATAATCCGTCAACAAGTTTACATGGGCCACACCAATCACTAAGACCCCAAAATACATCCCCATTACATCCCCCCACTAATTCAGGTAAGTTACAAAATAGAGTTTCACAAATGCCCGGATTAATTGATAGTTTTAAACAACAATATGGTCAAGGCAATTCTTTAAGGAATATGAATACTCCTACTCAAGGTGAGAATGCAAAAACACATACGAGACCTTCACAAATTCCAGGCATTAGGGAAACATTCAGACAGAGGTCAAATAATTCTGGAAATAGATACCCCGGATTAAAAGGCAATTTTAGTAATCCAAACTATGGTAACTTTAATAAACCCTCAAATAATTATAGTAAACCTTCACGGCCAAGTTCCTCAAGACCAACTTTTAGCAGACCTTCGACTCCCACTTTCAGTAGACCCTCAACACCAAGTTCCTTTAGATAAGTTTAATTCCTAAATATTTATGAAAATTTTAAATGGCAATTATAATACCTAATATCCTGAAAAAGAAAATCAAGTTTCAATAATTACGTTCTCACCACTTAAACAATTCTAAAACTCATCAATCAACCCACTTAAAATCCCCTTCTCCAATCCCAAACTCACCTCTCTCCAACTTCATCACCCTACCATCACCCAACTCACCACAACCCTCAATTCGCTTTCGCTCATCACCATCTCCCTCACCACCATCACCACTACCACCACTCCCACATTCACCACCACCACCACCACAACCCCCAACCACACCAATCCCCCGCAACTCAGCAAAATCAACAGTACACCTCTTCGGACACTGCACAATATTAACAAGTCCCTGAAAAACATCATCTTCACTCGGAAAACAACGAGTCTCATACCTAGTATAATCTTCCAACCTTATATCATACTCAATCTTCGGCGGATTCAAAAAACCCAAATACTGCTCAACACTAAAAGGCCTAAGAAGATTCCCCGTCAAAACAACTCCATAAGTAACATTAATCACATTCTCATCATCAGGCACAGAAATAAATCTCCCCAAACCAAGCCCCTTCCCATCAACAAAATCTCTCATATACTCATAAAGTTCATGATTCTGCACAATCTCTTCAATAACCCCATCAGCCCCAACCCCATTCTCCACCTGCTCCCCACTTCTCCCATTTAACCACCACCTCTGTCTCAACAAAATTCCTCGCCTTAAAATATATCCATCTTCAGCCATATTCATCTAATCATAAAAACCAATTAATTTATTTTATATCCTACACTCCCAATAAATCATAATTTCCACCTTAAACATTAACCCCTATACCTACTATGCCTACATTCTTCCATAGTTCCTGAAAGAGGTTTACCTCCAAGTAATTTACAATATTGAAATGTCCCAGTAAGAGTTCCTTCATGTGTTCCAACATATGGACAAACCACTTTCCCTCTCCCTAAAATTTGAATCTCTCCATCTCCATCTTCATGTTTAAGTATCCCGCATTCAATACCCGAATCTTTCTTCTCCCTTTTCTTATCTTTCCCTATTGCCTGTTCTAACGATTTTATCCGAGACTCATAACCTGCAACCTGCCCCCTAAGAATAGCATTCTGTGCCTTCAATTCTTGAACTAATTCACTCGGATCACTTTCTGATTCAACAACCATAATTCATCCACCAAATCCAACTTTTTAATTATTACTATGATAAATTACTTATATTCATTTCATATCATTAATTCATAAGAACCCAAAACTAAATCCCTTCAGCGTTCTTCAATTTAGCCTTACCACAAGCTTCTTTCAACTTACAATTACGACAAATTCCAGAATTCTCCGACCATTCATTTGTTCCATAACACTCCTTCAATAAACTCAAAGGCTTTGATTCATTTTTAACCATGAATATATAGATTTTAATGCTTTATATTTACTTATATACTTTAGTTTTACCACATTAAAGAACAAAACACTCCAAATCTTCTAAAATAATCCACCCTTAACCTAAATAAACCTCTCACCTTCCAACTCCCCTCCACACAAACATTCACCTTCTCTTCTTCCCAACCCCACTTCCACCAACCTTCTTCCCAACCTTCTTCCCAACTATTCTCCTACCAACACTCTTTCCAACACTCACATCTGCCTTCCAACCATTTCGCCTACCCCGTCTCTTAACCCTCTTACTCAAAAAAGATTTAGCAATCATCCCAGAAACATACGCCAAACCATTCAAAATATGAAGCGAAATAAACAACAAAAGAATCCCCAAAATAGATAACACAAACACTTGCCAATCCGCAGTAATCACAGGATTCCCATTTAAAACAATAAATCCCTCTTCAAAATAATCAACTCCTGAATAATAAATAAAAGGAGAAATAAACATACTCAAAGAAAGTGAAATCAAAACAACCACACTAACAAAAGACAAAATTCCCATAGGAAACTTAAACAACAAATACGCAAAACTCCTCCAAGTTATAGGCTCACTCAAATGCTTCATCACAATCTGCAAGAAATTCTTCTGTTCAAAAGCCCCACTTCTTATAGGCAGAATATCAATATCCAACATAGAAGAAGTCAACTGCCCCTCAAAAATCCCAATCCAATACCATAAAAACGACATCAAAATCAAAAGCGGAATCCCAATCAAAGTAATCGCAAGCCCCACCCCCAACGAAACCCCAGTCACCAAAAAAACAAAATAAAAAATCCCCAACGGAAACGCAAGCAACAAATAAAACAAATTCATATATGTCTGCTCCTCAAAAATCACCTTAAAAAATCTAAATTCCATTTTCACTAATCAACTATCATCAACCTCATATAAATTCTAATAATAAATATTATTTAAAGCTATCTATAAACAAAACACCCAAAAAATAATTATTCCCCAAGCATTAATTTTACATAACCCTTTTCAATAAGATCTCCAGAATCCAAACCTAACTTTTCTATTCCAAATGTAATAACTCTTTCCCTAAGTGCACTCGCATCTTCTCCAATAAGTTCAATTTCAATATAATCTCCAAGATTCTCTATTTTATCTAAATTAATTTCAAAATCTTCATAACTAAATTTTGTTCTATGCTTTTTAATTACAAGAAATTCTTCAAACCCATTAGATTTCAGAAGATTACGCAAAACATCTGGATCTTTTATTTCTTGCTCCCATTCTTGCCAAGCAGTATCTGTATCAAGCACCGAAGATCCCTTAAATGTCAATATTTTTTTACCATCTTTATATCTAAAACGTATAATAAAACTCCGAACATCATCCTTGCCAAACTTATAATAATAATCAGTTTCTTCTGAACTTGATTTTTCGTCAGCCAACTTTCTCAATTTATTTGTAGCCAATTCATTTGTTTTAACTCTAATTTCTACTTCAACCATTAT